>JAGQIK010000218.1 GCA_020431405.1 Myxococcales bacterium
CCACCGTCGGCCGCCATCGCGCGCGCGTCGAGCGCGCCACAGGCGCGCCACGCCGCGTTGCAGCCGCCGCCGCCGCCGGCGTACGAGCCGACGCCATCGCCGGAGATCCTCGACGCCGATCAGCTCGACTTCGAGGAGGTCGACGCCTACGAGGGCTCCGCCTACGATCCCCATCGCAAGCCCACCGGCCAGGCGCCTGCGCTGATGGCGCCGGAGACGTTGGCGCCGGAGATGCTGGCGCCGGAGTCGTTCGACGAGCCGCTGCAGCAGGCGGCGACCGCCGCCGACGAGCTCTACTCGAGCGGCCCGCAGCAGCGCTACGACTCGCAGTCGGGCTACGCGCCGGACGGTCACGACCACGGCAGCGGATACGAAGCGAGCTACCAGTCTCATCCGAGCCAGGCTCATCCCGGCCAGGCTCACCCCGGCCAGCACGCACCGCCGGAATACGTCGGGTACGAGGGGGAGGAGGAAGACCTCGAGGACGAGGTCGCACGCGTGCTCACCGAGGCGGACGTCTACATCAAGTACGGTCTGCACGACAAAGCGATCGACCACCTGCGGCAGATCTTCGAGCGCGACCCGGCCAACGTCGAGGTGCGGCTCAAGCTGCGCGATCTGCACCTCCAACTCGGCCGCTTCGCCGACGCCTCCACCGAGCTATACGCGCTGGCGCAAGGGTTGGCGCAGACCGACCGCCGCTCCGCCGCCGGCTATCTCAACGAGGCGCTCGAGCTCGACCAGAACAACGTTCCGGCGCGCGAGCTGCTCGGCATGCTCGAGAGCGGGCTGCAGCCGGTGGTCGATCTGCCGCTGGGGCCCTCGCGCACGCACGCCGGCGGCTACCGCGAAGACTCCGGCCTCGACGAGTTCGACGAGAACTCGGCGATCAACCTCGACGCCGGCGACATCGTCGAGGAGATCGCGCTCGAGCCCGACCAGGACTTCGGCTCGACCGCGGTCGGCGGACCGAGCATGCTGCGCAACCCGTCGCCGGGGTCGAGCGCCTACCGCGGTAGTGGCGACTTCTCTCGCGGCAGTGGCGACTTCTCTCGCGGCAGTGGCGACTTCGCCCGCGGCAGTGGCGACTTCTCCCGCGGCAGTGGCGAGTTCGCTCGCGGCAGTGGCGAGCTCGCGCGCGGCAGTGGCGAGTTCGCTCGCGGCAGTGGCGAGCTCTCGCGAACGCCTTCGGGCGAGCTCGATCAGCTCGCCGACCTGGCGCAAGCCTCGTCGCCGCACGGCTATCGCGAAGACCCCTACGGCGTGCGCGAGTCGGGTGTGCTCGAGCTATCGGGCCAGGCCACCGACACGCTTGGCGGCTCGATGCCCTCGCAGGACGTCATCCCGCTGCCTGCGGAGCAGCACCCGAGCGCGTCGCACGCGCGCATTCGGCAGGAAGAAGAGGCCGGCAGCGGTATCGAGGACGATCTCGAGGAGGCGGACTTCTTCATCCAGCAGCACCTCTTCGCCGAGGCACGCTCGATCCTCGATGACCTCGAGAGCCGCTATCCAGGTCATCCGCTGGTGGCGGCGAAGGTCGCCGACCTGCAGGAGTCGGAGCGCCGCGCCGACAGCTTCAACGACGGCACGATCCCGGGCGACAGCCAGGTCGATCTCGCCGCCGAGCTCGCTGACTCGCTCGACGAGCCCGTGCCGCCGCTGCCCGGGACCAACGAAGGCGCCGACTACAGCGTCGAGGACGTCTTCAACGAGTTCAAGCGCGGCGTGGACAACCAGGTCAGCGACGAGGACTCCGACACGCACTACGACCTGGGCATCGCCTATCGCGAGATGGGGCTTCTCGACGACGCCATCGCCGAGTTCAAGGTCGCCATGCGATCGCGCGAGAAAGAGGTGCTCTGCCACATGATGATCGGCCTCTGCTACGCCGAGAAGAGCATGATGTCGGAGGCCATCAGCCAGTTCAAAACCGGGCTCTACGTCGAAGGGATCACCGAGCGCGAGACGATCGCGCTCTACTTCGAGCTAGGCCAGGCCTACGAGCATCTCGACGACCTGCGCGAGGCGCTCTACTACTACGAGAAGGTCGGCAAGAAAGACCCCAAGTTCCGCGACGTGGCGACACGCATCGAGCGCATTCGTCGGCTCAGCGGCGGCGGCAACGGGGCGCCAGGTGGCGGCGGAAGCGGCGGCGCCGGCTCCTCGGGGGGCGGCCATTCCGCGCGCAGCTCGCGCCAGTATCACGATTCTGACGTCGTCGAGCTAGCCGACGAACACACGCCGGCCACCGTTTGACCTATGGTTCGGCACGCCAGTAGAATCGGCGGGATATGACGGATCGAAGCTTCAAGGCGACGGTGCCGTGCGACATCACGTTCCGCGATGGAATCGGGACGATGCTGCACGCCATCTGCCATGGAGCCAACGAGAAGGTGATGTTCGAGGTGGTGTCGGCGTACAACGAGGCCTTCAACAACGTCGTGCATCACTCGAAGCTGCCCGATGACGCGCCAGTCGTGGTAGAGGTGTCGCGTCGCGGAGACGAGCTGACGATCCGCATCGAAGATCAAGGCATTGGCTACGAGGTCGATCACAACCCCGACGATGACGTGATCGCGAGCCTGCCCGACGGTGATATTCCGGACAGTGGGATGGGCCTCTTCATCATGAGCCGCTGTATGGACGACGTGTCGTACAAGCGCGATGGGCAAGCGCGAACCGCGCGCAACGAGCTGACGATGGTGAGAGACCTCTCGCGGCCAGCAGGCAGCGACTAGGTCGTTTCAACCACAGGTAAACGAGACGATGGCCAACATAGAGTTTGACGTTACCGATCGAAGCGACGACCTCAAGGTGATCACCATCGGCGGGCGCCTCGACGCGACCACCGCGGCGGAGGTGCGGCCGAAGATGATCGAGCTCGCGCAGGGCCCGACCAAGTTCGTGCTCGATCTCTCGAAGCTCGAGTGGATCGACAGCTCGGGCGTCGGCGCGCTCGTCACGCTCTACAAGCGCGCGCGCACCGGCGGCGGCGACGTCAAGGTCGCGGGCCTGCAACGTCAGCCGAAAGAGATCTTCCGCCTGCTGCGACTCGAAGCCGCGCTCGAGACCTTCGACACCGTCGACGACGCCGCGGCGAAGCTCGCCGGCTGACCGGCGAAGGCCCGAGTACGGACGGCTTCTAGCTTCAGCATCGAGTCATGGGACACCTAGTCGCCATCTCCGGTCCGAGCGCGGGCAAGCGATACGAGCTCGAGAAGGAGTGCGTCCTCGGGCGCTCCTTCAACAGCGACATCTATATCGGCGACCTCAACGTGTCGCGCCGTCACGCGCGTATCATGAACGCCGAGGGCTCGCACATCCTCGAGGACCTCGGCAGCGGCAACGGCACCTTCGTCAACGATCGGCAGATCACCCGTCACACGCTCAACGGGCGCGACGTGATCCGCATCGGCGGCTCGTCATTTCGCTACGAGCAAGAGGTCAAGAAGCCGCGCTGGGGTGCCGAGGTGCAGACCGTCATCGCTGACCTGATGCACCACGCGCCAGGCGCCGATCCGCTCACGCAGACGCTGACGCAGACGCTGACACTCGACCCGCTCGCCGCTGCGGCGCGCAAGCAGGCCGAGGCGAAGGCGGCGGCCGCCGCGGCGGGCTCGGCCGGCACCGGGCTGGGTCCGGCGATGACGGGGCCGATCCTCAAGACCGACTCGGCGCCCGAGCTGACCGGTCTTCCTGAAGGCCGCGCCACCAAGATGCTCGAGGCGATGTACGCCGTCGCCGACGCGATCGGCAGCGAGCTTCACCTCGACAAGCTGCTCGAGAAGGTGCTGACCCACCTGTTCGAGGTCTTCCCGCAGGCCGAGCGCGGCTTCGTGCTGATGATCAACGACAAGAGCGGGCAGCTGGTGCCCGAGGCGGTGATGCAGCGGCCAGGCAGCGCGCCGAGCAGCGGCGGCTTGAGCTTCTCGCAGACGATGGTCGACCAGGTGATGGAGCAGGGCGCCGTCATCCGCGGCACGCCGTCGGGCACGCGCCCGGCGCGCCCGCGCGGTCCGGCCGAGCCGCCCGCGGCGACGCCCAAGATCGGCGCGCCGCTGATCTGCCGCAACGAAGCGTTCGGCACGCTGCACCTCGAAGGACGCTCCGGCGCGGCGGCCTTTTCGCAGGACGATCTCGCGCTGCTGTCGGCCATCGCGCGTCAGGCAGGCGTGGCCATCGCCAACGCGCGCACCGGCCAGCAGCTTTTGACGCAGCAGCGGCTCGAGGCCGACCTGCAGCTGGCGCGCAAGATCCAGCAGAGCTTTCTGCCACAGCACCTGCCGCAGGTCGCCGGGCTGCGCTTCGAGACGCACTACCTGCCGGCGCTGCACGTCGGCGGCGACTTCTACGACATCATCGAGATCTGGCCAGGAGACGACGGGCAGCGCCGCGGCAAGCCGCGCATCGGCATCCTCGTCGGCGACATCTCGGGCAAGGGCGTCAGCGCGGCGCTGCTGATGGCGAAGGTCACTAGCGACATCCGCCTCTTTTCGCGCTCGCTGTCGTCGCCGGGCAAGATCCTCTCGGCGGCCAATCGCACGCTGATGGAGTCAGGCCAGGACGCGATGTTCGCCACCGTGCTCTACATCATGCTCGACCTCGAGGCGCGCACCTTCACGGTGGCCAACGCGGGCCACCAGCCGCCGATGGTCTGCAGCAGCCGCTTCGCAGGCATCTCGGAGCTCGACGACGCCACGGCCGTGGCGCTCGGCGTGGTGCCCGAGATGGAGTATCCGCAAGAGGTCTACGAGCTGGTCGCAGGCGACGTGGTGCTGCTCTACACCGACGGCATCAACGAGGCGATGAACCGCCACGCGCAGGAGTACAACATGCAGCGCCTGCGCAACGCGGTGGTCAGCGGACCGGCCGAGCCGTCGCAGGTGGTACAGCGCGTGGTGGCCGATGTGCGGCGCTTCGTCGGCAACGCGCAGCAGAGCGACGACCAGACGCTCGTCGCTTTTGGCGTGACCGCCGAGTAGCTGGGGCGGCAAGGCCGCATCACCGCGAAGCGCGAAGCGCGAGCCTACGGTGCGACCTGAGGCCCGAGGCCCGAGGCCTGAGGCCTACTCGCCCTTGCCACGCGTTTCGCTCGGGACGTCTGCTTCGCCGTCGGCCGAAGGGGCGGCTACGTCCTCGTTAGCGGCTGGGGCTGCGTCGTCGGCCTTGCTCTCTTCGAGCTCGACGTCGAGCTTCGGTGCGCGGTTGGCCATCAGCGAGGCCGTGATGCCGAGCGCGAGGATGCTGCCGATGCCGATCAGTGACCAGCTGGTGGGGATGTCGTAGACGTTGTGCAGGAACATCTTGGTGCCGATCACCACGAGCACGATGGCGAGCGCGATCTGCAGATAGCGAAACTTGTCGAGCATCGTCGCCAGCACGAAGTACATCGCGCGCAGGCCGAGGATCGCGAAGATGTTCGAGGTCAGCACGATGAACGAGTCGGTGGTGATGGCTAGGACCGCGGGCACCGAGTCGAGCGCGAAGATCACGTCGGTGAGCTCGATGACGACGAGCGCCAGGCCGAGCTTGGTGATGTGCAGCTTGCCGTTCTCGCGCGCCGTGAGCCGCGCGCCGTGGGGATCGCGGGCGATCGGGATCACGCGCCCGACGATGCGCATGATGAGGCTCTTGTCGGGGTCGAACTGCTCGTCTTCGTCGTCGTCTTCGTCGGTGAAGACCATCTTCACACCGGCGAAGGCGAGGTAGGCGCCGAAGACGTAGAACAGCCACGAGAAGCGCGTCACCAGCCACACGCCGACGAAGATCATGATACTGCGGCTGATGATCGCGCCGATGATGCCCCAGAAGAGGACGCGGTGCTGGTAGGCCGGCTCGACGCGGAACTGGCGAAAGAGCATCGCCATCACGAAGATGTTGTCGACGCTGAGCGCCTTCTCGAGCAGGTAGCCAGTGAAGAACGCTTCGGCGGCCTCGAAGCCGCCGGCGAGCACGCGCCCGCCGAAGAATGTCGCGATGTCACGACGTGTGCCAGTGTCGAGCGTGACACCGAACCAGTGATATTCGTATATGAAGTATATCAGGCCATTCATGCAGAGCGAGATGGTGACCCATACGCAGCTCCAGATGACGGCCTCGCGAAAGCGGATGGCGTGCGCCTGGCGGTGAAAGACGCCCAGATCGAGGGCGAGCAGAAACGCGATGATCGCGAAGAAGCCGATCCAGAGATAGATCATCGCGTGGCCGAGAGACCGCGGGTCAGCTCGCGACGGCGTGCCCGCCGCGGGCTCCCGCTGTGACCGCTTCTGCTTGGTCGAGTGTGCGCTCGAAGACCGACATGGCCACGTCGTAGGGGGCCGTGGTCGTGAGGTCTACGCCTGCTGCGGCGAGGATGTCGATCGGCGCGGCGCGACACCCCGCGTAGAGCAGATTCTCGATGTAGCGATCGCGCGCGGGCGCGCCGTGCGCGAGGATGCCCTCGGCGAGCGCGGTGGCTGCCGTGATGCCCGTTACGTACTGGAACACGTAGAAATTGTAATAGAAGTGCGGGATGTATGCCCACTCCATGCCGTACGCGTCGTCGACGGTGACGACACCCTCGTCGTGGCCGTAGTAGCGGCGGGCGACGGCGAGGTAGCGCTCGCTGAGCGCGTCGGCGGTGATCGCCTCGCCGGCCTCGGCGAGTCGGTACACGTCGAGCTCGAACTCGGCGAACATCGCTTGGCGAAAGAACGTCTGCCGAAAGCCCTCGAGCTGCTCGCCGAGCAGGAACAGCCGGCGCTTGCCTTTCAGCTCGGCGAGCAAGTGCTCTGCGAGCAGGTGCTCGTTGAGCGTCGAGGCGACTTCGGCGACGAAGATCGAGTAGTCCGCCTTGGGGTAGGGCTGCTGCTGGTTGGAGTAGTAGGAGTGCATGGCGTGGCCCATCTCGTGGGCCATCATGCTCAGCGAGTTGAAGTCTTCGAGGTAGTTGCCGAGCACGTAGGGGTGGACGTCGTAGGCGCTGCCGTCCATGTAGGCGCCGCTGCGCTTGCCCTTGTTGGGCAGCGCGTCGATCCAGCCGCTCTTGGGCTGCAGGCCGCGTTCGAGGGCGCGCGCATAGTCGCTGCCCAGCGGGGCCATCGCCTCGACCAGCGTGCGGCATCCTTTGTCGTACGGGAACTTGAGCCGGACCTTCTCTACGATCGGCGGATAGAGATCGTAGTAGCGCAGCGAGTCGAGGCCGAGCAGATCGCGGCGCAGCGCGAGGTAGCGGTGCAGCTTGGGCAGGTGCTTGTTCACCGCCGAGATCATGTTGGTGTAGACGTCGACCGGGATCTCGTCGGGATCGAGCGCGGCTTCGAGCGCGCTGTCGTAGCGGCGCGCGCGCGCGTAGATCAGGTTCGCGTTGACCTGCGCGCCGAGCAGCGAGGCGAAGGTGTTTTTGAAGCCGGCGAAGGTGCTGAAGAAGGCGTCGAAGGTTCGTTTGCGCACGGCGCGGTCGGCGCTGGCGCGATAGCGCGCGAAGAGCGCCTGCGAGAGCTGCACCTCGCGGCCCTTCTCGTCGGTGATGCGCGGAAACGTCAGGTCGGCGCCGGTGAAGGCCGAGTAGGTGTTGTGTCCGGCGTCCTGCATCAGCGACGTGCGGGCGAGCAGCGCCTCCTCTTTGGGCGACAGCACGTGCTTCTTCTGGCGCAGCAGCTCGCGGAGGTAGCGATCGTAGTCGGCAAAGCGCGGGTCAGCGATGTAGTCGCGGATCGTTTTGGTGGGCAGCGCGAGCAGCTGCGGCTCGATGAACGCGCTGGTGGCGCGCAGATCGGCGCCGACCTTGTCGATCACCTCGCGCATCGCTTGATAGGTGGTGACGCGCGTGTCCTCGTCGTTGCGGCGCGCGGCGTAGCTCTCGAGGCGCCCTAGTCGGCGATTGGCCTCGAAGAGCGTTTGCAGGCACGTCAGCACGGCCTCGGCGCCGTTGCCGAGCGTGCCGCGGAGCGCGGCGAGGGTGCTGAAGCTCGCCGCGAGCGCCTCGCGCTCGGCGTGCCAGGCCTTGTCGTTCTTGAAGAGATGGCGCGTATTCCAGCGGCGCTCTTCAGGGATGGTGCTGCGCTCGGGGACGGTGCTCTTGGCCATCGGCGCTCCAGGGACGCGTTGGGAAGGTTCGTGATCTTGCGGGTAAGTACGGGACAGATCAACTGCCTGTCCCTTTCGCTTGACTGTCGGGCGCAGATGCTCCAACAAACGTTGGATGGCGCAGCGCGACACCAAGGCGGCGATCCTCGAGGCGGCGGGGCGGCACTTCGCGCGCAAGGGCTATCACGCCACGGCGATCCGCGATATCGCCGCCGACGCAGCCATCGACGTCAAGACGCTCTACTACCACTGGTCGTCCAAGCAGACGCTCTTCGAGGCGGTGGTCGCCGCGCGGCAGGCCAAGCTCGAGCGCCAGCTCGACAGCTTCATGACGCGTACGCGTGGCATGAACCTCGGTCGGAGCATCGAGGTCATGATCGACACGCTGATCCCGGCGCTGGTGGCCGATCCCGATACGTCGCGGATCATGCTCTTCTCCATGGCGGACTTCGCCGTGGAGGACGCCGACTGGGACGTGCGCTACATGCCGCTGTTCATCTCGACCATCCGGCGCTTCGTGCTCGAGCGCACCGGGCGGCGCACGCTGCCGCGTGACTTCGATCTGACGATGCTGGGCCTGATCAACATGCTCGTGATCTTCTGCGGCACGCGCGTCTATCAGGCGCGGGTGCTCGGCATCGACGCCGACTCGCAGGCCTATGTCGACGCCATGAAGCGCATGGCCAAGGCGGCGCTGGCGCCGCAGATCGACCTGCTCGCAGAGCTTTCCGACTGACATCTGTCGGGCCTCTCCACTGGCCCCGAAATCCCCCCGCTTCTGGTAGGATGCCCCGACCTTGCGTCGAGGAGGGATGATGACCACCGCCCAGTTCAGCTCCGTTCCTGACATGTTCTTCAAGCGCGTCAGCGAGACGCCCGATCGTCCTGCCTACCAGTACCCCAAGGGAGACGATGGCTGGGCGAAGCTCACGTGGCAGCAGTCCGCCGACCGCGTGCGCGCGATCGCGTCGGGCTTGCTCTCGCTCGGCATCGAGCTCGAACAGCGCGTGGCGATCCTCGCGTCGACGCGCATGGAGTGGGTGCTCGCCGACCTCGGCATCCTCAGCGCCGGCGGCGCGACGACGACGGTCTATCCGTCCAACACGCCGGCCGAGTGTCAGTACATCCTCGCCGATTCGGACACGCGCGCGATCTTCGCCGAGGACGAAGGGCAGGTCGCCAAGCTCGTCGAGGTCAAAGACCAGCTGCCGAACCTCAAGAAGGTGATCATCTTCGACGGCAGCGGCGGACACGACGGCTGGGTGATCACGCTCGCCGAGCTGGAAGAGATCGGCAGGAAGCGCCTCGCCGAGAAGGCCGACGAGCTCGACGGCGTGCTCGCGTCGCTCAAGCCCGATCACCTCGCGACCTTGATCTACACCTCGGGCACGACGGGGCAGCCCAAGGGCGTCGAGCTGGTTCACGACTGCTGGATCTTCACCGGAACGGCAGTGGCCGAGACGGGCATCCTCAACATCGAGGACCATCAGTATCTTTGGCTGCCGCTCTCGCACAGCTTCGGCAAGGTGCTCGAGGCGGTGCAGCTGGTGGTTGGCTTCGAGACGACCGTCGATGGGCGCATCCCCAAGCTCGTCGAAAACCTCGCGGTGGTGAAGCCGACGTTCATGGCGGCGGCGCCGCGCATCTTCGAGAAGGTCTACAACAAGGTGATCACCGGCGCGCAGGACGCCGGCGGCATGAAGTACAAGATCTTCACCTGGGCGATGCGCGTCGGGCGCGAGGTCTCGCAGGTCAAGCAGCAGGGCAAAGACCCGGCTGGTCTGCTCGGCCTGAAGTACCGCTGGGCCAACAAGCTGGTGTTCAGCAAGCTGAAGAACCTCTTCGGCGGGCGGGTGCGCTTCTTCATCTCCGGCAGCGCGCCGCTGTCGCGCGACATCGCCGAGTTCTTCCACGCCGCGGGCGTGCTGATCCTCGAAGGCTACGGGCTGACCGAGTCGAGCGCGGCGTCGTTCGTCAACCGGCCCGAGGCGTTCAAGTTCGGCACGGTGGGCAAGGCGGTGGGAACGACCGAGCTGCGCATCGCGCCCGAGGACGGCGAGATCCTGATGCGCGGGCGCGGCATCATGCGCGGCTATCACAACAAGCCGGACATGACCAAAGAGGTGCTCGCCGACGACGGCTGGTTCGCGACGGGCGACATCGGCGAGGTGGACGACGAGGGCTTCCTCAAGATCACCGACCGCAAGAAGGACCTCATCAAGACGTCCGGCGGTAAGTACGTCGCGCCGCAGATGCTCGAGGGCAAGCTCAAGGCGCTCTGCCCCTACGTCAGCCAGGTCATCGTGCACGGCGACAAGCGCAACTTCTGTACGGCGCTGATCACCATCGACGAGGAGTCGATCCAGAAGTGGGCGCAGGACTCGGGGCTGGGCAGTCTGTCCTACGCCGACCTGACCCAGCACGCTAAGGTGCGCGAGATCGTCCAGCACAGCGTCGATGACCTCAACAGCCAGCTCGCGAGCTACGAGACGATCAAGAAGTTCGCCATCCTCGACAAGGACCTCTCGATCGAGGAGGGCGAGCTGACGCCGAGCCTCAAGGTCAAGCGCAAGGTCGTCGAGAAGAAGCACGTCGAGATCCTCGACGGTTTCTACGCAGGCGCCCTCAAGTAGCGCGCTCGAGCAGCGCGGCTCACAGCGGGCAAGAGCCCCCGAGCGGGGGCGCCATCCCCGGGCCACGGCGGCCCATGCTCAACGATATCAACGGCATGAAGGTGGCACGTACCTCGCTATGTAGGTGTATGTGCCGCCGAAACGCCTACAGCTATTCGCCCTCCTCGCCGCGTTTGGTGTGCTGACCGTCGCCTGCGGTCCTGGCAGCGCGCAGCCCGATCCGCCGCGGCCCAACATCAACCTCGTCGACAGCTCGCCGCCGCCGCCGCCTGGCGTCGAAGCGGGCGTGCTGCCGCCCGACTTCACGGTCGACATCGGGCCGCCGCCGCCGCGCAACGATGCGGGCGTGCGACCCGACCTGCCGTCGCTGATGCCGGACACGGTCTCACCGCCGCCGCCCCAGCAGGACAGCGGCACGCCGCCGCCGCCGCCGGGCGACTACGACTATCGCAAGCACCTCAGCTTCGTCAGCATCAGCAAGCGCAACGCTTCGTGTCCCACGTCCTACGGCACCTACTACTGCGACGTGCTGCTTCACACGCAGCAGCCGTACATGTCTGCCGACGTGATGACCAACATCCACGAGACGCAGCACTTCATGGCGCACGAGCACGACTCGTCGACCGCGGCGGCCGACAAGTTCATCTACCTCTCGGGTGGACAGGGCGCGTTCTTCCCGGAGCCGCCGCTGGTGACGAGCGACATCTACAGCTCGATCAAGTGGCAGGGCTCAGTGCACAGCACGTACATCTCGGGGCGGCCGAGCCAGGCGCTGGGCGAAAACATCGTCGACGAGTGGCGCGCCTACATCACCGAGGAGATCGTCGCCATCGAATGGTGCGCGATCAAAAACCAGACCTCGGGCTTCTCCGGCCTCGTGCTCGGCGGCATCCAGTTTCTCTACTACAACGCCGCCATGCTGCACGCCGTCGACACCAAGAAGCCCGGTTGGCTGCAACAAAACCCAGCCGCACCCGCCATCTTCGCCATGCTCGCCGAAGAGACCAAACGCTACACCATCGACCGCGGCGTCAAGGTCGGCCTATTCACCAGCATCACCAACCAGAAGATGCTCGACCTGCTCAACCGCCTGCGCACCGATCCCGCAGAAGCGCACATCCGCCAGACGCTCACCAAGCTCTTCGGTTCCGTCTGGACCCAACGCGTCCTCGGCTTCTAGGGGTCACTCTCTGGTCCGCACACGCCTGAAATCAAAGGGCGCAAAACCCACAATGACATTTCCGCTTATCGGAGCAGCATCCGCGACGAATTCTACTTCGCGGACGTGCCGTCAGGCCGCCGCAGGCGCAGCGTGTATTGGTCGGGCGAGAGCTCCTCTGCAGCCGCGGTACGAGTCTGCGGCGGGGTGGCTTCGTCGCGTTCGTGCAGGCAGCACGCGTAGCATGCGGCGCGTTCGCCGATGGTGTAACCCAGCTGAGCGTACCAGCGGCTCGGGTGCCAGATGCGAGGCAGGTCACCTGGTATCGGGACGCCGAGATGGTAGCGCGCAGTCGACCAGGTGTAGTCCTCTGGCGCCTCGACAAGACCTGCCCGTACTGGGTTGAGGTCAACGTAGACAGTTATCTCGGCCAGCGCCCGCTCGTCCGCGACGGGCTCCGACCAGAAACGCTGCTCGAACAGCTTGCCTGTTGCTCGACGCGCGCGGTTGCGCCGCTGCGCGTAGCGTTGCGCGATGTACTTGACGAACTTGCTCAGCTCCTCGGCCGTGCGAGGCGTAGCGACGAGATGAACGTGGTTGGTCATCAACGCGTAGGCGTGCACGTCGGTGCAGTGCTCGTGCGAGGCGGCAGCTGCGAGCCTCAGGAAGAGGCGGTAGTCGCGTGGATACGAGAAGAGTCGTCGACGGTTGTTTCCGCGCAGAATGACATGATGGGGTGCGCCGGCGATGACGATGCGACGTTGTCTCATGCGCCACTTGTCGGCGCAGGGGGCGAGACGTTGCGTTATTTTGGGTTATGTCATTGTGGGCTAGGAGCGCTTTGATCTCGAGCGCTTGCGGAGCATAGAGTGACCCCAGAGGAGGAGGAGGGGTAGCGCCGGCAATCCGTTGCTGATGGGGGCGCCGCTGGTGTTGCAGCCGCCTTTCATTTCGCCGCCGTTGTTGTTGTTGTTGTTGTTGCTGTTGTTGGGCGCGGTGGCGGTGTCGCCGGTGGCGGTGCTGTCGGAGGCGGGTGCGGTGAGGGTGTCGTCGCTGGTGCCGGCGTCGGGGGCGGGGGCGATGGTGTCGGAGCTGGCGCCGCTGTCGGCGCTCGGCGACGTGCTGTCGACGGTGGCGTCGGGTGCGGGCGGCGGTGGTGGTGGCGGCGTTGTGGAGTATTCGTAGGCGCCGACGTCGACGCCGGCGCCTTGCGGGCGCGCCACGCCGAGGATGTCGGTGGCGGGGGCGTACTGCGCGGCGCCTTGGTCGATGGCGGCGGCGGTGGGCAGCAGGCGCACGTCGTAGTTGGCGACGTCGACGAAGAGCTTGCTCGGGTCCGTGATCTTGATGTTGTGGTCTTCGGTGACGCCGGACGCGGCGCTGCTGAAGTCGGTGGCGAGGTTGTTGCGCACGACGCAGCCTTGCGGCGCGGTGCCGTTCTTGTGGTTGGTGATGCGGATCCACGGTGGGCCGGGCGTGCTGTTGTTGGGGTCGAGCACGGTGTTGTTGACGATGCGTACGTTCTTGGCGCCGTAAACCGAGATGCCGTGCCAGTGGTCGGTGATGATGACGTTGTTCTCGATGACCCAGTCGACGAAAGTGCCGTCGAACATGCCGATGCCTTGCAGCGTGCAGCGCAGTTTCTGGTTGGGGTCGGTGTAGTTGATGATGCGGTTGCCGCGCAGCACGACGCCGGTGACGGTGCCGGTGCCGACCTTGCCATCGCTGCCGCGCGACCACGACTGGAAGCCGTCGTCGTGGTTGTCGTTGACGTCGTAGCAGTTGCGCACGGTGTTGTTCTCGAAGACGGTGTAGTCGCCGAGCCCGCGCAGGCCGTCGCCGGAGAAGTTCTCGACGGTGTTGCCGATGACCAGCGACTTGCTGGCGCCGACGCTGATGCCGAAGTTGATGTTGCGCACGAGGTTGTCGCGCAGCGTGATCTCGCTGCCGCTGGCGCTGATGCCGTTAGCCGCCTTGGTGTCCCAGTCGTTGGCGCTCCAGGCGGAGATGTCGGCGATGGTGCTGATGGTGCAGCCCTCGACGGTGACCTTGGAGGTCGGGCCGCTGTAGTTGTGCGACTCGACGGCGACGATGGCGGCGCGCGAGCTGCTCGCGGCGTGCGCCGGGCTGACGTCGAAGCCCTTGATGTGCCAGTTGCTGCTCGAGGTCACCACCACGCGCGAAAGCCGCGGCTTGGCGCTGGGCGCCGCGGCGATGGTGATGTCGCTGGCGTTGTAGTAGCCCGTGAAGCTCAGCTCGCCGTAGAAGCCGTCGGCGACGACGATCGTGTCGCCGGCTTTGAGCAGCGCGCCGGCGTTGCGCGCCGCTAGCTGTGCGCCGCTGGCGTAGGGCAGGCTGGCCCAGTTGCGGCTCTCGATCTTGTTCTGGTCGAAGAGATGCTTCAGCGATTTCCACGGCTTGGCCACGCTGCCATCGTTCGTGTCCGCGCCCGTCTGCGCGTCGACGTAGTAGGTCTTGGCCTCGGCGAGGCCGGCGGCGGCGGTCAGCGTTGCCACGAGCGTGGCGGCGAGCAGCGGTCGCATGAGTCGTCCCTCCGCTCGATCGATGTCGGCGCGAGGGCGGCTATGCAGGGGCGTCCGCTCTTTTTTTTGCGCTAGCGCACCGTGATGCGAACTGGCGTCGAGCGCGAGCCGTCGGGCAGCCTGGCCTCGATGGTGTGACGACCGCGGCGCAGCCGCCAGCTGGCGCTGTAGGGAAAGGACGCGCTGGCGATGGCCTTGCCGTCGACGAGCCAGCGCACGCGCGCGGCGTCGCCGTTGACGCTCGCCTCGAGCGGCAGCTGCTGGTAGCGCCGCGCCAGATCGGGGTCGACGTAGTAGCGGTCGCCCTGCACTGGGAAGCGGATCGTCACGCGCTCGCGCGATCGCTTCCGTTCGGGTGTCGCCACGTGCGTGGCGGCGGGGCAGTGTGGGCTGTAGGTCGTGGGCGCTTGCGCGATGCCGCGCGCGTGCGCCCAGGCGCGATAGGTCGGCGGGAAGCGCAGCATCACGCGCTGCTCGACGTGCTCGTGCGCGCAGCCAGGCCCGGCGAGCAGCCCGTTGCGCCGATCGATGGCGACGTCTACGTGGTGGTCGCACTCGGCCGTCGGCGCGTGGCCAGTGATGAACTCGGCGTCGATGGCACCCTCGCAGCGCGCGCTGGCGAGCTTGCCCGAGTGCGGACAGATGCGCCGCTCGACCACGCCGCGCGGCCGCGAAAAGCCGCGCCGCGCGTGCCCGTCGCGATCGTAGCGACGCTGCGCCGCGATGATCACTTCGGCCCACAGCGGGCCCGCGCCGGTGATGCCCGAGACACGCCGCATGGGCTTGCCGTCGAAGTTGCCGACCCACACGGCGACCGTCACGTCGCGCGTGAAGCCCACCGTCCAGTTGTCGCGAAAGTCCTTCGACGTGCCGGTCTTGACCGCGGCCGGAAAGCCCCCAGTCAGAGACTCGACGTCGAGCGGCGTGTCGCGCCCGAAGCCCGGGATACGGGCCATCGCGTCGCTCAGCACGCGCGTGATGAGGTACGCCGCGCGCGCGTCGAAGACCCGCTGCGCCTTGGGCCGCGCGGGCTTCGTCCAACGCCCGCGAGGATCGCGCACCGCGCGCACCAGCGACAGTGGCCGGTACATGCCGCCGTTGGCGAGCGCCACGTAAGCCGCCGCCAGCTGCTGCAGCGTGACCTCGCCGTTGCCCAGCGTCAGCCCCAGCCCGTAGTGGCGCGCGGTCTTGTCGAGGTTTTCGAAGCCCAGCGCGCGCAGCCGCTCGAGCAGCCGCTCGCTGCCGACGTACTCGGCGACGCGCACGGCGGGCACGTTGTACGAGCTCGCCAGCGCCACGGCCAGCCGCACCGGGCCGTGGAAGCGGCGGTCGTAGTTCTTCGGCGCGTAGTCGCCCTCGGGCGTGGTGAAGTGCGCCGGCAGATCCTCGAGCAGCGTCGACACCGTCAGCCCCTGCTCGATGCCCATCGCGTAGGTGAACGGCTTGAGCGTCGAGCCCGGCTGGCGCAGCGCCTGCGTGCCGTCCACCTGCCCGGCGTGATCGGCGTCGCCGAAGTCAGCCGAGCCGACGTACGCCAGCACCTCGCCGCTGTGATTGTCGACCACCAGCGCCGCCGCATTGCTCACGCCGTGGTCGGCGAGGCGCTTGACCGTCTGCGAGGCCAGCGTCTGCACCTGGCGCTGCAGCTCGAGATCGATGCTGCTCTTGATCGCCGCCGCGTCATCACCGGCCACCGAGACCAGCGCGCGCGCCAGGTGCGGCGCGCGAAAGGGTCGCCGCGCGCCGCGGTAGCGGATCGGCTCGCCGAGCGCCATGCGCAGCTGCTCGTCGCTGCACATGCCGAGCTCGCGCATGCGCCGCAGCAAGAAGCGCTGGCGCGCAACCAGCCGCGCGCGTCCGCCGCGAAACGGATCGTATCCGCGCGGGCTGCGTGGGAGCGCCGCCAGCAGCGCCGCCTCGGCGAGGCTCAGCGCCGACGCCGGCTTGTCGAAGTAGCGCCGCGCCGCAGCCTGCACGCCGAACGTGCCGTTGCCGTAGGGCGCGCGGTTGAGGTACTGCCACAAGATCTCGTCTTTGCTCAGCGCGCGCTCGAGGCGCAGCGCGAGCACCGTCTGGCGCACCTTGCTCCACAGGTCGCGCCGCCTGGCGTGCTGCGCGCTGTCCACCAGCCGCGCGAGCTGCATCGTCAGCGTCGACGCCCCCGAGACCACGTGCCGCCGCGCCAACAGCTGCGCGAACGCACGCCCCACCGCGCGCCGGTCGATGCCGTCGTGCTGATAGAAGCGGCGGTCTTCGCCGGCGAGCGTGGCGTCGATGACGTGCCGCGCGATCTGCTCGAGAGGCACCCAGTTGGCGCGCCCGTCGGGACGCGAGAGCACCTCGCGCAGCAGCGTTCCGTCGCGGTCGCTGATGCGCAGCGCCTGCACGTTCTTGGGCGCCAGCGCGCTCGCCGGCACGTCGATGTCCCACAGGAGGTCGAGCGCCGAGACGCACAGCGCCCCGAGCAGCAGACACGCCACCGCCCCGCCGACCACGCCGTCGGCTTTCGGGCAGTAGCGCCGCGTCTGCTGCGAACGAGCCACCGCTAGCGCGCCTTGACCGTGAAGCCCACCGCGCCGGTGCGGCCGAAAACCTCCGGCGCGTACATCTGCTCGGCGTGCGTCGGCGGCGCGATGAACTTGCCGATGGTCGTCGCACGCGCGAGGTAGACGTACGTGTAGCTGCCGGCCGGCAGGCTGTCGGCGAACAGCTGCACGCGGTCATCGCGGATCTCGCGGTGATAGAACGGCGTGTACCAGGTCGAACGACGGATGCGCCGGCCGTAGCGGCTGCGGTAGCCATAGCGCAGCGCGCTCGAGTAGCTGCGCGTGGCCGTCATCAGCTTCATATTGACCGCCTCGAGCCCCGCCGGCAGCGGGTCCTCGACCGCGACGAAGTGCATCTGCTGCGGCACCACGATGCGCAGGGTGATGCGCACCAGGTCGCCGGCTTTGACCTTGAAGATGCCCTGCGGCTTGTTGCCGCGCTGACCGCGCAGCGCCGACACCGAGCCGGCGTCCTCGTCGATGCGCTCGTAGGTGCGGGTGACGAAGAAGCCCTCGTCCCAGCCCTTGCTCGGCAGCGTCTTGCGCGCGTAGCGCAGCGACGCGGTGTAGTGCAGCGTGCCGCTGCCGCTCTTGACGAAGCCGAACGTGCCGCGCCCGGCGCCGAGCAGCGTCTTCATCGGGACGTTTGCCTTCTTCACCGACAGCGAGCGCCCCTTGAACGTCTGGCGCACCAGCACGTCACGATTGAGCACGGCCTTGCCGATGAAGTCGGGCGGGTCCTTCTCGCGCACCTTGTAGTAGTCGTGCAGCGCGAGCAGCGCGTAGACGGTCTCTTGCGTGTTGCGCCAGCGGCCCTTGCTGCGCTGGTCGAGCACGAAGCGCACCAGCTTGTCGACCAAGTGGTGGTTGGGGTCAGCCGCGAGCAGCGCCGACAGCACCATCGCCGTCGAGCGCATGTCGGAGTGAAACAGCGGCGCGAAGCTGTAGCCGAGGTTCTCTTCGACCTTGGCCGACTTGCCCGTCTGGTGCACGGCGTTGCTCAGCTCCTGCTTGAGCGTGGCCATCGCCTTGCTGTCGCTCTCGCACTTCTTGCATTGCACCATCGCCTTGAGCAGCATCGCCTTGGCGAAGACGGTCAGCATCTCGCGGTCGCCGTAGAGCCCGTTGATGTACGAGGCCGGCGCCTCGCCCATCTGCACCAGCACGTACGCGGCGTAGGCTGCCGTGGCGAGCCCGGGGCCGACCTCGTCGATGAGCTTGCCGAGCTCGTCCTTCTTGCGGGTTGCCGCGTTCTTGGGGCGATAGCGCCCGTGGCGCCGCTTGAGGTAACCCAGCAGGTAGCGCTTGGCCTTGTCGAGCACGGCCTTGCTGACGCGGTAGTTGTGCTTCTTGGCCTGCAGAAGCCCCCACGCCGCGTACGCCGACGACCATGGCGCCACGTAGTACGACGACGGCCAGTAGGAAAAGCCGCCGTTGTAGCGCTGCAGCTTCTGCAGCCGCGCCACCAGCTTGCTCACGATCGGCTTGGGATCCTTGGCGCCCTTCAGCGCGAACGCGCGGCTGAGGTCGTAGAGCGTCACCAGCGGCACCAGCCGGCTGGTGGTCTGCTCGACGCACTCGTAGGGGTAATGCAGCAGGTAGTCCATGCCGCCCTTGAGGCCGACCAGCGCCGACGAGGCCATCGTCACGCGCAGGCCGCCGACATCGCTGCGTACGTCGCTCGACGGCACGATGCCCTCGGCGATGCTGCTGTTGGTCGAGCCGCTGGTGGCCACCGTCTCGATGACCAGCGGCAGCTTCACCGGCCGCACAAGCTTGAGCCCGTCCTCGAAGTCGCCGAAGCGCGCGCGGAACGAGAACGTCGCCTTGCCGGGCGACGTCGCCTTGAAGCGGAAGCGCGCCTCGACCGCGCCGCCGTCCTTGACCGTCTCTTGCGTGCTGCTGCTGCCGAGCAGCGTCACGCCCTGCGCGCTGGCGCTGATCGTCACCGCGCCGTCGCGCCCGGCGTGGTTGTGGATCACCACGCCCGCCTCGAACTGGTCGCCGACGCGCACCAGGCGCGGCAGCGTGGGCAGAAGCAGCAGCGGCTTGCTCACCGTGACTTTGCTCTGCGCGCTGCCGAACTGCGCGCCCTTGGACGCCGCCACGACCATCACACGGAAGGTGGTCAGGTTGTCGGGCAGCTTGAAGCTGACGTGCGCCTTGCCGTCGGCGCCGGTGATGACGCTCGGGTTGAAGTACGGCGTCGAGACGAAGCGGCTGCGCACCTTGCCGCCGCCGGGCAGCGCCGCCGCGCCGCGCGCGAAGCCGCCGCCGCCAGGATTTCCCTTCTGGCCGAAGATGCCGGGGCTGATCAGCTGATTGCGATTGTCCGCGGTGCGCACCGAGAGCCCGCGCTCGGCGTAGAACACGCTCATCGGGTCGGGCGTCTTGTGGCCGATGAGGCTCAGCACGCCCTCGTCGGCGACCATCACCGTCAGCTCGGCGATCATCGCGCGGCCCTTGGCGTCGCGCACGTCGAGCGCCACGTTGACCGTTTCGCCGGGGCGGTACTTCTCCCGCTCCGGCTTGACCGTGACGGCGAGCCGGCGCGCCTTCTGCGAGACGACGATCTTGGCGTAGCCCGCCTTGAACACCGGCTTGCCGGGGTCTGCGGTGGGGTCCTTCTTGTCGCGGCGGTAGCCTTTGACACGGCCGCGCACCATCAGCACCGAGACAAACGCGTTGGGCAGCATGCGCCCCGTCACCGGGATCTCGACGAAGGTCGCCGTGCGCTTGATCAGCAGCTTGCGCCTGAGCAGGATGCCGTTGCTCTCGACGGTGAGCAGCGCGTGCGCTTTGGTGAACGGCGACTTGATCATCACGCGCGCCTTCTGGCCGACCTTGTAGCGCTTGCGATCGAGCACCAGCTCGACCTTGCTCTCGCCCTTGCGCCGCCAAGGCACGTAGTCGGCGCCCGAGACGTACGCCGAAAACGACGCGCTGATCGGGTTGCCGCGCTTGTCCTTGGTCGTCAGGCGCAGCACGTAGTAGCCGGCCTTGGCGATCTTGATGTCGCAGGCGACGCCTTTCTTGCTGCGGTCGCTCTTGACGCTGCACGAGCCGGCGGGCGTTTCGAACAGGCGCGTCACGAAGTAGGTGTGGCCCTTCATGCCGCGCTTGCGCACCTGGCGCCACTCGCGCCGCATCAGCTGTCCGGCGACGGCGACGCCCGCGACGCGCTTGCCGTTGGGCTTGGTGGTGATGATGCGCGTGGCGAGCGTCTCGCCCGCGATGATGAACGTCTCTTTGGGTTTGGCGCCGATGTAGATCTCGCCCGGATGAACCAGCGGCGCCGTACGCGAGGCCACCGTCTGGCGCGAGACGTCGGTGACGGTCATCTCGAGCCGCCAGCGCTCGGGGCGCGTCATCTTGGCGGGCTTTATCGCGGTGATGCCGCTGGCGGCGCCCTTGGCGTCGAGGCGGCCGCTGCCGCGCGTCACCATGCCGTAGCGCGGGCCGCCTTTGCCGTACCAATAGCTCTCGTCGCTGAAGACGAAGCCGGGGTGGCCGGGCGGACTGTAGTACGCGCTCGAACGATAGATCGTGTAGCGGTGCTTGGCGCGGCGCATCGGCGCGCCGAAGAGGTAGCGGCCGCTGGCGTTCCAGCGCAGCGAGTCGCCGCGGATGTACTGCGGGCGCTCCGAGCTGACCTTGACCTCGAACTCCGCTGGCCGATACTCCTCGACGCGGAAGCTGCCGTAGACAGTGCCGCCGCCCGGCGCCGCAGCGCGCACGCTGTAGCGACCGAGAGACGCCGCCCGCGGCAGCTCGAGCGCCATGTGCAGGCCGCCGAACTCGCTCAGCTGTACCGTGGTCTCCTTGAGCTTCTCTCCGCGCGCGTCGGAGATCGACAGCTTGACCTCGCCCGAGATCGGCGTCAGGCCGCCCTTGTCGCGCTTGCGCAGGATGCCCTTGAGCCGCACGGTCTCGCCGGGGCGGTAGATGCCGCGGTCGGAGAAGACCATGCCGAGCAGCGCGCCGGCGCCAGCGTCCCACGTCGAGTTGTATCCGAAGACCCACGGCCCGAGGTTCTCGGTGCTCGTCGAGACGACGAAGCTCTCGTCGCCGCGATGGCGCGCGAAGAACAGCAGCGTGCGCTCCTTGTCGCCGAGGCCGAGCCCGAGCGTGCCGGGCGCCACGGCGAGGCCATCCTTGTTGGTCTTGCCGCGCCAGATCGGCTTTTCGCCGCCCGGGCGCCAGATCGCCACGTCCGCGCCGGACACCGGCTTGCCGCTGGCCAGCGAGGTGATCCACACCAGCGAGCTGTGCGGCGAGTATTTGGCCGTCATCGCCATGTCGGTGATGCGCACGACCGCGCGGCGCACTACCGGCTTCTTTTCGCCGATGTCGCTCACGAGCTCGACCGCGAGCACGCCGCGGCCGCTGTTGCCGCCGACGAGCCCCTTGAGGTTGACGTGTTTGACCACGCGCCGGTTGGCGCGGCCGCCCACGGGCAGCGTCTTCTTGCGCGCGCCCGACAGCGTGCTGATCAGCGGCTCGGCGCCGTAGCGCGAGCGCAGCTCGGAGTTGGCGTAGAGCTTGGCCAGCTCGGCCGCGTCGAGGCGCTTGCTGTAAAACGCCGCGGCCTTGGCGTTACGAAAGACCAGCGGCAGCAGCTTGCTGCCCGACGCCTCGGCCACGCCCGAGCCGAGCGGTAGGCGCGCGTAGGGATCGTAGTCGCGCGTGGTGAAGGTCAGCTTGCGCGAGCCGGTCAGCGACTGGCCGAACTTGTCGGTGACGTTGCCGACGAGCGTGATCGCGTAGGTGCGGCGCGGCTTGAAGCCGCCGTTGACGTACACCGACGTGCTCTCGTAGCGACTGCGCCCGACCTTGAGCGCGCGGCCGCTGACGCGGATCGCGGCGCGCGAAATGTTGCGGCGCACGGGGTTGCTGAACGTCAGTCGGATCGAGCTGTCCGGGTCGCACTTGGTCTTGCAGCTCTGCGCTGTGATCTTGAGCGGGCCGTAGGTCTTGTAGCGCACGCCGTAGTCGCGCTTCATCGGCAGCGGGCCCTCTTCGCCGCGCAGGCCGTCGCCGACGTGCAGCGTGACGTGCGCGTCGAGCGGCAGCGGCGTCTTGGGCTTGACCCACACGGCGCGCGGGTTGCGGCGGCCGTAGCGCGAGACGTACGGCGTGACGACGGCGCCGACGGCGCTCTTGCTCTGACCATCGTCGACTCTGAACGTCACGTGCTTGGCGACGCGCCCGGCGCTGACATCTTGGTTGAAGTAGAGCTGCACCTTGTGCGACGGCGACAGCCAACGGTAGCCGCCGTACGGATACGAGCGCACCACGCGCAGGCGCGCCGTGGTGAAGGTCCAGCGCTTGCCTTTGGACAGCGTCTTGCCGGAGATCGACTTGACGCCCTCGGGAACCGAGAGCGTGAACTTGGTCGAGCCGGGCAGCGGCTTGTCGGGCACGAACGCGAGCGTGCGCGCGCCGAGCCAGCGCTGCTTGCCGGCGACGGCCGGCTCGATGCGCAGCGGCGCATTCTCGGCGCGCTTTTCGACCTTGGTCAGCGGCACGATCGGCTGATTGAACGTGACGGTGATCTGGAAGTGCTGCCGCGTGAGCTGGCCCTTGGGCGTGACGTGGCTGATCTCGAGCGGCTTGTTGCTCTTGAGCCCAGGGCCGCCGCCGGACTTGGCGCCCGGCACTTCCAGCGGTGGCCCCTTCACCGGCGGCAGGTTGACTTGGTCGCGGCAACTGAAGCTGAAGAAAAGGACGGCGAGCAGGGGCAGCGCGACGCGCGCTCCGGACATGGGACGCTCCGTGGTGTCAGTGTGCGAGACCGACAGCCTTGATACGGCGAGGTGGGCTGTAAGTTGGCGCCGCGATGGTGCCATAGCCCCGCCAAGGCGATCTACCGCAGCGCCGATCCGCTGGACGCTCTAGAGGCCGTGTCTTCGAAAATCGGAGACCCGTGGGGGCTCGGCGCCACGCCTGTTGCAGCGCTGCAGCACGGTGTAAGTCGCTGTAGGTACGAAGCATTTGGAGGCAGCGGGGCGTGCCTTGGGGGATCGGCGCCGCGCCGCGTGCGGAGGCGGCTAGCGATTTCGCCACCCTGTGGTCGGGGTGTCGCCGTGGCCCTGCGTTTGCACTTCCAACGCCACGCAGAAGACGTCCCACGCATGCCTGAAACGCACCTAACCACCAAACGCCTCGAGATCGCCAGCAGCAGCGCTGCCACCCCGGCGCCAATCGCGCCCGATCGGCTCGAAGAGCTGGACCTGCTCGCGTCGGTGATCGACGGCGACCGCATCGCTGCCGAGCGCCTGGTCGACCGCTACAACGACCTCATTGAGATGTCCGTACGTCGCGTGTTTCGCCGCGCCGGCCTCAACGCGAGCGATGACGAGGTGCGCGACGCTGTCGCCGATATCTGGCTCTTCCTGCTCGAGAACGACATGCGCTGCTTGCGGCGCTTCGAGCCGGAGCGCAACGTGCGGCTCGGCACGTGGCTGGGGCTGCTCGCGCGCAACAAGACCATCGATCGCCTGCGCACCCAGCACGGCCGCTTCGTCTCGCTCGACGTGGCGGGGCCGCTCGATGATCGCGCCGCGCGCTCGCCCACACCGAGCGAGGTCATCGAGGCCGCCGAGCGCTCGCGTCTCGCCAGCCGCGCGCTGGCCGAGCTGTCGGCCTCCGATCGTCGCTTCATCGAGGCTTGGTACATCGATGGCCGCGAGCCCGACCAGCTCGCCGACGAGTTCGGCATCGCTGTCGGCACCGTCTACAGTCGGCGCTACAAGATCCAAGAGAAGCTCGCGCGCCTCGTGCATCGCATGACGCGGCCGCCGCTTCGCTCCCACCGCACCCTGCACTAGAGCGGTTCTTCGTGTGGAGACGCCCCGGAGGCATCGCCGTCAGCGCCGCGCTGCTCGTGCTGCTGCTGCTCGGCGTGGCGTGGAGCCTCGGTTGGCTCGACGGGCTGACGGTCGATCTCGGTGACAGCGGCGAGCCCGAACGGCGCAGCGCCGAGCGACGCGCGCGGGCGGCGCGCTTCATCGCGATCGGCGAGCCGCGCAGCGAGCGCGCCACGCCGAGCGTCACGCTGAGCCTTCCCTTCGACGACAAGCACTGCTACGCGCTCGCGCTCGGCTCGGGACGGCGGCTGCGCCGCGTGGTGCTCGAGCGGCTCGGCGTGCGCGCCTTCGACGACGAGGTCGCCCGACGCTGGGCGCTGACGACCTACTGTCCGCGCATCCCCGGGCGCTACAGCGCGCGCGTCACGCTCGAGCAGCCGGGCTGGCTCAACTGGCGCCTGATGGAGCGGCCGCGGCGCGCCAAGAAGTAGGCGCTTCGGCTAGCGGCAGGCTTGCGTTCCCGGGTTGGAGCGTTTGCGGCAGCTGCTGAACAAGATCCGCTGGCAGTAGCTCAACGTGCCCGGATCGCCGCACGCCGGCACGGCGCCCTCCCACGCGGGCGGCGTGGGACAGCCCACCGTCCCCGACGTCGGACACGACGTGAAGAGGTCCGTGTTCTCCTGCGTCTCGTTGCCGTCGCAGTCGAAGTCGTATCCGCCGCCCTTGCGCGGCGTGCTCGAGAACTGCGTCTGGCCGGGATGCGCCTTGGCGTCGCTGTCGTCGCAGTCCGTGCTGTCGGTGACGTAGCCCGAGGTCGGCGGCGTGCAGAGCGATACGCCGGTCGCCGGGTCGCCGTAGCTGTCGCCGTCGGTGTCGCGATAGTAGGTCAGCGGCGTGCAGCCGACGCAGTCGCCGGCGAGACAGCCGCTCTGACACTGCTCGGTGAAGCGCTCGCCGTCGCCGCTGCAGCTCTCGCGCGTCACGCCGTTGCAGGTCGGTGGCGTTGCCGGGTCGCAGAGGTTGCAGCGCTGCGCCTTGGCGTTGCACAGGTAGGGCGCGCAGCTGACCATCACCAGGCCGTCGCCGCTGCTGTTGCAGCGAAGCAGGGTCGTGCCGGCGTGGCAGCCGATGAACTCGTCCGGGCTGCATGACGAGACGTCGGGCAGCTGCGCCGGCGCGTCGGGTGGCGGCAGGTCGGGGGCGGCCACGTCGCCGTCAGCGGGCGCGTCGAGCGCCGGGCCGTCGCTGAACGTGATGCCTTCGCCGCTGCTGCGCTCGTTGACGCCGCCATCGGACGGCGCGCCATGGCTGTCCGAGCAGGCGCCGACCACCAGTGGTGCGAGCACGACCAGCCGCCACAGCGCGCGCAGCCTCATCGCTTGCGCCTGCGTCGGCTGCGGCGACGCCGCTTGCGCCGTCGGTGTCGCCTGCGTCGCGGTGCTGCGTCGACCGCCTGCACGGCGCCGTCTTGCGGCTCGGCGCCTGCGTCAGCGCTCGCGCCGTCTGTGGGCGTCGCGGGCGTCAGCGGGCAGGCGCCGCGCGACGGCACGGAGACCGGCTTGACGCTGCGATCGTCGTCGCTCGACTTGTGCTCGATCTCGACCTGCCGCGTGGTGCCGCTGCCGGTGACACGCACCTTGTCGCCCTGCGCGATGCGCGCCATCAGGTTGACGCACGGCAGCGCGACGATGAACTCGGGCGCGTCCTTGCCCAGCGCCTTGTAGCTGAGGCGCACCACGACCGCCTCGCGACCCGAGGTGTCGAGCGGATCGGCTGTGATCTTGGGCGCCGTGTTGGACGGCTCGAGGTCGGTCTTGTGAACGACCTTCCAGAGCTGCTCGAACAGCGGCGCCGCGCGCTTGGCCGAGGCGATGTAGAAGCGGCCGCTCTTCGAGCGCGGCCTGCGGCCAGCGAGCGCCTTTTCGGGGGCGTTGTCGCGCAGCAAGTAGATCACGTCGCTGGCGTTCTCGAGCCGTAGGCGCGCGTGCACGAGCAGGTTCTTGCGCGCGATCTTCGCCACGGAGAGGGCGGGGTGCACGGTGGCGGGCGGCGGGCCCATGGTCGTGCGTTGCCCGTTTTCGTCGAAACGCTCCTCGACGTGCAGCCGGTCGTTGGAGCGGCGCCAGATGCCTTGCTTGCGGCCGTGATCGTAGTTGCCTTCCGCGATCAAGTTGCCGTCGGCGTAGGTGCGCGTGCGCCCGTGCGGCTTGCCGTGCTCGAGCGAGCCGCGCGACAGCAGGTTGCCGTCGCTGCGGCGCCAGGCAACGTACGGGCCGTGGCCCCTCTTCTTGTCGTCGATGCACGAGACGCGCACCTCGCTGCCCTGCATCGTCGGTGGGGTCGCCGTCGCGCCCTCGGGGCACGACAGCCGCGGCAGCTTGCCTTCGAGCGTCATCGGCGTGTGAGGGGCCTTGCGACGTCCGGCCGCCGGTGCCTCGCCGCGCATAGCGAGCTGGCGAACGCAGCCGGTGAGACCTTCGACGACGAGCTCGAGCAGGTCGCCGCCCTTGATCGGCTTGGCGAGCGCGATGCGCACGCCCTTTTCGGCTTGCTTGGCGCCGATGGTGTGTTTGAGCAGATCGAGCGAGCCGCCGCGCAGGGTCAGCTTCGCGCCCTCGATGTCGGGTGACTTGGTGCCGATGGCGAAGTCGAGGTCCACGCGTTGGATGCGGACGCCCTCGGGCAGCAGCAGCCAGATGTGCGAGGCGCGCTTGGCCGTGGCGAAGCAGTGCGACGTCTTGCCGTCGCCATCGAACATCTTGCGCAGCTGGTCGTGCTTTTCGCCGGCGACGAAGGCGGCTTCGACGATGCGCAGCAGGTCGGGTGGCGGCGGCTTCGGCTTGGCGCGCGCGTCCTTGCGCACGGCGGCGTCGAGCTTCTTGTTCGCCTTGCCCTTGCAGCCAGCGAGCGGCGGCGCGAGCGACAGCGCCAGCATAGCGATGGCGGCGAGGCGAGCGATCATGCGGCGAGTATACGCCAAGGCGTCTCGGCGGTTGGTGGCCGCTCCAGTTGCGCGCCATGGTGCCGAGGGCCCCCACCGCGAGTCGCTGTCACGAGCACGCGTATTTGAAATCGCAGAAGAAATGCGGGTCCGAGCGCCGGCCCGGTGCTTGCTTCAGCAGAGCTCGTGATCCTCCGTCGACGTCTGGCTGCGCTCGTGATGATGGCGCTGCTGTGCGCGGCAGCCGCCGCCACGGCCGCGCCGAAGAAAGACCCCACGCCGACAGCGCACGCGCAGCGCGCCGGGCTGACGCACATCGTCGAGCAGGTGCAGCACGCGGCGCAGCGCGGCGAGCGCCCCGTGGTGATCGTCGATATCGACGACACGGTGCTCGACCGCAGCGTCCTGCATCGCCTGGCCACGGGCAACGGCAAGGACGGTCTGCTCGCCTCGCGGCGCGGGCACAGCTCGGCGTTCGACGCGATGCTGAGCCGATTCGAGGCCGGCGAGAAGAAGCTCGAGCGCGACCTTTACTACCTGCTCGGCGCGCGCGGCATGTTCAGCAGCCGCGTGCGCGGCGTGCACGGCTACCTGCGCGCCATCGAGGCGGCCGGAGGTCAGGTCATCTTCGTCACGGCGCGACAGGCGAGCTGGCGAGCCGACACGCACGTCGCCCTCGACAAGGCCGGGCTTCTGCGCGGGCTCGGGCGGCGCCAGCGCCCGCTGGTGATGCGCCCCGACGGGTTCAACGGCAGCTCGCGCTTCAAAGAGCAGGTCGTTCGCCGCATCGGCGGCAAGCGTCGCGTCGTGGCGCTCTTCGACGACAAGCCGAAGAACCTGCGCAGCATGAAGCGCGCGGTGCCCGAGGCCATCGCCGTGCAGGTGACGTTCAAGCCCGACCGCGGCACACACGTCGGCGGCGACATGCTCGTGGTCGACTTCAAGCACACGCGTCCGCTGTTTCGCAAGCTGATGATCCGGCGCAGCAAGACGCCGGTGCGACGCCAGCTGCTGCGCCGGCGCTAGATCGGCATCAGGTCGCGCACGCTGCGCAGCGTCGAGCGCCAGCCGCCGCGCGATGCGCTCTGCTCGTCGAGCTCGCGCAGCGCCAGGCGTCCGGCGAGCACGCCTGACTTGGTGCACGGCATCACGCCGCAGCCGATCACAGACGCGCCGCACAGGTAGAGGCCGTCGAGCGGGGTCTTCGCCGGGAAGCGCCCCAGCAGCACCTGGCTCGGCGTGTGCGCCGGCCCGTAGATCTGGCCCGAGTCGTTCTGCACGTAGTGCGCGTTGGTCGCCGGGGTGGCGACCTCCTGGATGACCACGCGCGACGAGACGCCGGGGATGTACTGCTCGGCGAGCTCGAGGAACGGCTCGGCGAGGCGCTGCTTGAGCGCGTCGTACTCGGCGCCGCGTTTGAGCGTGGGCATCCCGAACCAGCGGCGAAACGGCTCGGGCGAGGCGAGCGTGACCAGCTCGACGATGTGATGGCCCTCCGGCGCCTTGCGCTGCGCGCGCGGGCGATCGGGCCAGTCGGGGTCTTTGAGCGACGGGATGGTGATGAAGCAGGCGTCGGGCGATGGCAGCTCGTCGCGCGCGACGCGGGCGTAGAGCGCGTCGATGTCGGCGCTGGCGTAGTGCCAGACATTGTTGTCGCCGATGCGGTTGCCGGCGAGGTCGCCCTCGACGCCGAGAAAGACCATGAACGAGCCGTGCGAAGGCTCGACCTTCTGCAGCTTGGGCGCGAGCATCCCCGAGCGCCGGATGCCCGCCATGCGGTAGGTGGCGACGCCTTCGAGGTTGCTGACGATCACGCGCGCGCGATGCAGATGCCCGTCGCGGGTGCGCACGCCGACGGCGCGACCGCCCTCGACCTCGATCTCGGCGACCGCCGCGTTGCGGTGCAGCTCGGCGCCGTGCTCGGCGAGGCGTTCGAGGTAGGCGTCGCGGATGGCGCCGGCGCCGCCCTTGGGATAGAAGCCGCCGCCGAGGTAGTGCGCGAGCAGCGCGAGGTGGTAGAGGCCGGAGAGGCGCGACGGGGGCAGGCCGAGATCGCCGCACGGGCCGGCGAAGGCGTTCTTGAGGCGCTGGTCGCGCAAGTAGTGATCGAGCAGCTGAGCCAGCGTGGCGCGGCCCCAGCGCACCAGCGCGGGCAGGTGCGGCAGCGCGCGACCCAACGAGACCGGGCCGCGAATGCGCGATAGCGTGCGCAGCGCGGTCTCGACCTCGGTGATGAGCGCGAAGACCGAGGCGATGCCGTCGCGCTCGGCGGGGAAGTCGTCGCTCAGGCGCTGCTGGAAGCGCTCGCGCCCCTTGCAGAGCTTGACCTCGTAGTCGGGGAACACGTACCAGTCGAAGCCGTCCGGCGTGAGCTCGTTCCACTCGATGCCGAGCTCGAAGCGCTCGAAGGTGCGCGACAGCGAGCCGCCCGGATAGGCCTCGCCGACGTAGTGCACGCCGGTGTCGAAGTGGAACTTCTTGCGCGCGAAGGGGTTGAGAAAGCCGCCGAACTGCTTGCAGGCTTCGAGCACCAGCACCGATCGGCCGGCCTGGGCGAGGGTTAGCGCGGCGGCGAGGCCGCCGGCGCCGCTGCCGATTACGATGGCGTCGTGCATGGTCATGACTGTGAACGATCGACGCGTTCGCGGCTACCGGTTAGCGGGGGCGGCTCGTTTCAGTCGGCCGCGCGGAGGCAGCAGATCGGCGTCGGCCAGATAGTCGTGAAGCTCGATGGGGCTGCGGAAGGTGATGTCTTTGCGCAGCTCGCGGACGTCGAGCCCGTCGAGCATCGCGCGCGAAAATCCTTCGCGCAGCAGGCCGAGCATGCGCGGCGCCGCGGCGATGATCAGCGCGTTGCAGCCGATCTCGTCGCAAATCGCGGCGGTGCGCTCGCAGACGTCGGCGGCGTAGCGCCGGTCTTCGTCGGCGCGGTGGGCGTCGCGCCGATCGTCGACGCCGTGGCGTGCACCGAGGCGCGCGCGCGCACCGCTGCCGAGCACGCGGCGTAGACCGGGGCGCGAGTCGCTGAAGATGCGCGCGTCCTGCAGGCGCCGGGCGGGGTTTACGACACCGGCGCGCTCGTCGAGGTGCGCGAGGGTGTCGTGTTGCTGTGAGCTGCCCGTGTCGAGCACGAACAGGCGGGCACGTCCGAGATCGGCGCAGACGACACAGTACTTCATGACAGACCTCCTTCTCGGGTGGGTTCGAGCGGCGCGCGCCGCGCGAGGGCTGCGCGCGCGCCGAGTGTGATCAGAAGCGGCGCCAGGCTGGCGGCCAGCACCAGCAGCCAGCCGTCGAGGCCCGGCGCGCTCGCGTGCATGATGGTCTTCAGGCCAGGCAGATACGCCGCGGCGAGCAGCAGCAGCGTGCACCACGCCGCCGCGGCCCAGAGCCAGGCGTTGCCCGTCACCTCGTTGCGCAGCGGCGCGGTGCGTGCGCTGCTCATCGCGAAGGCGAAGCAGACCTGCGAGAGGCCAGCCACGAGAAACGAGATCGTGACGGCCTGGCGCTCGGGTAGATGCAGCGGGCCGAGGGCGACGCCGAGCGCGCCGAGCGTCGCCGCGGTGAGCAGCAGGCCGAAGAGCACGATCAGCAACCAATGGTGGCGCGTCAGCACGGGCTCGCGCGCGTCGCGCGGCGGGCGGCGCATGATGTCGCGCTCGCCTTCGCTGACGCCGAGCGCGAGGGCCGGAAAGACATCGGTGACGAGGTTGAGAAAGAGGATCTGCAGCGGCAGGATCGGCTGCACCGTGCCGAGCAGCGCCGCCGTGCCGACGATGGCGATCTCGCTCAGGTTGCAGGACAGCAGGTAGAGCACGAAGCGGCGGATGTTGTCGAAGATCACGCGTCCCTGCTCGATGGCGATGGTCACGCTGCGCAGGCGGTCGTCCTGCAGCACCATGTCGGCGGCTTCGCGCGCGACCTGGGTGCCGCGCCGGCCCATGGCGACGCCGATGTCAGCGGCGACGAGGGCGGGCGCGTCGTTGACGCCATCGCCGAGCATGGCGGCGACCTGGCCGGAGCGCTTGTAGAGCTCGACGAGGCGTAGCTTCTGCTCGGGGCTGGTGCGCGCGACGACGGTGGCGTCGAGCAGCCGGCGCGTGGCCTGTTCGTCGAGCGGCCCTTCGAGGGCGCTGCCGAGCGCCACCCGTTGATCTCGCTCTACGGGTAGCTTGGTGCTGGCCGCGTCGTCGCGAAGCAGTCCGACGGCGCGTGCAACGTAGCGCGCGGTGGTCGGCAGGTCGCCGGTGACCATCACCACGCGCACGCCGGCTCGGTGACAGCGCGCGATGGCGTCGCGCACCTCGGCGCGCGGGGGATCGACGAGGCACACGAAGCCGAGCAGCGTCAGCCGTTCGTAGGGCGGCTCGCTGATGTCGGCGGCGTGGCGCTCGGCGACAGCGAGCAGACGCAGCCCTTCGTCGCCGAGGGCGGCCGCGCGCGCGGCCCACTGCTCGCGGGCGCGCTCGTCGAGCGGCCGCGTGCCGGCGTCGAGCGCCACACGAACGCAGCGCGAGAGCACCGCCTCGGGCGCGCCTTTGACGGCGACGAGCAGCTGGCCTTGGCGGCCGGCGTGGCCGTGAAACGTGGCCATCAACTTGACGCGCGGATCGAAGGCTTCCTCGCGCAGCTCGGGGTAGGCGGCGCGCAGCGCGCCGATGTCGAGGCCGGCGCGCTCGGCGGCGGCGAGCAGGCTCAGCTCGGTGGGGTCGCCGACGTCGGCCGCGGCGCCGCGGGTCAGCGACGCGTCCGTGCACAACGCCGCGGCGCGCAGCACGCGCGCCAGCAGCGCGTCGTCGGGCGCGGCGGAGGAGTCGAGCGAGACGGTGCGGCCGGCGAGGGCCACGCGCGCGACGGACATTCTGTTCTCGGTGAGCGTGCCGGTCTTGTCGGTGAGGATCACGCTGGTGGAGCCGAGCGTCTCGACGGCGGCGAGCTTGTGCAGCAGCGCGCTGTGGCGAGCCATGCGCCACATGCCGCGCGCCAGCGCGATGGTGGCGACGATCGGCAGGCCCTCGGGCACGGCGGCGACGGCCAGCGCGAGCGCGGTCTCGATGACGAGCAGCGGCGCCTTGCCGGACAGCAAGCCGACGGCACCCACGACGACCACGAACGCGACGGAGATCAGCGCCACGGTGCGGCCGAAGCGATCGAGGCGCCGCTCGAGCGGTGTGTCGTCGTCGTCGCTGCGCTGCACCAGCGCGGTGATGCGACCGAGCTCGGTGCGCATGCCGGTGGCGACCACGACACCTTCACCGGCGCCGACCGCGATCGAGGTGCCCTTGTAGAGCATGTTGCGGCGCTCGGCGAGCGGCGTGGTGGATGGCAGCGCGGCGGTGTCTTTGCGCACCGGCGCCGACTCGCCGGTGAGCGCGGCCTCGTTGACCGAGATGCGGGAGCAGTCGACGAGGCGCAGGTCGGCGGTGACGACGTCGCCGCCCTCGACCAACACGATGTCGCCGACGACGAGATCCTGGGCGCTGACGCGCGTTAGCTCGCCGTCACGGCGAACGGTCGCTTCGACGCTGCCGAGCTGGCGCAGCGCTTCCATCGAGCGCACGGCACGAAGCTCGGTAAAGAAGCCGAGGGCGGCGTTGATTACGATCACGGCGACCACCGCCGCACCTTCGACGAGGTGACCAAAGGCGAAGGCCACGATGGCTGCCACCGCCAGCAGCGCGACGATGAAGCTCTCGAGCTGCGCGACGGCGATCGACAGCGCGCCGCGGCGCTTGGCGGCGCGCAGCGTGTTGGGGCCGTGCGCGCGGCGGCGCGCCAGCACCTCGGATACCGATAGACCCCGGTCTGCGTCGACCTGAGCGAGCTCGAGAACGTCGCGCGTCGAGTGTGACCAAGCGCCGCCGACACGAGGGTCGGGCGACGACGATGCGCGCGTCACGCTTCCCTCCAACCGCGATGCTAGAAAAGCAAGGCGCGCGCCACGGGGGATGCTCGTGCGCACGCGGCGATAGCCGCGCGATGCGCGCGCGCGAGAGTCAGAACGGCAACCTGTGTGCGTGGCGCGCGCGTGGGGCGGTCAAGTTGGCCCGCGTGATTTCGAGCGCCCGGGCTTCGAGCATGACTTCGAGTGACAGGGACTACGACGGGCTGCTCTCCGTTGGCGGCGGGGGCTGACCCTCGCCTGGTCCCCTGCGCCGGCGTCGTCGGCGTCGTCGGCGTCGCCTGCGTTTGCCGCCGCCTTCGGCGCCGGGCTGGCCGTTGCCGGGCGCCACGCTGTGGCCCTGCGCGCCCCCCCCCATGCCGGGTGCGCTGTCGGGTGCGCCTTCGCCGCTGCCGCCGCCCGCCTGCGGTTGCCCCTGTCCGTGTGCTTGCCCCTGCTGCGCGTGTTGCGGCTGCGCGTGTTGCGGCTGCGCCGGATCGCCTTGGCCGCGGCGGCGCTTGCGACGCCGTCGCTTGCGGCGGCGCTTGGCGTCCTTTTGTTCTTCCTGCTGCGCGCGGCGTCGCGAAGGACGCTTGCGCATCGGCGGTCGCTCGTCGAGATTCTGCGAGGGCGGCGGCGGCCGGCAGATGTCGCAGGTGCCGCAGACAGGCGGGTCTTCCTCGCCGAAGTACTTGCGGATGAAGACGCTGCGACACTCGTCAGAGTGCGCGTACTGCACTAGCGCCTGCAGGCGCTTTTCGTCCTCGCGGCGCAGGGTGTCGACTTGGCCGGCGAGCTCGCGGGCCTTGGCGAGCAGCGTCTCGCGATCGACGGTGGCGTGCCACAGGCCTTCGGCGTCGCGACGCGCCACGCCGACTTCTTCGAGCGCCGTGGCCAGTGAGCTGGCGACCGTGTTGGGCACCTGCGCCGAGAGCGCCAGCGCGCTCGTGTTGACGGGCTTGTTCTCCTCGGCCCAGGCGACGAGCGTCTCGGCGACGCGGCGCAGCTGGTGCGGGCGTGGGCGACTGCGCGCCTGCAGCGAGCGCTGGATCTCGAGGTCCTCGGGGTCGAAGAGCAGGATGCAGTCGGAGCGGCGCCCGTCGCGGCCAGCGCGCCCCGCCTCCTGAACGTACTGTTCGACCGAGCCGGGCGTCTGGTAGTGGGCCACGTAGCGGATGTTGGGCTTGTCGATGCCCATGCCGAAGGCGCTGGTGGCGACCATCACGATCTTGCGGCGCGGTCGCATGTACAGCTCTTGCGCTGCCGTGCGATCGGCCTTGCTCATGCGGCCGTGGTAGCGCGCCGCGGGGATGCGCGCCTTTTGCAGCGTGCGCCAGAGGCGATCGACGGCGCCTGTGGTCGAGCAGTAGACGATGCCGGGACGTCGCAAGCGCTTGAGGATGCGTGCGGTGGCCTCGGCCTTCCAGTCGCCGGGCACCAGGCGCGCCGAGAGCACGAGGTTTTTGCGGTGCGGCGGTGCGTTGACGATGTTGGGCTCGCGCAGCTGCAGCCGGTGCACGATGCTCTCGCGCACGCGCGGCGTGGCGGTGGCGGTGAGCGCGAGGATCGGCGGGCCGCCGAGCGTCTCGCGCACGGCGCCGAGGCGCAGAAATGCCGGGCGGAAATCGTGGCCCCACTCGGAGATGCAGTGCGCCTCGTCGACGCAGAGCAGGGCGGGGCGCGCCTCCTCGAAGAAGGGGCGCATCACCGGCGACTCGAGCGTCTCCGGCGTGGTGAGGATCACCAGCGGCCCCGGCTTCATCATGCGCTCCACCGCGTAGCGCTTGTCCTTCATCGTGACGGTGCTGTCGAGGCGCACGGCGGGCACGCCCTTCTGCAGCAGCGCGGTCTGCTGGTCGACCATCAGCGCGATGAGCGGCGAGACGACGATGGTGGGGCGCTCCACGAGCAGCGCCGGCACCTGATAGATCAGCGACTTTCCGAAGCCCGTAGGCAGCACCACCAAGGTGTCGCGCCCGCCGAGCACGCTCGTCATGCCGTGTTCTTGCTCGGGCTCGAGCTTGGAGATGCCGAAGACACGTCGCGCGACCTCGGCGCAGCCCTCGAGGGTCGGCTCGGCCAGGGGCTTGCCGTCGGTGACGACCTCTGGCGGAAGCGCCGCGGTCTTCTTGGCGGGCTTCTTCTTGGTGGTCGCCTTCTTCTGGGTGGTCGCCTTCTTCTTGGTGGTCGCCTTCTTCTTGTCGGATGGCGCTGCCTCGAGCGGCGCGGGCTCGGGCGCCGCGTCGAGCAGCACCTCGACGGCGAGATCGCTCTCGGGCTCGGGCGCGAGCTCGGGCGGCTCGATGGGGAGCTCGAGCTGCGGCTCGACCAGCGGCGCGGCCTTCTTCTTCGGCGCGGCGGCCTTCTTCTTCGGTGCGGCGACCTTCTTCTTCGGTGCGACGACCTTCTTCTTCGGTGCGACGACCTTCTTCTTGGGCGCAGCGGCCTTCTTCTTGGGCGCAGCGGCCTTCTTCTTGGGCGCGGCGACCTTCTTCTTCGGTGCAGCGACCTTCTTCTTGGGCGCAGCGACCTTCTTCTTCGGCGCAGCGACCTTCTTCTTCGACGCACCGACCTTCTTCTTCGGGGCCGCCGCGGCCTTTTTGGTCGTGGCCTTCTTCTTGGTCGTGACCTTCTTGGTCGTGGCCTTCTTGGTCGTGGCCTTCTTCTTGGTCGCGGCCTTCTTCTTGGTCGTGGCCTTCTTCTTGGTCGTGGCCTTCTTCTTGGTCGTGGCCTTCTTCTTGGTCGTGGCCTTCTTCTTGGTCGCGGCCTTCTTCTTGGTCGTGGCCTTCTTCTTGGTCGCGGCCTTCTTCTTGGTCGCGGCCTTCTTCTTGGTCGCGGCCTTCTTC
>JAGQIK010000219.1 GCA_020431405.1 Myxococcales bacterium
AACAAATACGAAGAGATAAAGAAGATCGCGCGACAGGCGCAGAGCGCGATGGGCACGGGCTTCATGCCGCCGGTGGGCGAGAAGGTGCCGCGCTGCGAGTGGATGCTCGTCGCGGCGTGGATCGACCAGGGGCTACAGATGTAACGTGCAGCCCCGCGTCGGCGTACGCATTCGAAGCCCACGGAGCGCTCCTTATCCATGTCCGCCTCTAAGCCCTCGAGCATTCAGCGTCGACGTTTTCTCTCGGTTGTCAGCGGCGGCGCCGCGAGCCTCGCGCTCGCCGGCTGCGGTGACAGCACGTCGCAGCAGCCGACGCCAGACAGCGCGAGACCCGACGCCGGCGCCGACGGGCCCGCGCCGAGCGAGGCCGGCACCGACGGCCTGATCGACGGCGGCAAGCCCGCGTGCGACGACCCCTTCGCAGGCGGCAGCAAGGTCTCGGACGTCGCCTTCCTCGACGGAGGCATCCCCTTCGATCGCAAGCTCAGCTCGGGGCTCGACGGTCGCCTCTACACCGATCTGCGCACCCTCGATTTCGGCGCGCAGAGCATCGACAACGACAGCTTCTACATCCGCACCCACGAGCCCGATCAGATCGACAAGGCGCGCACCGCGCAGAGCTGGAAGGTGCAGATCGCCGGCCTGGTCGCCTCGAGCCAGCCCGCCGAGGTTGCCGTCGCCGATTGGCTGCCGATGGAGGTCGACCAGGGCCAGCATCTGCTCGAGTGCTCGGGCAACGGCCCGGGCGGCGCCTTCGGCCTGATGTCCGCGTGCGGCATGCACGGCATCCCCGTCGAGGACGTCTTCGACAAGCTCGCCGTCGACAGCAACGCTACGCGCGTCGTGGTGCGCGGCTTCGACGGACACTCGCAGCCATCGGCAAACAACCACTCCACGCCCGGGGCGAGCTGGAACTTCAGCATCGCCGAGATGATCGCGCGCAAGGCGTTCTTCGCGACGAAGATGAACGGCCAGACGCTGCCGCGCGACCATGGCTTTCCCCTGCGCCTGTTCATGCCGCGCTGGTATGGCTGCACCTGCATCAAGTGGGTCGACCAGCTCGAGTTTGTCGACGACAGCTCGCCGCCCACCGGTCAGATGATCGAGTTCGCCTCGCGCACGCACCAGACCGGCAAACCGCCGCTGGCCAAGGATTGGCGCCCTGCGAGCCAGGATCAGGCGGCGATGCCGGTGCGCGTCGAGAAGTGGCGCCTCGCCGACGGCAGCATCGCCTACAAGGTGCTGGGCATCATGTGGGGCGGCGACAAGCCCACCGACAAGCTCGCCATTCGCTTCAACGCCGGCGAGACGTTCGCGCCGGTGGACGTCTGCCCCGAGCAGACGACCAACCAGACCTGGACGTTGTGGCTGCACATGTGGAAGCCGCAGCAGACGGGCAAACACACCATTCGGCTCGGCATCAACGACAGCAGCGTTGCCCAGATCCGCCTCGACCTGGGCTGGTACGACCGCGACGTCAGCATCGACGAAGTCTAGCGGCTAGCGCCACGCCGACCTTTAAGGCCGATTAAGGCCTCCTACCGCCCGCGGTCGATCAGAGTCTCTTCACCGAAGACGGAGGCCCCATGTCCACGAAACTCTCGCGTAAAGACTTTCTGCTCTCCATCGCCGCGGTCAGCGGTGTCGGCGCGCTGCTAGCGGCCTGCGGCGGCGACGACAACAACCAGAACCCGAGCCAGGGCGGCTGCTCCGCCTCGGCGATCACCGCCAATCACGGCCACACGATGACGGTCACCAAGGCCGACGTCGCCGCCGCCGCCAACAAGACCTACGACATCAAGGGCAGCAGCGGGCACGCGCACTCGGTGACGCTGACGGCGGCCGACTTCGCGCAGCTGGCGGGTGGCGCGGCGGTGACCGTGACCTCCACCAACGACGCGGGGCACACGCACGACGTGACCGTGATGTGCGCCAGCTAACAGCGTTTGATTGTCGATGCGCGCCGGCGAGATCGTGTCGCTGCGCCACTGACAATTGTCGTGCGACCTGCGGATCGGCGCGACGTGACCCGTTTGGCGTCGTCCTTATTCCACCAAGCGATTGAATCTGTTGGCGGCCGACGCGGCGCCGTCGCTGGCCTGGCGCTTGCCCCACTCCTCACCACATCAGAGCAGGGAGGGGAGCGATGGGGCCCATCATTATCGTGGGCGGAGTGCTGGGTTACGGGGTGGCGTTGGCGGGTTGGGCGTTGGGACTGTTTAGCGCGCGGGTGATTCCAATCGCGATCGTGATCGGCGTGGCGATGGGGACGGTGTCGTGGTGGTCGCTCCGCCGCGCGCGTCGCCGGGGCGACGGCGATGACGAGCTGCACAGCTCGTCGGGAGGGCGAAAGGGGCGGTGGCGCAAGGCGCGCGTGTAGCGACTAGCGACCGCGCGCCAGGAGGCCGGGAGCGAAACGCACATGGCAGCTGACGCAGGCGCGCACCATGCGAGCGTAGATCGACGCCGCCTTCGTCAGCTGCCGCGCCCGGAGGGCCTTCGCTAGCTTCGCGCCGTCGCCATGAAAGGCGCGATCCTGTTTGATGAACTGCTTTGGCAGCGCGCGCAGCAGCTGTCCTAGCTGAGCTTTGCTCAGCGAGCGCTTGAGGATGAAGCTCGCGTGCACCTTGTCGGCGATGCGCGCTGCGGCGCTGCGCTCGCCGCGCACGATGTGCCCTAGCAGCTCGCGCATGCCGCCGTCGAGCAGCAGCATCTCCTTCTTGAGCATCGCCGCGAGCTCGGGCGGGAGCTTCAGCGCGCGCGCTTTTGGCGCGGCACGAGCGGTGAGCTGCAGCGTGAGCAGGGCGATCGCGGCGATGCCGGCGAGCGAGGCAAGTCGTCGTGTGTGGGTCATGCGCGCAGTCTAGCGCGCGCGGCCAGCGGTGAGTGAGGAGGGGTGCGGTGCCGCGCGCGGGAGCACATCCCGCGCGCGGGCAGGGCAGGTGAGATCTACTGCTGGTGCACCGCGCCGATAGCGGCGATGCGGCCCGGACCGTGGCACAGCATGCAGCCCTCGGTCTGGCCGGCCGCGAGCACGGCCGAGCGCTGGGCGTAGAACTGACCACCGTTGTTCTTCATGTGCATGATGGCGCTCGGCGTGTCGTGACAGGCCGAGCACACGGTCGTAATCGGCGACATGACCAGCGTGCTGCTAGCCGCCTGCGTCGTGCTGCCCGTCGCGGAGTTGTACGAGAAGCGGGCGCCGTAGTTGGTGACGCCGTCGGCGATAACGTACGGCGAGAGCGTGTAGTAGCTCGAGTTGTTGGCCGGGTTGCTGTCGTAGGTGCCGTTGGCTACCGTGGTCAGCTGCAGGTTAGGCACGGCTGCGAGGCTCGCCGACGCGGTGAAGTCGTACGTGTTGGGCAGGTGGCAGACCTTGCAGTCGTTGAGCGGGCTCGGGAACTCGACCTCGGAGAAGTTGGCCGTCGCCGACGCCGCGTGGAACGTATACGGCGTGAAGCGCTTGCGGCCGGCGTGGATCGCGTGGATGAAGTAACGCGAGCCAGCCGCCCAGCCCGAGCTGGCGCGGTCGGGGACGTGGCAGAACGAGCAGGTCGGCGCGTCGTTGCGCTGGCCGGCGTGGTAGCTCGGCGTCACACCGAGCTGGCCGTGGCAGTTGTTGCAGCGGGCGTTCTCGACGATCGCGCGGCGGCCGGTGAAGCCGTCGGCGACCTTCCAGACGTTGAGCGCTGCGACGATCAGACCGCCCTGCTTCTTGCCGTTGGTGTCGTACGGATAGGCCGCGAGGTCGATCTGCGTCAGCGGCGGGGTGGTCGTCAGCTGGTAGGTGTAGCCGAGACCGCCGGTCAGCATCGTCGCCGTGGGCGGGATCTGCCGACCGGTGAGCGTGACCGTGTAGAAGCCGTTGGTATCGGGGCCCGTCATGGTGCCGGCGCTGGAGCCCGTCGCGCTGCCGTCCCAGATCGACTTGAGGTAGGCGTTGGCGGTGGCGTTGAAGTCGGCCGGCTTGTTGTTGCCATCCTGCGGCACGGCGAAGGCGAAGTAGATGCTGGGCGAGCCTACGAAGCCCTGGATCATCTCCGTCACCGTCGAGCTCGCGGTCTGGAAGACCACGTCGGTGCCGTCCTTCTTGAGCTTGAAGGTGATCTGCAGCCGCTTGTTGGGCGCGATGGCGCTGTCGTCGACCGCTTTGACGCTGTCGATCTCGTAGGTGATCTTGGCCGCGCCCGTCGGCACGTAGCCGGCGGCCGCCAGCCAGGCCGCGTTGGTGCGCGTGTTGCCGCCGCTGACGAGCCAGGCGTTGTTGGGATCGGGGCGCAGCACCGGCTGGTGCTTGTCGGCGATCTTGGTGTCGGTGTGACAGCCGGAGTTGCCGCAAGTAGTGTCATCGTTCTGCACGCCGCCGACGTGCTTGCACTTGACCGGCAAGCCGCTGGTGCTGTCGAGCGTCGGCGGGTCGGTGCAGGTCGGGGCCGTGCTGGTGCCGAACTCGACGTAGTCGTGGCACGAGCCGCAAGCGAGGCGCGACGGGTTCTTCTTCCACTGATCGCCCTGCGCTGCGTTGGAGGCATGGCACTGGGTGCAGTTGCGGATGTCTTGCGGGTAGGTCACCGCCAGGCCGTGGAAGCGGTTGGCCGGGTCGATCTTGCTGCCGTAGTGAACGCGGTGGAATGCGCGCCGCGAGTCGGCGTCGAGGTTCTGCGTGCGCTGCGGGCCGTGGCACATGATG
>JAGQIK010000220.1 GCA_020431405.1 Myxococcales bacterium
CGGCCATGTGCTTGGGCGCTCCCTGCTCGGGCAGCGCCTCGCCGAACGCTTCGCGCCGCCGTTCCACCGGTGCGCTCGCCGCCGCCTGTGCGTTGACGCGCGCCTCGTCGAGGGGCGCGAGTGGCTCGAGCACCTCGGCGGCGCTCGTCAGCCGCGGCGCGCGCGCCACCCGCGTGGCCGCGTCGCGCACGGCGGCGCCGATCTCCTGATAGCGCGCCAGCACCTGCTCGGGCGTACGCAGCCGCAGCGCCACCAGGCGGCGTGCCGTCGCCAACACCGGGTCAAGCCGCTCGGTGCTCTCGATCTGATCGATGCTGCGGTACGACGCCTCCATGTCGCTGCCTGCGTGCCCGAGCATGCGCACCACGCGCAGGTGCAGCAGCACCGGCTGGCGCCGCTTGCGGCACAAGGCGACGGCTTCGGCGGTCTTGCAGTAGGCGTCGACGATGTCGAGCCCGTCGGCCTGTACGTAAGAAAGCCCCGGCCGCGCGCCGAGCGAGCGCTCGATCCAGTCGCTGGGTGTGGGCACCGAGATGCCGAGCTGGTTGTCCTCGCAGACCAACAGCAGCGGCACCGGCAGGCGCTGGTGCGTGGCGAAGCAGGCGGCGTTGATCGCACCCTGCGACGTGCTGTGATTGGCCGAGGCGTCGCCGAAGCTACAGACCACCACGCTGTCGCGCGCGAGCTCGGGATGAAGCGCGCCGATGCGCCGCGCGCGGTCGAGCGCCAGCGCTGTGCCCACCGCCTTGGGCAGGTGGCTGGCGATGGTGCTCGTCTGCGGCAGCACCCACAGCGGGCGCGAGCCCCAGACCTTGTGGCGCCCGCCCGCGATGGGCTCGTCACGGCTCGCCGCCAGCGACATCAGCGTGGCGTCGATGAAGCGCGCGTGCTCGGCGGGCAGCTTGCGCGCCCGCTCGGCCATCAGCGCGCCGCTGCGATAGTGCAGAAAGGCGGGGTCGGTGTGGCGCAGCAGCCGCCCCACCACGGCGTTGCCTTCGTGGCCGGCGCTGGCGATGGTGTAGAAGCTCTCGCCCCGGGCGCGCATCTCGCGCGCGACGAGGTCGAGCTGTCGACAGGTGACCTGCGAGTCGTAGAGCTCGAGCAGGTCGTGGCCGCTCGGCGCGTGCTCGACGCCGTCGAGCACCGGCAGCGCCGCGTCGCGCGCGGGGCCTTCGGGGGCGCGCTCGGCGCGCAGCACATCGACGAGCTGGTGGTCGACGATCTCGGCGCGGTTGAACATGCGCGCAGTCTAGTCCGAGCCGAGGCTCAGCGAAATGGCCCAGCACCGGGTCGCAGCGCGCTGTAGAGCTTCTCCATCGCCATCAGTCGCTCGAAGACGGACGCCGGGTCTTCGAGCGGCGCGGGCAGCTCGAGCGTCAGGCCGGAGGCGTCGATGCTCAGCCGCTGCGCGCCGTCGAGCAGCCGCGCCGCCAGCTCGCGCGCAGCCCGTGGAAGCTGCGGAATGTCGAGGGCGCCGCCGGCCTCGACGCTGACGCGGTAGCTCGCGCCCGGTGCGCGCCGCGGAGACAGCGAAACGCGCGTCGCGTGCGGCCGATGCCCATGCCACTCGGTCACCACCGCACAGTCGTGCCCAGCGACGACGGCGTGCAGCGACATGGGGCCGCGCTCGAAGGTCGCCGGGTCGAGGCGTCCCGCCAGCGCGCGCCACGCAGCGACCGCCGCGGCGGAGAACATCGGCGGCGGCGGCATCGCGGCACGCGCGCCGTCGAGCCCGTCGACCACCTCGCGCGCGATGGCCGCCAGCCGGTTGAGCGCCTGCGGCGAGTCGCGCTCCCGCACCAGCAGGGCCAGGCCTTCGTCTCCGCCTTCGACGTGGTCGATGAGCGTCGAGAGCAGGCCCGGCAAGCGCGAGAGGAAGGCGCGCGCCTGCGCCGGGAAACGCGAGCTGACGGCGTGCTTGCGGTCGAGCTCGCTGCCGCCGAGCGTCGCGCCCACCAGCCGGCCGGCGAGGTTGCTCGCGTGCGGGCGTACGCGCAGCCCGATGCCGAGCGATGCGAACGCGATGCGCGCCACGAGAAACACGCCGTCGCGCTGCTCGCGCTGCACCTGGCAGTGCGTGTTCCCGAGCGCGCCCACCAGCCGGTTGTTCTCGTAGCGCAGCGCGAGCTGCGACGCCGTCGTTTGCCAGCGCGCCAGCGCCGAGGCCTCGCCGATGTTGGGCGGCGCGTTTCGCGGCGGCGACGGCCTGCGCCCAGGAGGGTGCGCCAGCATCGGCAGCTCGACCTCGCAGCGCGCGTCGACGTGACGGCCAACGACGCGCGCGGCGAGCGTCCAGTCGGTGCGCACGCACTCTCCGGCGACGCTCGGCTGGGCGTCGTCGGGGATACCCAGCCGGAACGTCAGTGGCTCGCCGCTGTGAAGCGGCCACGCCGCGTGTCGCCAGCGCATGGCGGCGAGCACGGCGTGGCGCGTGCCGCGCTGCTGCGGTTGGCGCCGCAGAAAGCGCGACGGCGGGCGGCGGCTGCGCTCGTGAGCCGTCAGCGAAAGCTCGATGGCGCTGACATGCGTGCGCGCGAAGAGCTCGCCGCGCAACGCGACGTCGACCTCGAGCACGCCGCCCGCCACGCCGTAGCCGCGCGGCAACGCCATGGCGATGCTCACGCCGCCGGGGTAGGGCGGCTTGCCCGACGAGAGCGGCGCGAAGCCGAGCGCGTCGTCGTCGGCGCGCGTGACCGTGATCGGCGCGCTGGCTTGGCAGCTGCGGCCCTGCGCTTCACGGACGATCAACGTCACGCGGTAGCGCACGTCGTAGTAGCGACCCGCGTACGTCGGCGTGAGCCCGTGCGGCAGCTGCAGCGTGAAAGGCAGCTCGTGCGTGCCGCGCTCGAGGCGCGAGGGCACGGCGACGACGAAGCTCTGGTGCACGCGCGGCAGCGATCCGCGCAGCCAGCCGCGCCCGATCTCGTCACCCGCCACCACGGCCTCGGCTGTGAGCAGAGAGACCGCTTCGCGGCAGCGCAGCACGGCCACCAGCGCCAGCGCCTCTCCGGGGCGCGCCAGCGGCGCTTGGATCGCCTCGATACGAAGCGCCGCAGCCAACTATCGAAACGGTCCCGAGCCGGGGCGCAGCCGACCGTAGAGCTTGGCCAGCGCGAGCAGTCGCTCGTGAGCTTGCGGCGGGTCGGAAAGCGGCGCGTCGAGGTCGAGGATCAGGCCGCGGGCGTCGATGGAAAAGCCGATGGCGTCCGCGAGCAAGTCGGCGAGCAGCGGCTGCACGTCACGCGGCAGCTGCGGCACGTTGCTGTCGAGCACCACGCCCGGCGCGGCGACCAAGGTCACGTGGTAGCTCGAGCCGGGGGCCTGCGCCGGCAGCAGCGCCAGGCGCGTCAGCTCCGGCGCGCCTTTGTCGCGCCACAGCGTGGTGATCTCGCAGGGCGTGCCGCCGACGAGCCCGCGCAGCGCCATCGGTCCGACCTCCAGCTGCGCGCGCTCGAGCGAGGACGCCAGCTGGCGCCAGCCGTCGACAGTCTCGGCGTGCGTCGGCGGCGCCGGGATCGCCTCGCGCGCCTCGCCGAGCGCGCTCGCGACGTCACCGCATAGCGAGCACAGCGTGCGCAGCGGCGCGGCGCGCTGGCCGGCGTCGCGCAGGTAGAGCGCGACGCTCTCGTCATCGACCTCGACGTGGGAGAGCTCGTCGCTAGCTAGCGGGGCGAGGTGCGAGAGGTAGGCCACCGCCTGCTCGTCGAAGCGTGCGGCGACGCGATGTTTGCGATCCCAGCGGCCCCAGCCGAGCTGCGGGCCGATGTAGCCGCCGAGCCCGCGCGCCGTGACCACGCGCAGGCCGATGCCGAGCGGCGCGAGCTCGAGGCGCCCCACCAGAAAGATACCGTCGCTGCCGTGGTGCTCGCGCCGAACGTCGCACGCGTGGCCGGCGAACGTGCCCACCAGACGGTTGCCGTCGAGCTCGAGGCCGACCTCGTCGCCGACCTCGCGCCAGATCGACTGCACCCGCTCCGAGCCGACGCTCGGCGCCGCGTAGCGCGGAGCGCGCGCCGATTCGGGCGGCTCGCCGGGCAGCATCACCACATCGCCGCCGATCAGGATGTCGCGTCCCCACGAGACCACGCCGCGCAGCTCGAGCCGCCAGGCCACCGAGAAGTGGCTGCTCTCGAGCGTGGGCACGAGCTTGTCGGGCACGCCGAGGCGCACCAGCGTGCTCTCGCCCTCGTGAAGGTCGCGCGAGTCGAGCTGCCACGCGTAGCGGTCGAGCACCAGCTCGCCGCGACGCCGCCCGACCATCACGCGCTCGTGACAGACCAGCGCCACCTCGACGCGCTTGTAGCGGTTGAAGCTGACGTTGCCGAGCGCGAGGTTGAGCTCGAGCGAGCCACCAGGCCACAGCAGCAGCCCCGGCAGCGCCGCCTCGATGTACGCCTCGCGTCCCTGCGGCCCGCCCTTGGAGCTGACCCAGACCTGAGGGCGGTCGTCGTAGCGCGGCATGCGCATGCCGACGTTGACCTCGAAGCGCGCCTTGACGTCGGGCCACCACGGGATGTCGACGTGCACCGCGAGCTCGTAGCTGACGCCCGCGCTCTTGCCGTTGTAGGTCGGCGGCAGCCCCTGCGGCAGCTCGATGTTGCAGGGCAGCTCGTGGCGGCCGCGCGCGAGCTTGCCGCGCCCGCGCAGGTCGGCGCGCAGTCGCACGAGGTGGTACGTGCGATGCGCCGCCCCTTGGCCGCTGCCCGTGTGCATGCTCTCGCTGCCGACGAGCTCGAGCTTGACGCTGTTGATCTCGACCTCGCGCTTGGCCTCGAGCACCACCAGCGCCTGGAAGCGCTCGCCGGGGAGCACCACCTTGGGCAGCATCAGTCGCACGCGCGGGCGGCGCTTGAGCAACGGCATCGCTGCTCACGGTAGCGCATACCGGCCAAAAAGTTGCCCGCTCGAGAGGGGGTACCCTAATGTAGGTGCATGTACGCCATCAAAGCCGAAAAGCCGCTAGAGACGCCCGAGATTTACTTCCAGAGCCATGACGCGCGATTCACGCTCTATCAGGGCAACTGCTTCGAGGTGTTGGCGTCGCTGCCCGCCGAGAGCGTCGACCTGATCTTCGCCGACCCGCCGTACTTCCTCTCCAACGGCGGCGTGACCTGCAAATCGGGTCGCATGGTCAGCGTGCACAAGGGCGAGTGGGACGTCTCGCAGGGCGTCGAAGAGAACCACGAGTTCAACCTGCGCTGGCTGTCGGCGTGTCGCCGTGTGCTGCGGCCCAACGGCTCGATCTTCGTGTCCGGCACGCGCCACGTGATCTTCAGCGTGGGCTTCGCCATGCAGCAGCTCGGCTTCAAGATGCTCAACGACATTGCTTGGTTCAAAGTCACGCCGCCGCCCAACCTCTCGTGCCGTTACTTCACGCACGCCACCGAGACGATCCTGTGGGCCGGCCGCGACGCCAAGACCAAGCACTGCTTCAACTACAAAGAGATGAAGGCCGAAAACGGCGGCAAGCAGATGCAGAGCCTGTGGTCGCTGCGGCCGCCGCTCAAGGCTGAGAAGCGCTTCGGCAAGCACCCCACGCAAAAGCCGCTCGCGCTGCTCGACCGCATCGTGCGCGCCGCCAGCGAGCGCGACCACGTGGTGCTCGATCCGTTCTCCGGCAGCGGCACCACCGGCATCGCCTCGGCGCGCCTTGGCCGGCGCTACATCGGCATCGAGCTCGACGACAACTACCTCGAGCTGGCGCGGAAGCGCTTCGGTGACCTCGCCGGCGAGGTGGCCGAGGCGAAGGTCAAGTCGCGCAAACGCGGGCCGGCCAAGGTCGCCCGCTGAGGCGATGACAGTGTGACCGAAAGACGATATTTCGGGCCCCCGAAATATTGCTAGCCATCGGCGCGGTACCATTGCATATTCTTGCCGTGAAGCGCCTCTCGTTGTCGGTGCTGTTTGCCTGCTTGTGCGGCTGCTTCGCCGCCGTCGCGGGCAGCGGCTGCAAGTCGTCATCCGGCTCGTCGCACGCGGGCTCGGGCAGCGCCGCGTCCTCGTCCTCGTCGTCGTCGTCGCGCGGCAAGCTGCGCGTGGTCACCACCACCGGCATGATCGCCGACATGGCTCGCCGGCTCGCGGGCGACGCCGCCGCCGTCGAGAGCCTGATGGCCACCGGCGTCGACCCGCACCTCTACAAGGCCAGCGAGGGCGACGTGCGCAAGCTCGTGGGCGCCGATCTGGTGCTCTACAACGGGCTGCACCTGGAGGGGAAGATGAGCGACGTGCTTCACAAGATGAAGCGCGGCCGGCCGGTGATCGCCGTCGCTGACGCCATCCCCAAGCGCGAGCTGCGCGAGGCGCCAGGCTTCGGCGGCACCTACGACCCGCACATCTGGTTCGACGTCTCGCTGTGGGCCAAGACGCTGCCGGCGATCGCGAGCGCGCTGTCGAAGCTGCGCCCAGCGCGCGCCGCCGAGATCACGGCGCGCCGAAAGACGCTCGAGGGCGAGCTGGTGACTCTCGACGCGTGGGTCAAAAAACGCATCGCCGCGATCCCCGCGGCGCAGCGCGTGCTCGTCACCGCGCACGACGCGTTCGGCTACTTCGGCCGCCGCTACGGCCTCGAGGTCGTCGGCCTGCAGGGCATTAGCACGGTGGCGCAGGCTGGGCTGCGCGACGTCGATCGCGTCGCCATGCGCATCGTCAAAGACAAGATCAAAGCCATCTTCGTCGAGTCGAGCGTGCCCAAGCGCACCATTCGCGCGGTGCAGGCGGCGTGCAAGGCGCGCGGGCACGACGTGCGCGTCGGCGGCGAGCTCTACTCCGACTCCATGGGCGCGCCCGGCACGCGCGATGGCACCTACCCTGGCATGGTGCGCCACAACGTCGAGACCATCGTCAAGGCGCTGGCCGGCGGCGAGGGCTGAGCATGGTCGACGGCTCGGATTCGCAGTCGCAGTCGCCCAGCGTGCCGCCCGCCATCGAGGTGCACGACCTGACGGTGGCCTACGGCACGCAGCCGGCGCTGTGGGACGTGGACGTCGATGTGCCGGCCGAGAAGCTTTGCGCGATCATCGGTCCCAACGGCGCCGGCAAGAGCACGCTGATCAAGGCCATGCTCGGCCTGGTCAAGCCGCTCACCGGCTGGGTCCAGATCTTCGGCGCGCCGTTCGCCAAGCGCCGCTCGTGGGTCGGCTACGTGCCGCAGCGTTCGAGCGTCGACTGGGACTTTCCCACGACGGCGCTCGACGTGGTGACGATGGGGCTCTACGGGCGGCTCGGCTGGCTGCGCCGCCCGCGCCGGCGCCATCGCGAAGAGGCGCTGGCTTGTCTCGACAAGGTCGGCATCGCCGATCTCGCCGGCCGTCAGATCCGGCAGCTTTCGGGCGGACAGCAGCAGCGCGTGTTCCTGGCGCGCGCGCTGGCGCAGGACGCGCGCATCTACCTGATGGACGAGCCGTTCGCCGGCGTCGACGCGGCGACGGAGCGCGCCGTGATGGAGCTGCTCGGCACGCTGCGCGACCAGGGCAAGACCGTGGTCGCGGTGCATCACGATCTGCAGACGGTGCCGCGCTACTTCGAGCACGTCACGCTGCTCAACATGCGCCTCGTGGCGGCGGGTCCGGTGGAGACGACCTTCACCGAGAAGAACCTGCAGCAGGCTTACGGCGGCAGGCTGACGGCGCTCACGCGCGCGGCGGACGCGCTGCTCGCCAATCCGCCGCTCGATCGCGAGTAGGCGAGCGACACGATGGAGTGGCTCGCTTCACCGACCTTTCGCACGGTGCTGCTCGGCGCCACGCTGCTCGGCGCGGTGAGCGGCGTGATCGGCTGCTTCGCGCTGCTGCGGCGCCAGAGCCTGCTCGGCGACGCCCTCGCGCACGCGGCGCTGCCGGGCGTGTGCGTGGCGTTTATCGTCACCGGCGCCAAGCACCCGCTGTCGCTGCTGGTGGGCGCGGGGGCCGCGGGCCTTTGCGGCGCGCTGTTCGTGATGCTCGTCGTGCGCGGCAGCCGCATCAAGGAGGACTCGGCGCTCGGCATCGTGCTGTCGGTGTTTTTCGGGCTCGGCGTGGTGCTGCTCACGCGCATCCAGAAGATGCCTGCCGGAAATCAGAGCGGGCTCGATCAGTTTCTCTTCGGCCAGGCTGCGACGCTGCTCGAGGGCGACGTGATCGTCTTCTCGGTGGTCGGCGTGGCCGTGCTGGTGGTCATCGCGCTGCTCTACAAAGAGCTCAAGCTGCTCTGCTTCGACCGCGCCTTTGGCGCGATCCTCGGTTTTCCGATGCGCGGGCTCGAGGTGCTGCTCACCGTGCTGCTGGTGGTGGTGGTCGTGATCGGCCTCTCCACGGTGGGCGTGGTACTGATGGTGGCATCGTTGATCACGCCGGCGGCGGCGGCGCGCCAGTGGACCGATCGGCTCTCGCGCATGCTGCTGCTCTCGGCGCTGTTCGGCGCGATCTCGGCGGCGGTGGGCGTGGTGGCGAGCGCGTCGGTGAGCAAGCTGCCCACCGGGCCGAGCATCGTGATCGTCTCGAGCGCGCTGCTTTTGGTCAGCGTGCTGGCGGCGCCGCGGCGCGGCGTGCTGTGGGCGGCGCTGCGCGCGCGGCGCACGGCGCATCGCGTGCGCGCCGAGAACCTGCTCAAAGACGTCTACCGCTGGTGCGAGCGGCGCGGTGACTTCGAGACGTTCGTTCCGCTGACGATCGTGATGGGCATGCGCGGCGAGCCGGGGCGGCGCCTCTACCGCACGCGCGACCGGCTGGTGCGCCGCGGGCTGCTGCTCGTCGACGGCGACCAGCTCAAGCTGACGCGACAGGGCCGGCGCGAGGCGGCGCGCATGGTGCGGCGGCACCGGCTGTGGGAGGTCTACCTCGTGCGCCGGCTCGAGCTGCCCGCCGACCACGTGCACCGCGACGCCGAAGCGATGGAGCACGCGCTGACCGACGAGCTCGTCGAGGAGCTCGGCGCGCTGCTCGGCCACCCCGAGGTCGACCCGCACGGCCAGCCGATCCCGCCGCGCGAGCCGCTGACGGAGCCGACGAAATGACCTACGAGCAGTGGGTCATCGTCGCCGTGGGCGCCTGCGTCGGCGCGGGCTGCGCGCTGATCGGCGCGTTTCTCGTGCTGCGCAAGATCGCGATGCTCGGCGACGCCATCAGCCACGCCGTGCTGCCAGGCATCGCGATCGCGTTTCTGCTGTCGGGAAGCCGCGCCACGCTGCCGATGGTGATCGGCGCCGGGATCTTCGGCGTGCTCACCGTCGTGCTGGTGGGGGCGCTCTCGCGCACGCGGCGCATCAACGAGGACGCCTCGATCGGCGTGGTCTTTCCGGCGCTCTTTTCGGTGGGCGTGATCCTGATCAGCAAATACGCGGCGGGCGTCGACCTCGACCTCGACTGCGTGCTGTTCGGCGAGATCGCCTACTCGGCGCTCGACACGCTGCGCGTCGGCGGCGCGTCGCTGGGGCCGCGGCCGCTGTGGATCACGGGCGGCATCCTGCTGGTCAATCTGGTCGTGGTGCTGGTGTTCTTCAAGGAGCTCAAGCTGACGAGCTTCGACCCCGAGCTCGCCGCGGCGATCGGCATCTCGCCGGTGGTGATGCACTACGTGCTGATGAGCGCGGTGTCGGTGACGGTGGTGGGCTCGTTCGAGTCGGTGGGGGCGATCTTGGTGGTGGCGATGTTGATCGTGCCGCCGGCGACGGCGTACCTGCTGACCAACTCGCTGGCGATGATGCTGGTGCTCTCGGCGCTGTGCGGCGCGGCCAGCGCCGTGGGCGGCTACGCCGTCTCTGCGTGGCTCGACTGCTCGGTGGCCGGCGCGATGGCGACGGTCAGCGGCCTGATGTTTGTCGTCGCGTTGGTGCTCTCGCCGCGATACGGGCTGGTGGCGCAGGCCTGGGCGCGCGCACTGCTCGGACGGCGTATGCGCGAGCAGCTGGTGCTGCTGCATCTGGGCAGCGCGTCGGCGCAGCACGGCACCGCCGCCGCCGAGCTGGCGCAGCGCTTTCGCTGGCGCGCCGCGCAGGCCGAGCGGCTGCTCGGTGGGCTCGAGCGCCGCAAGCAGGTCGAGCGTGTCGGCGATGGCTGGCGGCTGACGTCGTATGGAACGGAGGCCATCGAGCGCGCCGGCAAGGACGTGCTGCGCCACGCCGACGAGGACGGGGGCGGCGCCGCCTAGGGAGCGGTCAGGGCGGCGCGCAGCGCGTCGGGCGAGAGGTCGGGGCTGCCGCGTCCGTCGCGCTCGGCGGCTTTGACCAGCTCGACGATGCGCGCGTTGAGCGGCGCTTCGACGCCGGCGCGCACGGCGGCGTTCACGATCTCGCCGTTGAGATAGTCGACCTCGGTGCTGCGCCCGCGGGCGAGGTCCTGCCACATCGACGAGCGCGCCTCGGGGTCGATACGCATCTGCGCGCGCATGATCGGCCGCACCAGCCATGTCGGCAAGCGCAGCAGGCGCGCCATCCACGAGACGGGCACGCCGCGCATGGCGGCCGGCGCGATGCCAGCCGCGCGCAACACACGAACGCCTTCGCCGACCACGTCGGCGACGATGTGGCGATAGCCGGCGTCGAGCACCAGCTGTTGCGACGGGGCGCCCGAGAGCGCGCCGATGGCGTTGTTGAGGTTGACGAGCAGCTTGGTCCACTGGTGCGGCTCGATGTCGGCGCGCTCGACGACGTCGAGACCTGCGCCGCGCAGCGCGTCGCGCAGCGCGATCCAGCGCGGGTCGTCGCTCTGCTGCGCGGCGAGCGGTCCGCTGGTGGCGCGCGTGAAGAGCGGGCCGCCGCCGGCGTCCTCGCTCCAAACGACGTTGAACCCGACGATGGCGGCGAGCACCGATCGCCCGGCGCCGAGCTCGCGGCGCAGCAAGGGCGGGTTGCTGACGCCGTTCTGCAGGCTCAGCACCAGTGCGTCGGCGCGCGCGACGCCCGCCAGCGCTTGGCCGACCTCGGCGCTCTGACCGCTCTTGACGCACACCAGCAGCACGTCGCAGGCGGCGAGCGCGTCGACGTCGGTGGCGAAGCGCAGACGCTCGGCCTCGACACGATGTGACGCGGACGTGTCGGCTTCGCAGAGCGTGATGCCGCCGGCGCCGGCGATGGCGTCGCCGAGCGCTCGGCGCCCGACGAGCGTGACGTCGAAGTCCGGCACGCCGCGCGCCAGATGACCGCCCACGTAGCAGCCGACGGCTCCAGCGCCCATGATGCCGACCTTCATGCGGCGAATGATACGTGCCGCCCCGTGCACGAGGTGAGCTATCGTGCGCGCGCAATGCCCCGCCGCGCCCAAGCTCTCCTGGCGATGATCGTGTCGCTGCTCGCGGCGACCTCGGCGCGCGCGGGCAACGAAGACGGCGTGCTGCTCGGCGACGACGCGGCGCTCGGCGCCGGCGCGGTGACCGCGACGGTGCGCGGCGGCTCGGCGCTGATGTACAACCCGGCGGGGCTCGGATTTCTCGGTCAGGCGCGCTTCGATGCCAGCGGCAGCGCTTTCGGCCTTCGCCTGACGACCCTGCCGCGCGCGCTGCGCAGCCCCGACTACGTCAGCGCAGACGCCTCGCAGCTCGAGTTTCTCGCGGTGCCGGCGGCGCTGACGATCTCGATGCGGCTCGCGCCGGGGCTCAACGCCGCCGTCGGCGTGTTCGTCTCGCAGTTCGTCGACAGCGAGCTGACACTCGAGCTCGAGGCGAGCGACGGGACGCGGCGCACGCGCTGGGCGCTCGGCATCCGCGACGTCTCGCAGCGCTATCACTTCGCCGGCGGTCTCGGCTGGTGGGTAAGCGAGCACGTCTCCGTGGGCGCGAGCCTCGCGGTGATCTACGAGCGCAGCAACCAGTCGGTGCTGCTCTCCGGCGTCGAGCGCCTCGGCGACGTCGTCGAGCACATCAGCTACAGCAGCCAGACCTCGCTGCGCTCGTTCGGCTTCGAGGCGCGCGTGGGGATCAACCTGCGCTTCGAGCGGCTCGCGCTCGGCATCTCGCTGCGCTCGCCGTCGCTGTTTCTGCTCAACCGTCTCAGCTCGCTGACGACGGTTGCGAGCGCGCTCGACGGCATGGTCGACGCGGACGCCAGGAGCGAAACGTCGGACTCGCTGGGCGTCGAGGTGCTCGGCCAGTCGCGGCTGCGCTTCGGCGCGGCCTTGAAGCTCGGACGCTGGCTGCTGAGCCTCGACGGCGACGTGCTATTCGAGCTGACCAACTCCGAGGCGAAGCACTTCGCAAAGACCCAAGGCAACGTGCGCTTCGGCGCGCGTTTCGCGATCTCGCCCAGGTGGACCGTGGGCGGCGGCTTCTTCACCGACCGCTCGGCTCAGCGTGAAACGAGCCCCGACTTCTACGGCGGGGTGTTGGCCGCGCGCTACACCAACCGCCGCCGCCTCGGCCCGCGCGAGCCGCAGGACGACATCTACTTCAGCACTACCCTCGGCGTGCGCTACGCGTACGGGCGCGGAGACTCGCCTGGCTTCGCCGTGGCGACCGACATCACCCCCGAGAACAACTTCACGGTGGCCAGCAACGACGTGCTCGTGGTGCACGAGCTGTCGCTCTATCTCGGCTCGACCCTCCACTTTTAGAGAGCTGACCAACTTCCCTCCCGTCGCCAGGCTCGCCCTCGAAATCGCAGGCGTTGTTTCTCGGCCTCGACGTAGCACCACTATGCCTCGGCCTCGCGCCTAGCCTGCGATTCCGATCGCTTCGCCTCGCTCGGTCCGGGAAGTTGGTCAGCTCTCTAGCGGCGGTGTCTCAGAAATCCGAGGGGGCTACCGCGAATTCACGGCGCAATCGCCAGACAGGCGCGGCGGACTGGCTTTTGCAAAGCGGCCTTGGCCATGACAAATGTCAACCTCGTCCCCTGCAGCTGCTGTCGCCGCCACGTCGCGCGAGCGGAGCTCGACAGCCAGCGCCGCTGCGAGCTGTGCCGCGACGAACCGGTCGTATCCGCTAGCACCGAGAGCGTGTTGGAGAGCCTGCGCCGCACGCTACGCCGCAGCCGCGGCGGCCTCATCGCCGGCGCGATGCTCGGGCTCGCCTCGCTGACATCCGCCTGCGACAGCGGTCGGCCGGTGGCTGACGGCGGCGGTGGCGCCGACGTCAGGGTCGTCGCCGACGGCGGCACGCCCGACAGCGTCGCGCCCGACAGCCTGAGCCCCGACGTCGGCAGGCCGCCGCTGCCCGCGCCGATGTACGGCTTGCCGGCGCCGCCGCGTGACACCGGCGTGGCGGCGGATACGCGGCCAGATCTGCCGCCGGCGGCCGCCTACGGCATCCCGCCCGTACCGCTGCCCGACGCCGGTGTCGACGCCGAGTAGCGCGGCTAGCGCCGCTCCGCGGCGGCGAGCTCGGCGGCGCGCAGGCCGATCATCATGCTCGGCGCGTTGATCGCCGAGACCGGCAGCGTCGGGATCACCGAGGCGTCGGCGACACGCAGGCCGCGCACGCCGCGCAGGCGCAGCGCGCCGTCGACCACGCGCTCGTCGTCATCCTCGTCGCCGAGCCGACACGTCCCCGCGAAGTGATACGTGGTCATCGCGTTGCCGCGGATGAAGCGTTCGAGCTTGGCGCGGCTGGCGGCGCGTGGCCCGGGCATCAGCTCGCGATTGCCGAAGCGCGACAGCGCGTCGCTCTGGGCGATGCGGCGCGCGAGGGCGACGCCGTCGAGCATCGTCTGCATGTCCGCCGGGTGCGTCAGGTAGGCCGGGTCGACGCGCGCGAAGGCGCGCGGATTCGCGCTGGCGAGGCGCAGCTGGCCGCGGCTCTGCGGCTTGCCGAGGATCACGACGATGCCGTAGACGCGCTCGACGAAGCGGCGCAACGCGGCGCTGCGGAAGGCGAGGTCGACACCGCCGCGGACGAGGCCCGGCAGCGGCGTGTTGTCGTAGAGCACGCGCGGCAGCGCCATCGACGGCAGGAGCCGCATCATCGCTTCGCGCAGCGACGAGCGCGCCGGGTAGAACACGTAGCAGGTGTCGGCGACGTCTGCGGCGAGTGGCAGCGCCGGGTTGGCGCGAAAGAAGCCGTAGGGCTGCGGGTAGCTCTCGTCCACCGGCCGCGCGCTGCGATAGAACAGCGTGACGCAGGGGTGGTCGTGCAGGTTGGCGCCCACGCCGCCGCGCGCCACGGCGACGTCGATGCCGTGCGAGCGAAGCTCGTGATCGGGACCGATGCCCGAGAGCATCAGCAGCTTCGGCGTCTCGAGCGCGCCGGCGCAGAGGATCACCTCGCGCTCGGCGCGCACCGTCACGCGCGCCGGCGACGCGGTGTCGCCGCGCTCGAGCTCGACGCCGCAGGCGACGATGGCGCCGTCGTCGGCGCGCTCGAGGTTCAGTCGCCGCGCGCGCGCGTGGGTCCACAGCTCGAGGTGCGATCCGGCGCGCGACAGCTCGGGCGCGACAAAGGCGGCGTAGGAGCTGCGTCGCGCCTCGCCTGCGAAGTTCATCCGCTCGCGCCCGATGCGCGCCAGCAGGGTGCCGTCGTTGAGGTCGTCGCTCTCGCGCAGGCCGCAGGCCTCGGCAGCGGCGATGCAGGCGCTGGAAAATTCCGTCGCCGGTCGGCGGCCAGGGCCGATGGCCTCGTCGAGCTTGGCGTAGGCCGGCGCGACATCTGACCAGCGCCAGCCGCGCGGCCAGGCTTCGAAGTCGGCGGCGCTGCCGTGCAGATAGACCATCGCGTTGACGGCGCCGCTTCCGCCCACGCCGCGCCCCGTGCCGACGAAGATGCGCTTGCCCGAGCAGCCCGCCTGCGCCGTCGAGAAGCGCTCCCAGAGCAGGCGCGGGTTGACGAACGCGTCGCGATAGCCGCCGGCGCGCAGCGTCTCGGGGTTCTTTTCGGCGCTGTCGCCGGCCTCGAGCAGCAGCACGCGGCGCCCGGCGCGCGCCAGCGAGCCCGCCACCACGCAGCCGGCCGAGCCGCCGCCGACCACGACGTATTCGAAGGTGTTGTCACTCATGCGTTCACCTGCTCGACGGGTCTACCAGGGCAGGGCGTCGATATCTACGTTGCCGCCGGAGAGCACCACGCCGACGCGCTCGATGCCCGACAGCGCGCGAAACTCTTCGCTCAGCGCGGCGGCGACGGCGCTGGCGGCGCTCGGTTCGATCAGCAGCTTGGCGCGCGTCCAGCAAAGGCGCATCGCCGCGATGATCGCCTCGTCGCTGACGGTGATGACGCGCTCGACGTGGTCGCGGATCACCGGCCAGCAGAGCTCGCCCAGCGACGTGAGCAGCCCGTCGGCGATCGTGTCGGGCGCGGTCTGCGGGACGAGCTCGCCGCGCGCCATCGAGCGCGCGCAGTCGTCGGCGCCGCGCGGCTCGGCGGCGAACAGCCGCACGTGTGGCGCGCGCGCCCGTGCGGCGAGACACACGCCGGAGAGCAACCCGCCGCCGCCTACGGGCGCGATGATCGCGTCGAGCGCCGGCGCTTGTTCGAGCAGCTCGAGCGCCACCGTGCCCTGACCGCTGATGATCGCCACGTCGTCGTAGGGCGGCACGAACCGTCCGCCGTGCTCGGCGAGGATCGCGTCAGCCGCGCGCTGGCGCGCGTCGAGCGTTGGCTCGCAGAGCGTCACCTCGGCGCCGTATCCACGCACGGCTTGCTTTTTGACCTCTTTGGCATCGCGCGGCATCACCACGCGCGCGGTCGCCCCGCAAAGCTGCGCGGCGAGCGCCAGCGCCTGTGCATGATTGCCGGAGCTGTGCGTCACGACGCCGGCGGCGAGCGCCTCGCGCGGCAGCGAGCGCAGCGCGTTGAACGCGCCGCGAAACTTGAAGGCGCCCACGCGCTGCAGCTGCTCGCACTTGAAGTGCAGCTCGCGTCCGCCGGCCAGCGCGTCGAGCGTGCGACAGCGGGCCACCGGCGTGCGGTGGGCAACGCCGGCGATACGCGCAGCGGCGGCTTCGATGTCGGCGATGGTGATCACGCGGGCGCGCGCCTCGCGAGCGAGCTATCGCTAGCTCATGCGGGAGAGCTGCTTGTTGACGACCTTGAGCACGTTGCGGCTGTCGAAGTCTTTCTTCGCCGAGAGGCGCTTCTTGAGCTGCTCGAGCTGCTTGCGCGCGCGCAGCTTGCCGAGCGCGCGTGCGGCGCCGGAGCGCGCCAGCCAGCGCGCGCGCCGGTCGAGCGCGACGTCGACGAGCAGCGTGCGCACGGCTTTTTCGTTGTACCAGCTGGGGTTGCTGCGCGGACGGCGCCCGAAGGCGCTCATCATGATCCACGGCGGGTTGAACTCGGAGCGTGGACGCCGCGCGATGCGCGCCAGCGTTAGCTTGTAGGCCTCCTCGCTGAGCTTGTGCGTGCCCATGAAGGGGTTCCACATGGTCAGCAGGCCGCGCATGCAGTCGGCGTAGAGCGCTTCGGTCTTCTCGCTGACGGTGCGCGTCAGCTTCTTGTAGGTCTTGACGAGCCGCTCGTCGCCGAGGCGCCCGGCGTAGCGACAGGCGTGACGCCGCACCTCGACGTCGGGGTCCTTGGTCATCTTCTCGACGAACTTCTCGTAGCGTCCGGCCACACCGCTGGCGCTGGCGAGGTAGGCGAGGGCCTGCTTGCGCACCTGCGCGTGCTCGTGATCGGCCATCTTCATCAGCCACGCGGCGATGTCGGCGTTCTTGCTGGCGGCTTTGCCGACGGCGTAGATCATGCGCGCCAGCACGTAGGGGCTCTTTTCCTCGGGAGCGGCGGCGAGCACGGCCTTTTGCGCGTCGGCGTGCACGCCGAAGAAGCTCTTCAGCAGCCCCGCGGCGTACCAGCGCACCGCCTCGTCTTCGTGCTTGAGCAGCTTGATGCCGAGCTTGTGCGAGTGGCCGACGAAGTCTTTGACGGTGGCGCCGGCGCTGCGCGCCTCGGAGAGCGCCTTGTAGCCGGCGCACTTGCGGCCCAGCCGGCCGTGGCGCGTGATCTTGCAGCCGACGAGCCCGAGGATCAGCTTCTCGTACTGCTCGGGGGTGATCTGCGGCTTGCCGCCGCCGCTGCCCTTGGCGCCGCCTTTGATCGCGCTGCCGATCGCCTTGGCGAGCTTGTCACCGAGGTTGCCGGCGCTGCCACTGCCTGTCCCCGCCGCCTTGGCAGCGGCGGCGCCGCCACTGCTGCCGCTGCCTTTGGTGGCGGCGCTGCCGCTCGAGCTGGTTTTTTTGTCGCAAGCGGTAGCGACGGACAGACAAAGAAGCAGGATCGTCGATCGCCGCATGGCGCTTCCTCCACCGTTGGGAGGGGCGATACTACTACTTCTTGGCTTTCTTTTTGCCCTGGTCGCTCTCGAGCAGCGTGTAGGCGAACGTCAGCAGCAGGTTGTTCTGGATCTGGAAGTGGTCGACGAGCTGCGGGTCGCGCACGGCCTTGAACTGGTAGTCGAGCGAAGCCCAGCTGACGAGCTTGAACGAGATGTTGAAGTCGAACAGCACGTTGGTCAGGTCGCCAGCGCTCTTGTCGCTGTCTTTGATCACGGGCACGAAGACCTCGGCCTCGAACGAGTAGCTGACGCGCTTGCTCGAGAGCGTGCCGGTGAGCAGCAAGTTGCCGACGGGGCCGCCCTGAGCGAAGTCCGAGAGCGCCTTGACCTCGACCTGATTGGCGGTGGCGTCGTCATCGGCGAGGGCCAGCTGGCCGTCGGCGAAGGTCTCGCGGGCGCCGAAGCCGGCCTTGATCTCGACGTTGAGCCAGGTCCTGGAGAGCGGCTTGGCGAAGACACCGATGCTCTGGCGCAGGGTCAGCGGCGAGAACGGGTCGGTCAGGCGCAGCTGGTCGCTGGTGAAGACGCGCGCGTTGGCGGTGCCGGCGTCGATGACGTAGTCGGTGGGGGCGGCGCGGAAGTCGTAGCCGGGAAACAGCGTCGTGTCGAGCTGGGCGCGGGCGAACGGACCGAGCCAGGGCACGGCCTTGAGCTTGTAGAGGTAGATGCTGTCGAACGAGACGATGTCGTTGGTCTTGGCGAACACGTCGAGGGCCGGCGTGCGCGTAAAGGTGTTGGTCAAGAGCAGCTTGTTGCGCCACTCGTGCACGGCCTTGATGTAGTTGAGGCCGGCTTTGAGGTTGGCGCCGAAGGTGAACGACGTGCCGTCGATGCGGCCGACGACATTGCTCGACTGAGCCACCGCGAGCGTCGCGCCGATGCTCAAGCTGACATCCCAGCCGGTCTGCTTCAGATCCTTGGCCTTCATGTCCTTGAGCAGCAGGCTCTCTTTGGTGGTGTCGCCCGCCCACGCCGTGGGGGCGACGAGCAGCGCGGCGAGCAGCAGCGCGGTGGTCAGACTCTTGGTTCGGAGGGGGTTCACTTTGAGGCTCCTTTTCGAGTTCCGCGCCTTCTGCCCGTGACGAGCAGCGGCGCGAGCAGCAACAACAACATCAGCGGTAGTGTGGGAATTCGCCGCGGACGACTGCTCCGCGGCCAGCGAGCTCGAGCGTCGCGGCGCGCCATCGCGCAGCCGCCGCCATAGAGATCTGCTTCGGGGTCGTCATCCGACGGGTCGAGCGGGTTCTTGCCGGCCTTGGTCTCGACGCCGTCGGGCTCGCCGCCGCGGTCGGTGTCGACGCGGCGCGGGTCGGTCTCGCCGGGGTCGAGCACGCCGTTCTTGTTGGCGTCCTCGACGCCGTCATCGAGCCCGTCGCCGTCGGTGTCGCGGTTGTGTGGATCGGTCTCGTCCGGATCGATCACGCCGTCGCCGTCCTTGTCCTCGAGGCGGTCGGGGATGCCGTCACCGTCGCTGTCGCGATCGAGGATCGGCTTGTCGTCGGCTGGGTCGAGCGGGTTGGTGCCGACCTTGACCTCGTCGCCGTCGCGCACGCCACCGCCGTCGGTGTCGGCGCGGCGCGGGTCGGTCTCGCCGCTGTCGCGCACGCCGTTCTTGTTGGCATCCTCGACGCCGTCGTCGAGGCCGTCACCGTCGCTGTCGCGGCTGAGCGGGTTGGTCACGGTGGCGCCAGCGAGCGGGCGTCCCTGCGCGTCGACGCCGCGCTCGATGCCGTCGCCAATGCCGTCGCCGTCGGTGTCGGCCTTGGTCGGATCGGTCTCGCCGGGGTCGAGCACGCCGTTCTTGTTGGCGTCCTCGACGCCGTCGTCGAGCCCGTCGCCGTCGCTGTCGCGCTTCTTCGGATCGGTCTCGCCGGGGTCGACGACGCCGTTTCCGTTCTTGTCCTCGAGCCGATCGACGATGCCGTCGCCGTCGCTGTCGACGTGATCGTCGCTGGGGTCGCGTGGGTTGTGGCCCGTGACGAGCACTTCGGAGCCGTCCGACTCGCCGCCGCCGTCGGTGTCGGCCTTGCGCGGGTCGGTCTCGCCGGGGTCGAGCTTGCCGTCGAGGTTCAGGTCCTCGCCCTCGTCGGGCGTGCGTTTGCCGTCGTTGTTCTTGTCGATCCAGCCGTCGACCAGCCCGTCGCCGTCGCTGTCGGTGTTCAGCGGGTCGGTCTCACCGGGGTCGAGCTTGCCGTTCTTGTTGGCGTCCTCGATGCCGTCGGAGAGGCCGTCACCGTCGCTGTCGGCTTTGGTCGGATCGGTCTCGCCGAGGTCGACGCTGCCGTTCTTGTTGACGTCCTCGACGCCATCGAGCACGCCGTCGCCGTCGGTGTCGCCTTTGAGCGGGTCGGTCGCGCCGTTGACCTCGATGTCGTCGCGCAGCCCGTCGCCGTCGGTGTCGGCTTTGGTGGGGTCCGTCTTGTGCTGCGAGCACTCGGCGCCGTTGGTCAGGCCGTCGCCGTCGGCGTCGCCGCTGGGGCTGGCGACGACGAGCGTCGCGGTGCGCACCGTCTCGAAGGCGAAGACGTAGGTGTCGACATAGGCGTCGTTGCCCGGCGAATTCGACTGGAAGGTGCCCCAGCAGTGCGCGTTGACGCCGCTCTGACCAGGCCGGCTGCACACCGCGGGCGCGCTGTAGAGCCCGCTGCTCAGACCGGCGGGCAGGGTGCTCGCCGGCGCGATGGTTCCGCCGGCGTTGACGCGTGTGTCGTTCCAGAACATCGGCTGCGGCGCGGGCGTGGTGCTCGAAAGCGGCGGCTCGACGCGGAAGATGCGCAGGCCGGGGTTGGCGGTCTCGACGTCGTTGGCGAGAAAGTGAAACTCGCCCACGCGCATCGACAGGCGCATGTTCAGCGCGCCGGCGGCAAGCGACGCGGGCACGGTCCAGGGCACCGTGTTGGTGCCGACGGTGGCGCGTCCGCTGAGCAGCACGTCGCCGGCGGCCGGGTTGAACACGCCGTCGCGGTTGATGTCGATGACCAGCGAGTAGTTGGCGTCGGTGTCGCTGGTGAACGCGAGCACGCCAGCGTCGCCGGGGAAGATCAGCGGGCAGCTGGCGTTGCTGCGCACGAAGGTGATCGGGCCGACGGCGGGTGCCTTGCCGCCGCCACGCGCCTTGGCCGGCACTTCGAGGTAGACCGGATAGGTTGGCGCCGGCGGCGTGGCGACATCGGCGGCGAGCGCCGAGACGCCCGACAGCGGCGCGGGCAGGCCGATGTCATTGGCCGTCACGTCGTAGACGAAGCCGGCGAGACCGTTGAGCTGCAGCAGCCAGGTCACGTCGCTGCCCGTGCCGGTGGGCGCGAGCACGAAGAATTCGGCGTCGCTGGCGTTGCTCTGCGCGAAGCCGCCGCCGTTGATCTGCCAGTTGAGCGAGTGCACGCGCCCGCCCAGCGGGGGCGTGGCCGGCCGCACGGGCGTGGCGGCGTTGGGCGCCACGGTAATGTCGAAGGGGTCGACGACGGCGTCGTTGCCGGTGACGTTGCGCAGGTTGTCGAAGCGCACGGTGTAGGCGCCGACGACGCTGGCGGTGATCTTGAGCGGGTTGGTTATCGTCGCAGGCGGCAGCACGTCGGGCGTGCGCAGAAAGCCGACGCCGCCGTTGAAGTTTGGTCCGACCGTAAACGGTGAGCCGCTCACCTGCGCGCCGTTGGGGTCGGTGACGGTGATGCGCACGCGGCCGTTGGAGTTGTTGGAGTTGTTGCCGACGGCGATGTTGATGACTTCGCCTGCCGCGAGCACGTCGACGCGGATGATGGTCGCCTCGAGCAAGTCCTGGTCGGCGCCGAGCTGCTGCGTGCCTTCGGCCGCGGCGCGCGAGCTCGCGGTCATCGCGCACGCGAGCGCGAGCACGCCCGCGGCGAGCGAGCGCGACAGCGAGCAGCGTGGGCGGCAGGACATCATCGCGTCAGGTGTTCTCGGGGCCGTTGTCGGGCCTGCTCGGAGCTTTGCAGGCGGTGTAATGCGTCTGCCCGCCGATGACAACCCTGTCTAATACCGACCGCGAAACGAGTGCTTGCAATGCGAGGGCGAGGTCTGCAAGCGAGATGTCGTCAGGCACGCTGCGCAGCCAGAACGCGTTGACGCCCCACGCCGTGTCGCAGGCCGACGGGTGCTCGGCGACGAAACGCTCGATGATCGCGGCGACGCGCTCGACGCGCTCCATTTGGCGAGGGAGGGGCATCTTGAAGGCGCATAGCAAGCGGTGGACCGAGCGCCCAAGTAGGCGGGGCTACGTTGAAAGTTGCAAAACCGGGACATCGGGGACTGTCTTTCCGGTAGACTGCCGCGATGACGCGAGCCCGACTCGATCCGCGCCTCGTACAAGGCGTCAACGTCGTCGTCGTCGACGACGACCCGTCGAGCTTGCAGATCGTGGTCGAGCTGCTGCGCGTGCTCGGCTTCTCGCGAGTCGAGGCCGCGAGCGGCGGTGCGGCCGGCCTCGAGCTGATCGCCGAGATCCAGCCGCAGCTGGTGATCACCGATCTGATGATGCCCGAGATCGACGGCGCCCAGCTGCTCGAGCAGGTCAAACGTGAAAACCCCACCATCCGCGTGATCGTGATGAGCGTGCTCGACTCGGTCCCGCAGGCGGTGCGGATGCTCAAAAGCGGCGCCGACGACTATCTGACCAAACCCGTCGCGCTCGACGTGCTGCGCGCGCGGCTCGACGCCTTGCTCGTACAGGTCAGCGTGGCGCGCGAGGCGCGCGAGCTTCGCGACCTCATCGAGAACACGCTGCGTGGCCCGACCAGCTTCGTCTGGGGCACGAGCCCGGCGATGATGCAGGTCGCCGCGCGGCTGCCTTCGCTGGCGCGAACGGACGCGGCGGTGCTGGTGCACGGCGAGAGCGGCACCGGCAAAGAGGTCATCGCGCGCACGATCCACTACGCGTCGTCGCGCGCGTCGGGGCCGATGATCTCGGTGAGCTGCGCGTCGATCCCCGACGGCCTGTGGGAGCGCGAGTTCTTCGGCCACACCAAGGGCGCCTTCTCCGACTCGGGCGACGGCGCGCCCGGCGTGGCAGCGGCCGCCGACGGCGGCACGTTGTTTCTCGACGAGGTGGGCGAGATCCCGCTGGCGATGCAGGCCAAGCTGCTGCGCTTTCTGCAGGAGAAGGAGTATCGGCCGGTGGGGGCGACGACGCCGCGCAAAGCCGACGTGCGCATCGTGTCGGCCACCAATCGGGATCTGGCCGCCGAGGTGGAGGCCGGGCGCTTTCGCCAGGACCTCTACTATCGACTCAACGTGCTGCCGCTCGCCGTGCCGCCGCTGCGCGAGCGCAAAGAGGACGTGCCGCTGCTGGCGTCGTACTTCCTCAAACGCTACGCGCGCGAGTTCGGCCGTGAGGTGGTGGCGCTGTCGGTGCGGGCCGTGCAGAAGCTGTGCTCGTACGACTTTCCCGGCAACGTGCGCGAGCTCGAGAACGTCGTCCAGCAGGCGCTCGTCGGCGCGCGCCGCAGCGTGATCCACGCCGACGAGATCCCTGTCGGCGACGTCGCGATCGTCGAGCGCGACGTGCTGCCCGAGCCGGCGCCGATGGCGACTGGGCTGCTGGACGGAGGCAGCGAGGACGACGACGGCGACAACGATAGCGACAATGGACACTTCGTGTCGGCGGGCGGCCGCGTGGTCGACGAGGGCGAGGGGGGCGCCGGGGACGAGGCCAGCTTCGTCGACACGGACGTGCCTTACAACGAGGCCAAAGCGGAGGCCATCGAGCGCTTCGAGCGCGGCTACATCGAGGCGATGCTGACCCAGCACGACGGCAACGTGGCGCGGGCGGCGCGCGCGGCGGGACTGCCACGCAAGTCGTTCGCCCGCATCATGAAGCGCCACGAGATCGGCGCCGGCCCCGATGGGCAAGGCGGGCGCCCCGGCAGGCCGCGCAAAGATGCCGGCGAAGAGCGCGTCTGAGATGGCGAGCGGCTTCACGCTGCGCGTGGAGGGCGGCGAGCCCACGCGACTGCCCCTCGGACGCGTCACGGTGGGCGGCGGCTCGGCGGTGGACGTCGCGCTGCCTGGGCTCGACGGCGCGGTGCTGGTGTTGACCGTCTCCGCGTCGCACGTCTACTGCAGGCACGCCCACTCGGACCGTCGCTTCGAGCTCGATGGCCTCGCGACGGCCTCTGCGCGGCTCGAGCGCGGCGACCGCGTGGTAGTGCAGGGCGTGGAGATCGTGATCGAAGGCGAGCAGGTCGACGCCGCGCTCGAGGATACGCTCGAGCTGGTGCGGCCGCGCGCGCAGCAGTCGTCGCTGCAGTCGGCCTACCTCGACGCGCGCGCCTCGCGCGAGACGTCGCGCCTGCAGGGCATGCTCGACGTGGTCTTCCGCGCCGCCGGGCTGGTGGCGCATGTCGGCGACATCGACGAGCTGGCGCGCGGGTTGGTGACGCTGGTCAGCGAGGCGCTCTCGGCGAGCGCGGCGTGGTGTCTGCGTTTCGACGGCGATGGTGCCGTGCAGCAGCTCGCCAGCAGCGCCGTGGTCGACGACGTGCGGCAGCCGAGCCGCACGGTGCTGGCGCGCGTCTTCGCGCAGCGCGTCTCGCTGCTGACGCTCGACGCTGAGCGAGATCCGCGGCTGCGCGGCGCCGACAGCCTGGTGGACACGCAAGCGCGCAGCATCGCGTGCGCGCCGATCTTCGACGGCGAGCGGGTCATCGGCGTGCTTTACGCCGAGCTGCGCGGAGCGCACGGCGTGCCGCAGCCGCGCGACCTCGAGCTGCTCGAGAGCATCGCGTCGTTCGCCGGCGTGGCCCTCAGCCGCGCCGATCTGATCGCGGCGCTCGAGCAGCGCGAGGTGCAGACGCATCTGCTGGTGCACGACATGAAGAATCCGCTCGGCGCCATCCGCGGCGCGCTCGATCTGCTGGCGCTCGACGAGGGCGCCGGCGAGACCGCGCGGCGCGCGCGCGATCTGATCGGCGGCGCGTACGGGCGGCTCGAGGGCTACATCAACGACATCCTCGCCGCGGCGCAGCTCGAGGAGGGGCAGCTGTCGGCGCAGCGCGAGGTGGTCGACGGCCAGGCGCTGCGCGAGCAGCTGCTGGCGCGCTGGTCGTCGTCGGCGCAGCTGGTGGACGTGACGCTCGCCGCGCAGCTGGTGGCGCCGCTTTCGCGCCTGCGCTGGGACGCGCGCTTGATGGAGCGCGTGATGGACAACCTCATCGAAAACGCGCTGCAGCACGCGCCGCGCGGCAGCGCCATCATCATCAGCATCGCCGCCGACGGCGACGGTGACGGCGCGGCGGACGGCAGCGTGCGCGTGGAGGTGCGTGACGCGGGGCCCGGCGTGCCGCAAGCCCAGCGCGAGCGCGTGTTCGAGAAGTTCGGGCGCCTCACCGAGTCTGCCGGGCGCGGTCTGGGCCTTTATTTCTGCCGTCTCGCCGTGGAGGCGCACGGTGGCAGCATCCGCATCGAAGGTGCGCCTGGCGACAATCGGCTGGTGCTGATCCTGCCAAACGCGGTAGTGGAACCGAGCTGACCGAGTTTTTCGGTTGGCGTATCAACGTCGCGATTGGTCTTGGCCTTGCTAGACGGCACATCCATGGCGCAGCGCGCACCAGCACGGCGGTCGCTCGCGTGGATCGCGACGTGCGCGCTGCTGGTGGTCTGCCCGCTGGCCGCGCGCGCGCAGGACCAAGGCATCGCGGCCAAGCTGTTCGACCCCAACGTCGACCCCTACGGCATCATCGCGGTGCCCGGCTCGCGGGCGCTGCCGCACCTCTCGCTCGGCGTGGCGTTGACGCTGAGCTACGCCAACGACCTGCTCGTCGCGGAGGGGCAGGCCGCGACCTTCAGCCCGCTGCGCCATCGGCTCAGCGCCGAGCTGGCCCTGGCGGTGGGCCTGTTCGGGCGCGCGCAGCTGGCGCTCTCGCTGCCGATGATGCTCAGGCAGAGCGGCGAGCGCAACGCGCTGACCGCCTCGGGCGAGACGGGGCTCGGCGATCTGCGCATCGAGCCCAAGGTCGTGATCATCAAGAATCGCTGCGGCGGCGGCTTGCGCGACGGGCTGGGCTTGGCGCTGATCGGCGCGCTGACGGTGCCGAGCGGGCGCGAGGAGGTGCTGATGGGCGACAGCTCGGTGACCTTCACGCCCAAGCTGGTGGCCGACTACTGCACCGCGAGCGGTCTGCTGGTGGCGCTCGACGTGGGCTACAAGGTGCGCGAGCGCGTCAAGGTGCGCGACGTGACGGTTGGCGGCGAGCTTCGGCTGGGGCTCGGCGCGCAGGTTCCGCTCGGACACTTCGGGTTGGCCGCGCTCGCCGAGCTGCAAGCGGCGTTCGACACGGCGAGCTCGGACAGCGATCCGCGCGGCCTCGTCGCGCGCAAGGTACCGATGGAGCTGCGCGGCGGTCTGCGCTGGCGCCACGCGCGGCGCGGCATCGTCGCCACGCTCGCGGTGGGGGCGGGCCTGACGCGTGCCTACAGCGCGCCCGACGCGCGCGTTCTGCTATCGCTGTCCTACGCGCTGGGCGCCGACAAGGAGCCCGCAGCGCCGCCGCCGCGACCGGTGCTGGTGCCGAGCGAGCCGCCGCCGCTGGTCAGGGAGCGGCCGATCGGGGCGGCAGCCTTCGACGCCTCCGCGCGGCGCGATCCCGATCCCGATGGGGACGGGCTCGTCGCGCCGCAGGACCGCTGTCCCAACGACCCCGAAGACCGCGACGGCTTTCAGGACCACGACGGCTGCCCCGACCTCGACAACGATGGCGACGGCATCCTCGACGTGGACGACAAGTGTCCACTGCAGGCCGAGGTGGTCAACGGCGTCGACGACGACGACGGCTGCCCGGACTCGGGCAAGGGGGGCGTGACGGTCAGCAAGGGGCGCGTCAACGTCGACAAGACGATCTTCTTCAAGCCGGCGAGCGACGTGCTCGACGAGCGCTCGAAGCCGACGCTGCGCCAGGTGGCGGCCGTGCTCAAGCAGCACAAGGAGATCACGAAGCTGCGCGTCGAGGGCCACACCGACAACCGCGGCGACAAGGAGATGAACGTCGACCTCTCCGAGCGGCGCGCGCGGCGCGTGCTCGAGTTCCTCGTCTCGGCGGGCGTTGGACGCCACCGGCTCGAGGCCAAGGGCTTCGGCTGGACCAAGCCTATCGCCAGCAACGACAGCGCGTCGGGGCGGGCCAAGAACCGCCGCGTGGTGCTACGCATCCTCGCGCGCGCCAAGGGGGCCAGCAAGTGACGCGCCGGTTGGCCATCACAGCGCTGCTGGGCCTGGCGGCTGCGGCGACGCCACGCGCGGCGCCCGCCAAGCCCCCCGCCGCGGGCACAAAGACTGCCGTCAAGCTGGTGCCCTACGAGGTGCAGCCAGGCGATTCGTGCTGGAGCATCGCGCTGGTGGTGCTCGGCGAAGCGTCGCGCTACGGCGAGATCCCGTACTGCCGCGACAAGCAGCCGCACGTGATACCGCCGGGCACGATCATCAAGGTGCCCGGGTCGTTGCGGCCGCAGGCCAAGCTGGCCTGGCTGCAGCGAGACGTGAAGGCCAAACCGCCCGCGTCGGTGGACTGGCGCCGCGCGCGGCCGAAGATGAACCTCTGGCGACTCTACAAGGTCAGCACGGGTGGCAAGTCCTACGCGGGCATCGCCTTCGAAGACCGATCTTCGCTGCGCATGCGCGAGCGCGCGCTGCTGGTGATCTACGGCGCCAGCGCGGCGGCGACGCGGCTTTCGCGCGCGCAGAAGCACTCGGTGCGCGTGCTGGCGGGCGCCGTGCGCGGCGGCTTGGCGGCGCTCGACGCGCAGAGCAAGCCGCTGGCGCTGGCGACGCCTTCGGCCGACGTCGAGATCGTCTCGCGCGAGATGTTGCTCGAGGTCGACCGCTATCAGACATCGCGCGTGTCGGTGTATGACGGCCACGTCGGGGTCAAAGCGCAGGGCGCGAAGGTCAAGGTCAAGCGCGACTACGGCACCTACGTCAAAAAGGGGCAGAAGCCTGCCAAGCCGCGTCGGTTGCCGCCGCCGCCGGCGTGGATCGGCGCGGCGCGGCGTGTGGTGCTCACCACCGCCGGGCACAGCACGCGCTTCGAGGCGCGCTGGCAGAGCGTCAAGGCGGCGCGCCGCTACCGCTTCGAGCTGGCGCGCAGCCGCGACTTTCGCAGCAAGGTCGCTGTCGCCGTGGTCGGAGCCGGCATCCTGCGCTTTCGCGCGCAGGCGCTGCCCGCCGGGCACTACTTCGCGCGCGTCGCCGCCATCGACGGCGTCGGCCTCGAAGGGCGTGCTTCGAAGGTGCTCGAGGTGTTGATCGCCACGCTGGCGAGCTCGCGCCGGTTGCAGCTGGGCAAAGACGGCGTGGCCGAAGCGAGCGGTCTGCTGCTGCTCTCCGTCGGGGGCAAGGACGCCAGCGGGCTCGAGCTGTCGCTCGACGGAGGCCCTCACGCGTCGGCGGTGCAGCCGCTGCGGGTGCGCAAGCCAGGCGCACACGTCGTGCACGCGCGCTTCGCTGGCGTCGCCGCGGCTGCGGACAAGGACGCGGGCTTCGCGCTGCGGCTGCTGCCGGTGCGCACGGCGTTCAAGGTCGCCGCCAAGACGCTGCGCGCGGGGGCGCGTCACGTCGAGGTGGAGGTCATCCTGCGCGACAGCAAGCGCCGTCCGGTGGCGCTGCCGGGGCTGCGGGTGCAGGCGCACCCCGGCGGCAGCGCGCCGCTGCAGGCCGTCGCGGCTGGAAAATATCGTGCGCAAGTTGCACTGCCGACAGACATGAGCGTGCGGCGTGTGCACCTTACGGTGAGCTGGGTCGGCGGCGACCTCGACCGCCAACACGTCGACATCGCGCGCGCGCCGCAGGTGCCAAAGAAGACGCCGGCGCCGCCAGCGGCCTATC
>JAGQIK010000221.1 GCA_020431405.1 Myxococcales bacterium
ACGTTGACGCCGCGCAGCAGCACGCGCGCCGCGTCGGCGCAGAAGGTCTCGTTCTCGATGTGCCCGACGGTCTCGCCGTCGACGGTGTAGGCGTACTCGGCACCGAAGCGCTCGACGTCGAACGTCTCCGTGCCGCGCCCGATCTCCTCGTCGTAGGTGAACGCGACGTGCACCGGACCGTGCGGCGGCGCAGGATCGGCCATCAGGCGCTCGAGCATGGTCATGATCTCGGCGACGCCAGCCTTGTTGTCCGCGCCGAGCAGCGTCGTTCCGTCGGTGGTGACGATCGTATGGCCGAGGTGATCGAGCAGCTCGGGGCTGCGCTCGGGCGTCAGCGTGTAGCCATGGCCGAGCTCGAGCGCGCCGCCGCCGTAGTTTTCATGCAGCTGCGGCTGCACGTTGCTGCCGCTCATCTCGGGCGACGTGTCCACGTGCGCGATGAAGCCCACCGCGGGCACGTCCACGTCGACGTTGCCTGGCAGACGGGCGATGACGTAGTCGTGCTCGTCGATGCTGACGTCGGGCACGCCGAGCTCGAGCAGCTCGTCGTGCAGCGCGCGCAGCAGGTCGCGCTGCTTGGCGGTGCTGGGCCGCGTGCTCGAGCTCTCGTCGGACTGAGTATCAAAGCGGACGTAGCGCAAAAGGCGCGTCAATACGGTGGGATGAGCAGTCACGGCGCGCAGGGTAGCGCGCCGCGCGCCCGCGCGCTACTCGACTTGCAGCGCCCGCTTTGGTGGTCGGTGGGGCGGCTGGCGCGCGGCTTCTACTTGGCCTGCTGCGCCGCGATGATGGCGAGCTCCTCCTCGGTGAGGTGCTCGCGAATGCTGCTCGCCGCCACGATCGGCGCCGCGGCGACGGCCGTCCGCTCGCGGCCCTTGCGCACGCCGAGCGTCGAGCGCAAGCGAGGACGGCTCGCGCGTGGGCGCACCCGCGAAGCGCGCGTCAGCGCCTCGTGCGCGGCGCTGTCCTGCTGGGCGCGGATGATGTCGCGCTCCTCGGGGGTGAGGTGCATCAGGTACGCCGGGATGTCGAGCCCGTCGTCCGCATCCGGCTTGCTGGGTTTGACCACCGCCACCGGCGCGGCAGCGACTGCCGGCTTGGGCTTGGACGAGATCAGCGGACGCGCCAGCGACGCGGCGGGCGCGCGTGTGAGCGGTGCTGCCGGCGCCCGCGTGACGTCCGCTGGCGGCGGCGGCGGCTTGGCTGCCGACGCCATCGCGGCCATCGCCTCGGCCCGCGGCAGCGGTCCTGTCATCGGACGGCGCGCGCGCTTGGCCAGCTCGGCGAGCTCGGGATCGATCGCACACTCCTCGATCTCTTCCAGCTCGACGTCGGCCTCTTCGAGCCAGTCTCCCCAGCTGGCAACGGCGGGGCTGCTGGCCGACAGCGGGGGCGGCGACCAGTCGTCCCGCGCGACGTCAGCGATCTCGTTTGCGTCGACTTTCCGTGGACGGAGAAAATCCAGTAGTCCCATGCGGGATCCACTGTGCGATCCGCGTGCCAAGCGACCGCACGCGACACCACACGCTAAACCACTGTTTTTGGCGGGGAGCGTCTCCCCACGCAGTGGGCAGCGGCCCACAACTTTGCCCACCGCGGGACCATAGCGACGCATCGATGCGACGGTCATCTCCCCCAACCAACCCGTGCTACCCTCAGAGCTACCCTTCCATGCGTAGATCAATCGTCTCAATCGCCGCGATCCTCGCCCTCGCTGGCGCGGGCTGCGCCGGCGACACCAACTTCGACTGCACCGCCACCGGCACCTGCGACAAGGGCGTCCCCACCATCGACGGCGGCGGCCCGAACCCCGACGGCCCGCCGGTGCCCGCTTCATGCGGCAACAAGACGGTCGAAAAACCCCAGGAAGAGTGCGACGACGGCAACAAGGACGACACCGACGAGTGTCTGTCCAACTGCAAGCTCGCCTTCTGCGGCGACGGCAAGATCTTCCAGGGCGTCGAAGAGTGCGACCCCGGCCAGACGCCCAACGACAGCTGCCAGAGCTGCAAGAGCGTCGACTTTCAAGCCAACGTCATCACCACCGGCGATCAGGGCAAGCCCGACGTCACCGTCGCCGCCGACGGCACGATCATCCTCGTCTGGGAAGACAAGAGCGCGCTCGATGGCGACACCAGCGGCTCGACGATCCGTATGCGCCGCTTCGACGCCACGGGCAAAGCCCTCGACCAGACCGAGGTCGTGGTGCCGACGACGACCAACGCCGACCAGGTCGCGCCGCGCGTCGCGGTCAGCACCCAAGGCGTGGCCTTCGTCGTGTGGACCGACTGGTCGAAGACGGCGCCCGACACGTCGGCCACCGCCGTGCGTGGCCGCTTCTATGACAACACGGGCTCGGCCAAGGGCAACGACGTCATCGTCAACACCACCACCAACGCGACGCAGGCGGCGCCCGACGTGACGGCGACGCCCGACGGCGGCTTCGTCGTGGCCTTCAACGACATCAGCATCGGCGGAAGCTCCAACGGCGTCGACATCCGCGTGCGCCGCTTCTCGCCCGCGCTGCAGCCGGTGGGCAACGACTATCGCGCCAACACCACCAACCAAGGCGACCAGCAGCTGCCGTCGGTGGCCGCCGCCGCTAACGGCAACGTCTTCGTCGTCTGGCAGACCTGGTCTGGCAGCGACGGCGAGTCGAGCGGCATCGGCATCGGCGGTCGGCTCTTCGACGCCGCCGGCAAGACCATCGGCGGCGAGAAGATCCTCAACAGCGTGGGCACCGGAAACCAGGAGAACCCGCGCGTGGCCGCCACGTCGAGCGGCTTCGTCGTCGTCTGGGACGACGCCTCCAAGCAAGGCGGCGACAACACCAAGCAGATCCGCTGGCGCGCGTTCGACGCCAACGCCAGCGCGCAGGGCCAGGACGTGACGGCCAACACGACCACCGCCGGCGATCAGGCGCACCCCGACGTGGTCGGCTCAGGCGACATGGTGGCGGTCGTCTGGGAGGACCCCAGCCAACAGTCCTCGAGCGGCCTCGACGTGCGCGGACGCCGCTACAAGGCGGGCAACGCGCTCGACGCGCAGGACCTCGCGCTCAACACCTACGTGCCCGTCGATCAGAGCCGCCCCGCTGTCGCCTTCACCCCCGACGGCACGATGGTCATCGCCTGGGAATCGACCTCCGGCAAAGACCAGGACGGGTCCGGGATCCGGCTGCGGATCGTCGCGCCGCGGTAGGTCGTCCCCGCCCGCGCTGGGGACTGGCGACCCGAGAGCCGAGTCCGCCTTCGCAAATCAGCTGGTATGTTCGTGTGCTACACGTAGGCCGGGAGGCCTGGGGGTTTACCCCCCATGTGGAGACTTCTGTTCCCCGCCCCTCGGAAACCGCGGCATTTCAGCGCTGAACGCGGATCCTGGGGTTCTACACCCCGCCGAGGGGGGATGGCCCCCCAAACCAAGCGTTACGCTGGCGTGCACAGTCTCCAATGCAACCGGTCGTCCTCAGATCTGCTTAACACAGCAATTACAACGCCCTTAGCCCTCCTCGGAGGCCGATCTCCCACGGCATAACGCTTGCTCTATTTAGGGGCGCAACAGCGGAGGGAGCAAACGAATGAAACGCCTGTTGGGTATTCTCGTCATCGGCATCATCGGCGTCGGCTGCGGTCAAGGCGTGATCGATGAGATCGAGGTCGTCCCTGGCAACATCCAGAGCCAGAAGGATCCCATCGTCCAGAACACGCTCAAGGTCATCGCCATGGGCGAGATCAAGGGCGACGAGATCATGACCCACCAGGTCAACAAAGTGCTCCAGGCGCAGGGCATCAACTACTTCTACAACGGCCTCGTGACGCTCTCCGCCGAGGCGAGCACGCCCAACGAGCCCGCCACCGACGGTCCGGCCAACTGCAAGTACGTCGGCAACCCCACCGTGGCGACCACCGGCGCCGTGAGCTGCCGCATCATCGCCAACGAGGCGATGGAGAAGGCGTTCCTGGCGATCACGGCTGACGTCGACGCCAACCGCGCCGTGCAGTCCAACGAGTTCCCCGGCAGCGACAAAGAGATCGCCGACTACCGCACCTGGTACCTCAAGTCGGTCAACGCCACCGTCGAGATCACCGCCGTGCGCCTCATCGACCAGCTGCGCAAGGAAGGTCTCTGCGACCAGAACCCGACCGCCAAGCAGAGCGCCTACGAGAAGGGCGTCGCCATGGGCCGCAAGCTCTACGAGCAGGCGATGAACGAGCGCCTCAAAGACCTCGGCATCGAGTTCGACTACCCCAACAACGCCGGCAAGAAGGCCTCCAACTCGACGCGCTACTGCGAGGCCACCCTGCGCAAGCCCGCGCTCTCCAACGCCGTCGCCAAGATCGACACCTTCATCGTCGCCAACCCGCTCTGCGACAAAATCGGCGCCGACCCCGTCGAGCAGTCGCAGCTCTACGCCGCCTACAAAGAGGCCAACAACGAGTACGTGCAGGGTCTCAAGGACGGCGCTGGCGCGGCTGACAAAGACGCGCAGGGCCTGCTCCGTGGCGGCGGCTGCTGCATCGCCTCGCCGCTGGTGCTCGACCTGGCGGGTGACGGCATCGCGACCACCAACAAGAAGGTCAAGTTCGACCTGCTCTCCACCGGCAGCAAGGTCAAGACGGCCTGGATCTCCGGCGACGACGCGCTGCTGACCCTCGACGTCAACGGCAACGGCAAGATCGACAGCGCCAAAGAGCTGTTCGGCAACGACGACGACAACAGCAACGGCTTCGGCAAGCTCGCCCGCTACGACAGCAACAAGGACGGCCGTATCGACAAGCGCGACGCGATCTACTCGCAGCTGCGCCTGTGGCAGGACGCCAACGGCGACGGCATCTCGAGCGCCGACGAGCTCTCGACCCTCGCCAGCATGGGCGTCGCGGCGATCGAGCTGCGCTATACTTCCGGTAGCCAGGTCGATGGAAGTGGAAGCCAGCATCGTCAGACGGCGCGCTTCCTGCGCACCGACGAGTTCGCCAGCGCGCTCGGCCGCGTCGGCACCGTCACCGACGTGTGGTTCACGTACGAGTAGCCGCACTCCTCGCTTGAGCCATTCCTTGCCGGCGCGTTCACCCCTCCCGAGCGCGCCGGCAATTTTTTTGGTCACCGCCCTCCTCTCCCTGCTCACCGCCTGCACCGGGCGCGTGGAGCTCAGCAGCGACGCCGAGATCAAGTTCGACGGTCCGCCGTCTGGCGAGACGCCCGTCAGCGGCGATGGTGGCAGCTCGACCGTGCAAGAGCTGTGGAGCAAGCCCGCTTCGCAGCTCGGCAAGGTGCACGCCATCGTCAACAAGGACGACCAGCAGCTGATCGTCTCGTCGGACACCGGCGTGCACGTGCTGCTCGTCGGCAGTCAGGGCAACATCCGCTGCAGCGCCCTCACCGGCACCAACCAGTTTCAGGTGCCCGTCAAAGCCCCGGCCACGCTCGATGCGGCCGGCAACACGATCTACTACACGCGAAGCTCCGAGAAGTGCCTCGGCGCGATCAAGGCGCAGAGCTGCAACGCGGAGTGGAACATCGGCGGCGAGGAGTACTTCGACTGCAAGGCCGCCAGCGACACGCAGCCGGCGCTGCTCTCGGACGGCACGCTGGTGCTGGGCACGGTGGCGGACGCCACCAACAAGGCGCACGTGTGGGGCGTGACGGCGGCGTCGGGGCAGATGGCCTGGCACCACGAGCTCGACGACCACGACATCCACCGCTCGGTCGCTGCCGACGCCAGCGACGTGGTCTATCTCGGCGCGCAGGTCTCCGGCGTGGGTCGGCTCTATCGGCTCGCCGCACCTGACTTCATGCCGAGCAAGATCCTCGAGGCCAACCGCATCGCGGCGCCACCCTTCGTCGGCGGCGGCAGCGTGATCGTCGGCGACTGGTCGGGCGTGCTGCACGCCATCGACGGCAGCGGCGGCAAGAAGTGGGAGCTGCCCGCGGGCCAGGAGCCGATCTTCAGCGCCCCCGTCGAGCGCGGCGGCACGGTCGTCGTCGCCGTCTCGCTCAACGGCATCCACGCCACGCAGGGCAACAAAGAGGTGTGGAGCTTCCCCGTCACCGGCGTGCAGTTCTCGGGTGTCGCCGTCGACGCCAACAACACCGTCTACATCGGCGAGATGGAAGCCTGCTCCGGCGGACCGGGCGGCTGCGTCTACGCCGTGCGCGATGGCAAGCTGCAGTGGCGCTTCTCCACCGACTCGGGCATCAACGCCACGCCCACGGTGGGCGCCAACGCCGTCTACGTCGGCACGCAGACCGGCACGATCTACGCGCTGCCGCTGGCGCCCTAGTACGGCGAGCGCGCTACAGGCGCCACTCGAGGCCCACGAGCAGATCCACCGTGGCAAAGAACGCGACGTCGGGTGCCGTCGAGAAGATCGTCGCGCCCATGTTGGTGCCCACCTCGCCGCCGAGCGCGAAGGACGGCGCGAGGTAGTAGCGCGCGCCGGCAGCGACGCGCCCGCCGAGCGCGAGGCCGCTCTGATCGAGCACGAAGCGCCCGCCGACCAGCGCACCGCCGCGCACGTGAAGCTGCGCGCGCGGCGAGCGCGGCAGGCTCCACTTGAAGATCACACCCAGCACGCCGTCGACACTCTGCCCGCGCCCGAAGCCCGTGCAGACGAAGCCCTTGTCGGGCGACTTGACGCAGCCTTCCTGCGCCAGCCCGACGTTGAGCTGCACGTCGAGCGCCCAGTGACGATCGAAGGCGTAGTTGTAGGAGCCGAAGAGCTTGAAGCCGCCCGCCGAGCGCTCGTTGAGCGCCATGTAGAAGCCGAGCCCGAGCAGCAGCGCGTGTCTGCTGTCGAGGGTTCGAAAGGCCGTCTCGGCGCGCGCGGGCGCCGGCAGCAGGCCCAGAACGCAAGCGCCCAGCACGGCCAGAGCGGCTGGGGTTCGTCGCTTCACCGCGCCAGTATGAGTGGGCGTCGTCGCGCCGACAAGATGGGACCGCCTGGTGTACCATCGGGCCCTGGTGAAGGTGCTCGCCGCACACAAGAAGCACGCCCTCGCTCGCGGCACGCTCGCGTGCGCGGGAGATGTCGCGACGCTCAACGTCACGCGCGGCTGCGCGGCGCGCTGCGTGTTCTGCTACGCGCGCTGCTACTCGGGCGCACCGGAGCCGGGCACGCTGGTCGTGTACCGCGACCTGCCGGCGCAGCTTCGCCACGAGCTCGACAACCCACGCCGCAAGTCACCGCGTCCGCGCTACGTGCTGTTCGCCAGCGCCTCGGACGCGTTTCTCGGCGGACAGCACGTGCTGCACACCACGCGCGCGTGTCTCGATATCCTGCTGCGGCGAAACATCGGCGTGTCGCTGTCCACGCGCGGTCTGATCCCTGACGACGTGGTGGAGCTGCTCGGCCGCCATCACGACATCGTGCGCGTGACGATCCCCATCGCCTCGCTCTCCGAGCAGTACACGTCGAGCTGGGAGCCGGGCACGGCAACGCCGCGCGAGCGGCTGTTCATGATCCAGCGGCTACGCGAAGTCGGCGTCGAGCCGGCGGTGCACATCTCGCCGCTGATCCCGTTCGTCAACGACGGCAACGACGACCTGCGCGCGCTGCTCTCGGCGTTGGTCGCGCTCGGCGTCGACCAGGCGCAGGCCAGCTTCGTGCACCTGCGGCCAGGCGTCGCCGAGCAGATCGAGGCCGAAGCGCCCGCCGGCTCTCGCCGCTTGGTGCTCGGCGTGTTCCCGGCGCTGGCCAGCGGACAGCCTGTACGCTTCGCCCATATCGACCCTCAGCAAGCGCTGTCGAGCCTGCGACGCCTGCAGCGCATCGCGCGCGAGCAGGGCGCGCGTGTGTCGGCCTGCCGCTGCCACAACCCCGGCCTGCCGGCAGCCAACTGCCTGATCGAGCCGCCCTCGCTGCCCGAGCCGATCGCACCGGAGCCGGAGCCCAGCTCCGAGCAGACGCTGCTGTTCGGCGAGGACGGCGATAGCTAGCGCCCTAACTAGCTCAATTCCTTCCAAAGACGCGCCGATTGTGGTAGCGCTGACACAGCTTGACTCGGCAGCTCTCCCCCATCACGTCGGACCGCATCGACGCCGAAGCAGCCAAGGTCGTACGAAGGCTGACGCGCTACGACTACGAAGCCTATCTGGTCGGCGGATGCGTGCGCGACCTGCTGCTCGGCCGCTCGCCCAAGGACTTCGACGTCTCGACCAACGCGACGCCGACCGAGATCCGCAAGCTCTTCCGCAACAGCCGCATCATCGGGCGTCGCTTCCGCCTGGTGCACATCTTCTTCGGGCGCAAGATCATCGAGACGGCGACGTTCCGCGCGCCGCCGCCGCAGAGCGATGATGAAGACGACGATCTGCTGATCTGGCGCGACAACGTCTTCGGCAGCGCCGAAGAGGACGCGCTGCGGCGCGACTTCACCATCAACGGCCTGTTCTATGACCTCTCCGCCGAGCAGGTCATCGACACCGTAGGTGGGCTCGAAGACCTTCGCGCCGGCTTGGTGCGCACCATCGGCGATCCCGACATCCGCTTTCAGGAAGACCCGGTTCGCATCCTGCGCGCCATCAAGTTCGCCACGCGCCTCGACATGACCATCGAGCCCGAGACGCTGCGCGCGCTGGTCGCACACCGCGGCTTGATCGCGCGCTGTTCCGTGGCGCGCGTGCTCGAGGAGATTTACCGCCTGCTCAGCAGCGGCACGGCGCGCGTGGCGTTCGAGCTGATGCATCGCACCGGCGTGCTGGCCGTGCTCTTTCCCGAGCTGGCGGCGCTCCTGCCCGAGCCCGCCGACAAGAACGCGCGCACGCCGGTGGAGCCGCTCACGCGCAGCCGCCGCGACGCGCCGAGCAAGGGCAGCGACTGGGACGACGACGACGAGACCAGCGACGACGAAGAGAGCGATGGCGTCGGCGCGGGCGACGACGAGAACGGCAACAGCAGCACCGTCGAGCGCCTGCTCGCGCACCTCGAGCTCGAGACCCCCGAGCTACGGCGCGCCGCCGGCGAGGCGCTCTACGCGCACCTCGGCGCGCTCGACGAGATGATGCTCGTCGCCGAGGAGCCGCTCACGCATGCCGTGGTCCTCGGCGCGCTGGTGTTGCCGCTGCTGGCGCACGGCTTCGATCCCGAGCGGCGCGCCGGCTGGCTCGTCGAGCGCATCGACGCCGTGATCACCGCCGTCGCCACGCGCATCCAGGTCTCGCGGCGCGACAAAGAGCGGCTGCGGCAGATCCTGGTCGCCCAACGGCGCATGTGCGTGGGCCGTCCGCGCAAGCAGATGGTGCACCGCGACTACTTCCGCGAGGCCTACGAGCTGCTCGAGCTGCGCCAGCACGCCGGCTCTGCCCAAGAGGGCGCGCTCGATCGCTGGGTCGAGCACGCCGAGCCGCGCAAGCGGCGCCAGCGCACGTCGCGCGCGCGCGGGCGGCGCCGACGCGGAGCGCGCCACTCGACGGGCGAGAACCGTTGAGCCGCGCGCGTAGCCTGAGCAAGGGGCTGCGCCGCGGAACGCGCGATCACTACATCGACGCGGCGCTCTACGACTTCGAGTACCGGCGCCGGCGCGACGACGTCCGCTTCTACCGCGCGCTCGCGCAAAAGACCGGCGGCCCCGTGCTCGAGTTGGGCTGCGGCACCGGCCGCATCGCGCTGCCGCTGGCGCGCGACGGCATCGACGTGCTCGGTGTCGACCTCAGCGAGCCGATGCTCGCGCACGCGCGCGAACGCCTGGCGCGCATGCGACCCAAGGCGGCGCGACCGCGCGTGCGCCTGGTGCGCGCCGACATGCACGCGCTGCCCATCGTCGGTCGCTTCAAGCTCGTCATCGCCGCGTTCAACACGCTGATGCACGTCTATCGCAGCGCCGACCTGGTGGCGCTGCTCTCGTCGCTGCGCGAGCGCCTCGCGCCCGGCGGGCAGCTCGCCTTCGACGTGCTCAACCCCGATATCGAGTGGCTCGCGCGCGACGACAGCCGCCGCTGGGCGCGCACGCGCTTCACGCACCCGAAAAGCGGCGAGAAGCTGATCTACAGCACCAACCACCACTACGATCCCGTCACGCAGGTGGCGCTGATCAACATCTACTACGAGCCCGCGAGCAAGACGGGCGCGGGCGATGGCGCCGGGCGAACGCGCGTGGTCAAGCTCGCCCATCGGCAGTACTTCCCAGAAGAGCTGCTCAACCTCGTGCAGCAAGCCGGGCTCGAGCTGGTGACGCGCTACGGCGACTTCGACAACAAGGCGCTCTCGGCCTTTAGCGAGTCGCAGGTGCTCGTCTGTCGCGCCGCGCGTTGAGGCCGTACGTGGTCGCCGCGCAGCTCGCGCGTCGACGCTACTCGAGCGCGCGGCCGCCGGGGTCCTTCTCGAGCGGGATCGGCGAGAAGCGCAGCTCGGCTTCGGGGATCTGCTTGTCGAGACCGTAGCGCAGCGCGTCGCGCCAGGTCGCAGGGTCCTTGGTGACGCGATACTCGCGATAGGGGTAGACGACGATCATCTCGTCGCCGTCGCCGGCCTCGTAGAACACGGCGTAGTAGGTCGGCTCGGCGATCAGCGCGCTCTGCACGCGGGCGATGGCCTGCTTCAGATCGGACGCGGGCAGCCCCATCTCGACGAGCGTCCACGGCTCGGCGCGGCGCGTGGCCACCACCGGCATCTGCTCGAGCAGCTCCGGGCGGCGCAGCCCCTCTTTGACCAGCCGCACGCGGTAGGCGTAGTCCTCGCCCCAGTAGAGGCGCTTGCCCGTCATCCACGGGTAGGCCGGACAGAAGTCGATGCCAACGCGCAGCTGCTCGCGGTTCCAGGTCGGCGGCGCGGCGTCCTCGGAGAAGGGGCGCCACATCAGGTAGGCGGCGATCGGCTCGTCGCCGGCGAAGCGCCCGGTGTCGAGCTGGTCGACGATGGCGAAACCCTGCCCTTCGAAGAAGGCGCGCGGCAGCCAGCCGAGCGCCGAGTTGTAGGCGATGGTGACGAGGCCTTCGCTGTCGGGAAACGCCTCGGCGGCCGCCGACAGCAGGTGGCGCCCCGCCTCGAGGCCCGTGTAGGCGTCGAGCACCCACAGGCAATGGATCACCGTCAGCGCCTCGCTGCGGATCGGCAGCGCCGCCGCCTCGGGCGCGGCGATCTCGATCTGCCCCGCCATGGCGCCGTCGTTGAGCAGCAGCAGCTTCTTCCAGCGCTGCGCCTTCATCAGCCCGAGGAAGCCGAGGCGGGTCGGATCGTCGGGCTCGATGCGTGCCGCGGCAAAGCAGCGCGTGCGGAACTCGGCGTAGCGCGGATCGGTGGTGACGTCGACGAGCTCGAAGGAGGCGTCGGGCAGCGGCGCCACCAGCGGGCCGCTGCGGTCTGCGGGCGGCTCGAAGTCGATCAGGTCGCCGAGTCGGCGCTCGGGATCGTAGACGTCCGTCCAGCCGCGCACCTCGTAGCGCTCGAGGCCAGCCTCGATGAGGGGATCGGCGCGGGCGATGGCGACGGCGTCTTCCATGCCGCGGGCGCGCACCAGCATCATCGCGCCCTCCTGATCGTCGAACGGCCCCGCCGCCACGAGCACGTGCCGGCGTGCGAGGTCGTCGAGATACTCGAGCCGCAGCTGGTGGTGCTCGTCGCTGAGCGTGTGCTCGGCGTCAGCGGTGGTGACGATGACGAATATCACGCGGGGACCCTAGTGCGACAGGCGTGGGAAATCAATGCGCTCGCGCCCGCGCGGGCGCGTGATTGCCGTCAATGCCGCGCGCCCCGCGGCGCGCTATCCTACAGCCATGAAACGCTACCTCGCCGCGCTCGCCGCGCTGACCCTGGTTGTCGGCTGCTACTACGAGCCCGACTACTATCCGCCGCCCGCCGACGCGCCGTTGATCCAGCAGCCGCCGCCGCAGCCGCTCTACGAACAGATCCCGCCGCCGCCCGGCGACAACTACAGCTGGGTTAGCGGGTACTGGAGCTTCACCGGCTCGAGCTACGTCTGGGTCAACGGCCTGTGGATGATCCCACCGGCCGCTGGGCTTTACTGGTATCCGGGCGGCTACGTGCGCAACGGGCGTGGCTGGGTGCGTGTCGCCGGCCGTTGGGGAAACCGGGGCTATCGCCACACCTACCGCTGGGTCTACCCGCCGTCGTACGGGCCACGCCACCCGCTGTACGGGCGTTACCGGCGCTACCAGCGCTATCGCTACGGCCGCAGCTATCGCGCCTTCCACGGGCCGCGCTACGGCCGGCGCTATCACGGCGGCGCCTACCGCGGCGGCCGCTACTACCGCGGCGGCGGCGGCACCTACCGCCGACGCGGCTATCGCCACGAGAGCTATCGCGGCCGCTCGCGTCGGGCTGCCCCATCGCGTGGCGGCGGCGGCGGCGGCGGCGGCCGCACGCGTCGCGCCGCGCCACGCCGCTAGCTCCCCAGACCGTCGTAGCAGCCGAAGCCCTGCGGCACACAGCGCTTGCTCGTCGTCCCGCTGTGCTTGACCTCGACGCAGGTCTGCCCGCTCGGGCAGCTGCCGTCCGCGGCGCAGGCCTTCGTGCAGTACGCCTCGAACGCGTTGGTCACGACGCAGACCTCGCAGCTCGGCTTCTGCGGGTTGCAGGGGTCGCAGAGCGTCGAGCTCTCGCTCGGACAGACCAGCGCGCCCAGCTTGACGCCCTCGGGGACGATGCAGTCGGAGCGCTCGCAGCAGCTCGGCGTGTAGTAGGGATGAAAGCAGGCGCAGATGGTGTTGGGCCGCGCGCCGTCGGACGGCTCGACGCAGTCATAGGTCATCGCGCCGTTGAGCATGCGCGTGGGCCACTTGCCTTCGGGCGTGCACGTCGCCACGCCCCAGCCGGAGAACTTCAGGCCATCGCACCAGCGCTTGGTGCCAGGGGCGCAGCCGGGCCCCGGCGGAAGGCCTCCTGCCACGCACACGCGGCCCGTGTCGCTGTTCGCCGAGCAGGCCCAGCTGCCGCCGTCGGGGCGGTCTAGCGCGAGCACGACCTTGCGGTTGCACACGTAGGTCGAGCTGCCAACGCTGCGGCAGGTCCAGCCGGGCGTGGGCAGCGCCGGTTTGCCGACGCGCGCGCACGTCAGGTAGGCCGCGCCATCGATGCCCTGCTCGTGGCAGGTCCAGCCCGGCTCGATGCTGGGCAGCCCTCGGTCGCCGCCGACCTTGGTGCAGACCTCGGGCGATCCAGGCTGACAGTCCCACAGCGGTGGTGGTTGCGGAGGCTCGGGTGGCTCGGGCGGGCGCGGCGTAGGGGTGGGCGTCGGCTGCGAGGGCGGCGGCGGCGGCGGCGAGACGCTGGGTGGGTCGTCGCCCGGACCGACGGCCCGCTTGCCGCAAGCGCAGAGCATCGTGGCGAAGGCGTACGCGACGAGAAGCTTCGAGCTAAGACGCATGGGCTCGTGTAGTGCAGCGCCCGTGCCGCGCGTGGCGCGCGACAACCGCCTGGGATCGCGTGCGGCGCACGGGGATGGGTCCCCCAGGTCGTCGCAGGGTCGCGACGCTGCGCTCGGTTCGCGAAGGCTCGCACTAGGCCTTCAGGGACAGAAGAAGACCGCGTTCTTGTCGCTGCCGCTGGTGGACGTGTACGCGAAACCGCCGCAGGTGCTCGTCCACGTCAGCACGTCGCCTGGCTGCGCGGAGACGGCGGTGACGCAGCTGTGGATTCCCGCGCAAGCGTAGGCGCTCGGTCCCGGGTGCGCCGCCACCGTGTAACAGACCTGGCGCGCCGTCGAGCCGTTGAACTGGCAGGTCACGCGCTCGGTGGTCGGCACCGGCGCTGTGGTGTCGGGAGGCGCGCCGCCGCCGTCGTGCAGCCACGCGGGCGCGCAGAAGAACCGCGCCTGCTCTCCGCGACCTACGACGGTGTAGGCAAAGCCGCCGCACGAGCTCTGCCAGCTCAAGCGGGTCTCTGGTGCCGCGTCGACCGTGGCGGCACAGCGGCCCACGCCCTCGCAACCGTAGGGCCCCGATTGGCAGCGCTGCTTGCCCACGGCGTTGACGAAGACACACTCGATGCTCTCCACGGTCGGCCGGTCACCGCTGGCGTCTAGGGCAGCAGCGTCAGGCCCTGTCTCTGTGGTAGGCCCGTCGCCGCTGGCGTCTGCCGGCGCGACGGCGCCGGCCTCGCCGCGCGCGCGCACGTCGTCGGGCGACATCGAGGACCACGCGGACTCCACGGCGCGCCCGCCACACCCCGCGCTAGACAGCACCACCAGGCTCGCTCCGAGCAACACGCTGCGCACCACCACCACCTCCTGCTCGCGCTCGAGCTCAGCAACGGCCGTGCCTCGCGGGTGCGGACCTCTCGGCGCGGCGAAAGCGCAGCGATCGCGCAGCGAGCGGCTCACGTCGGGCACCTGCGGTGCAAGGTCTTGCACCGACGCGCCAGCGCTTGCGGCGGCTGGTTGCGCGCGCGGGTGCCGGCGAAAGAGCACGGCTGGCGGGGGCTTCGACGATTCTGTATTCCCAGGCGACGCAGCGAATGCTATTTCGCTTAGCTACACACATGCGCACTACGCGCGGAGGATGAAGTGATCCATCCGGACACGAGGCTCGGCGTCGTCGACGAAGTCGTCGGCTACGGGCTGTTCGCGACGCGTCCCATCCCCAAGGGCACCATCACCTGGGTGCTCGACGAGCTCGATCAGCTGCTGCCCCCGAGCCAGGTCGATCGCCTCGGCGACCCGTACGCCGCGGCGCTCGAGCACTACAGCTACCCCAACAGCAACGGTCATCGCGTGCTGTGCTGGGACATCGGGCGCTTCATGAACCACAGCTGCGAGCCCAACTCGATCAGCCCCGGCGTGGACTTCGAGATCGCGGTGCGCGACATCGCGGCGGGCGAGCAGCTGCTGTGCGACTACGGCACCCTCAACCTCGCCGGCGCCTTCGAGTGCCGCTGCGGCGAGCCGAGTTGTCGCGGCACGGTGCAGCCGGAAGACTTCGAACGCTTCGCGCCGCGCTGGGACCAGGACGTACGCGCCGCGTTTCCGCGCATCCGCGAGGTAGAGCAGCCACTGTGGCGGTTGGTCAGCATGCGCGACCGCGCGGCGATCGAGGCTGGCATCAGCGCGGCTGAGCACATCCCCTCGGTGCTGGTGCACCGCTTCGATGGCGCGAGGGAGCGCGCTCGCCGGCGCGTGCGTGCCGTGGCACGCTAGCGCGGTGCCTCCCGAAAAAACTCCCGACAAGAATGCGCAGCGCCCCAAGGCCCGCGCCGTCAAAGTTCGCCGCGCACGTCCCGAGGACGTAGAGGCGATCTACGCCTGCCAGGCCGCGTCGTACGCCTCGATGTCCGCCTCGGGGCTGTGCAGCACGCGGCTGCTGCGCATGCAGGTCGACGCCTTCCCCGAAGGCCAGCTGGTGGCCACGCGCGGCGACGAGGTCGTCGGCTACGCGACGTCGCTGATCGTGCAGCTCGACGAGGAGTCGCCCTGGTACTCGTACAACGAGATCACCGGCAGCGGCACCTTCAGCTCGCACAACCCGACCGGTGACACGCTCTACGGCGCCGACATCGCCGTGCATCCGGATCACCGCGGACAAGGCGTGGCGGGCAAGCTCTACGAAGGCCGCATGCGCATCGTCAAGCGCTTCAACCTGCGGCGCATGGTCGCAGGCGGCCGACTGCCCGGCTATGCGGAGCACGCCGGCCGCATGACGCCCGAGGAGTACGTCGAGCGCGTCACCGCCGGAGAGCTCAAGGACAGCGCGCTCAACGCGCACCTCAAGGCCGGCTACAGCGTCCTTGGCGTGCACATGGGCTATCTGCGCGACGAGCAGAGCCTCGACTACGCCACGTTCCTCGAGCGCATCAACGAACGCTACGATCACGCGCGCCGGCGCATCGCGGCCGCTCCCATGCGCCGGCCGGTGCGCCGCCTGCGCGTCTGCGCAGCGCAGTACGAGATGCGCCGCGTGAGCGACTGGGACGCCTTCGAGCAGCAGGTCGACTTCTTCGTCTCGACGGCCGAGCAGTACCACTGCCACTTCTTGCTGCTGCCCGAGCTGTTCACCGCTCAGCTGTTCAGCACGCTCGAGCCCGGCATCAGCTCTGTCGACGCCATCCGCAAGCTCGCCGACATGACCGACCGCTACCGCGAGATGTTCACCGCGATGGCGCGCCGCTCGGGCCTGCACATCATCGGTGGCACGCACCCCGTGCTCGTCGGCGACGAGATCCGAAACGCCGCGCACCTCTTCACACCGACGGGCGGCCTTTACACCCAAGAGAAGCTGCACATCACGCCCAACGAGCGCAAGGAGTACGGCGTGCGCCCAGGCGAGGGCGTGCACGTCTTCGATACGCCCTACGCGCGCATCGCGATCGTCGTCTGCTACGACATCGAGTTTCCCGAGCTGTCGCGACTGCTGACGCTCTCGGGCGCCGAGGTGCTGTTCGTGCCCTTCTCCACCGACGAGCGCAAGTCGTACATGCGCGTGCGCTACAGCGCGCAGGCGCGCGCCGTGGAGAACTACGTCTACACGGTGCTGTCGGGCAACGTGGGCAACCTGCCGCAGGTCGACAACTTCCTCATCAACTACGGTCAGGCCGTCGTCTGCACGCCCAGCGACTTCTCGTTTCCCACCAACGCCATCGCCGGCGCCGCCGATCTCAACAGCGAGACGGTCGTCATCTGCGACCTCGACCTCGTCGCCCTCGAGCAGGCGCGCGAGCTCGGCAGCGTGCAGCCGCTGCGGCACCGCCGCACGGACCTCTACCACCTCGAGGCCCGCACCCCGATCCGCGTCATGCGCACGGCGTAATCCCGTCCACCACGCAAAAAAGCCCCGCCCGAAAACGGGCGGGGCTTTTTTAGCGGGGTGGACGGGACTCGAACCCGCGGCCTCCGGCGTGACAGGCCGGCGTTATAACCGACTTAACTACCACCCCATTTTGTTCTCAGACTCTCGAATCGTCGCCTGCATGGGCAGAACAGGGTTCGAACCTGCGACAACCTGGGTGTAAACCAGGCGCTCTCCCAACTGAGCTATCCGCCCCTAACAGCATTAAGACTACCAAAAACCCCGCCCCAGCAAACGACGACCGCATTTAGCAGCCGCCAATTTGCCTGTCAACACCAGATGAACGAGCAGACCTTTGACGCTGGTGGCGTCTCGGTCGACACTTAGCACATGGCCAATCGAACCGCGCTCGTCGTCGAAGACTCCGCCACCATGAGGCACCTCATCAGCTTCGCGCTGCGCCGCGTGCCAGGCCTCGCCTTCGTCGAAGCAGAGAACGGCCAGGAGGCGCTCGAGCTGCTGGAGAAGCGCGACGTCGATCTGATCCTGCTCGACCTCAACATGCCCGTGATGAACGGCTTCGGTTTTCTCGAACGCCTCGCGGCGCGCGACAAGCCGATGCCCCCGGTGGTGGTGATCACGACCGAAGGCGCTCAGCCCGACATCGATCAAGCGTTCGAGCTCGGCGCCAAGGCCTACGTCACCAAGCCCGTGCAGGCGGCGAGCCTCTCGGAGACCATCGCGCGCGTGCTCGCCGGCGATCTCGACGGCTCCGTCGACGTCGACGACGAGGGCGAGCTCTAAGAGTACTGCGCCGCGAACGCGGCGAGGAAATGCTCGAGCTGATCCTCGGGCAGCGCGTTGATGCCCGCCGCGCCAGCGCGACCACCTCCGCTGGGAAACTGCTTGCACAGCTCGGCGGCGCCGCGCGGCGTCGACTTGGGCGCGCGCACGCTGACGGCGTAGCCGCCCTCGCCCCCCGCACGCGGTGTGATCACGGCATGAGCGCGCCGCGGGTTGTCGTTGCTCAGCGCGTTTCCGAACACGCCGCTGCAGCGCCGGCACCACGCCGCGTCGGGCAGCAGATAGGCAGCGCTGCTCTCGCTGACGCGCGCGGGGGAAAGCGCCGCGGCCAGCGCCATGTCCTCGCGGTAGCCCTGCTCGAGCTTGTCGAACACGCGCGGCTCGGCGGCGATGAGCTCGAGCGGCGAGCTGTACGGGCGCAGCTTCTCGAACAGCTCGTCGGGGCGAAAGTGCAGCTCGTCGAGGTGACTGCCGTAGCCGTTGTAGTTGAGATAGACGCCGAGGGTGTCGAGCTGACGCAACACGGGCTCTGCGACGCCGTGACGCTCGGCGAGCGCGTGTGCGCTGCTCTGCAGGTTGTCGCCAAACGCGCCGGTGATGGCCCACAGGTGGTAGGCGCCGCCGAGGTGTGCGTCGACGAGCAGGCTGGTGCAGGTCGACGCCGACTCGTCGATGATCGCCGTCAGCTGCGCGTGCTCGGGGATCTCGCCCGCCACGTGGTGATCGACGTACAAGACCGACGCGCCCGCGTCGAGCGCGCGCCGCAAGCCGGCCTGGTTCTTCTCCATCGAGACGTCGAGCACGGTCACGCGATCGCCCGCGCGCGCGTCGACGCGCTCGAGCAGCTCGATGTCACGCTTGATGCCGGTGACGAGCGTGGCGGCGCGCGGCTCGACCAGGCGCAGCTGCACCAGCGCGCAGAGCCCGTCGGCGTCACCGTTGAAGACGTCGTAGTCGGCCATGGCTACTGCGGCAGCGAGATCGCCAGCTCGAGCCCCACGTGCTCGTCGCTGCGCACCTCGATGCTCCCTCCCACCGCCTCGATCGCTTCCTTGGCCGAAGGCGCGCCCACGCCGCGCCCGGCTGTCTGCGTCACGCCCTCGGCTGTCGAGACCCCCGACGCGAACATCAGCGCGGCCGGGTCGGCCGCCGCCCCAGCGCCGCGCGCGCGCAGCTTGTCGATCGGCAGGCCGCGCCCGTCGTCGCGCAACCACAGCCGCACCACGGCCTGATCGCGCTGCGCCGAGAGCGACACCGTGCCCGCCGCCGGCTTGCCGAGCGCCAGCCGCTCTTCGTCGCTCTCGATGCCGTGCACCACCGCGTTTCGCACCAGGTGCGGCAACGCCGACTGCAGCGCGCGATAGGCCGACGGCGTCACGCCGAGGCTGCCGCCGCTGAACGACAGCTCGGGACAGACCGCGTGCACGCCCTTGGCCGCGTCGACGGCGACGACCTTGAGATACTCGAAGAGCGGCTCGAGGGGCACGCGCGCCTCGTCCTCGAGCCGCGCGCCCGCCTCGCGCAAGAGCCCCACCGCGCGCTCGCGCGCCGCTCGCGCCGCGTCGTCGTGCGCCAACGGCACCTGCAGCAGCTCGCGCTCGGCGCGCTCCACCAGCTCCTGCACGCCCACCAGCGCCTCGTACTGCGCCAGGTCGAGCCCCGTCGCGCGCTCGTGCGTCGTCTCGCCCAACCGCTTGCGGATCACGCCCGCGCGCTTGACCGCGCGCTCGAGGTCGACGAGCAGCTCCGCCAGCTCTTGCGCCTGCTCGTCGCGGTAGCGCCGGCGCAGCGCGGCGAGCATGTCCTCGGCGGCGTGCGCGCGCCCGCCGATGAAGTGCAGTCCCAGGCTGCGCGCGTTGCCCTTGAGCGTGTGCAGCGCGCGCAGGCGCTCGTCGATGGCTTCGACGCGCCCCTCGGGCTGCGGCGGCAGCGGGCGCGCGCACAGCTCGAGCGCGGTAGCCGCCTCGGACTCGAAGGCGCTGAAGATCATCGGCGCGATCTGGAGCAGCTCGGCAAACTGCGCGATGTCGTCTTCGTGCTCGCGCAGCCGCACGGCGATCTGGTGCTGCAAGTGCTGCGCGATCTCGCGCTGCTCGTCGAGCATGCGGCGATACTTCTGGTGCAGGCTGGCTTCGGCGCTGACGTCCTCGACGGCGACGAGCATCCCGCGGCGGCCCCGCTCGAAGTCCACCGGCACACCACACACGGCGCAGGCGACCTCCTCGCCATCGAGCGCACGTACGTTCCACTCGCGCCAGCCGCTGATACGCGCGCTCTTCGCCGCGGCGACCGCCTGCCACAGCTCTTCGAAGCGCTCGTGACCGAAGATCACCTCGGCCTCGGTGCCGCGCCGGCGTCGGCCCAGCAGCGCGCGCGCCTGCAGCGTCATGTGCATCACGCAGCGATCGGCGTCCACCAGCACGAAGCCTACGCGCAGCTGCTCGAGCAGCGCGAAGACGTGCTCGACGTCATCTACCGCGAGGATGCTCCTGCGCTCTGTGGACGTGCTCAAGACGCGCCATTCTAACCCGTCGGCGCCGCGAGCTCCCCCCTTTGCGAGCGCTGCTCAGCGGCAGCGATCGGCGAGGTGGGCAGCGTAGCGCCCGTGCGGATAGAGGCGCACGTAGCGCGCTTTGCTGCGCCCACAGGCGCGCTTGTCGCCGAGCCGTCCGTAGAGCAGCACCAGCCGCGCTAGCGCGTCCTCGCGCAGCACGGCCCGTTTGCTCCTCAGCACGCGTCGCAGCGCACGCACGGCGCCTCGGGCGTCTCCGAGCTGGTCCATGCGCAACCGACCGAGCTCGAAGGCGACCAGCGGCGCGCGCGCGTCGCCGCCATAGCGCGCGAGGAAGCGACGGTAGGCGCGTTCGGCGGCGTGGTGCTTGGCGGCGCGACGCAGCGCGGTCGCCTGCTCGAAGAGCTTTGCTGCCGAAGGCGCGCCGCGCGATCGAGAGCGCCGGCGCTGCGGCGGCTTGGATTCGGCGTCGCCGCCACGCGTCCCGTCGTCAGGGGGCTCGACGCGCGGCGGCGCCGGCGGCACCGGCGGCGACGGCGGCTGCTTGGCTGGCGAAGCGAGCGCGAGGTTCACTCCCCGTGACCAGCGCTGCCCCGCCGAGAGGCGCAGCGTCTTGCCCTGGCCGTCGCGCACCTCGACGATGCCGCGCGCCACCACGACCTCCACGCCGTTGCCAGCGGCGGCGCGCGCCACGGAGAAGCGTGTGCCCACCACGCGCACGCGCACGTCGCCAGCCTCGACGATGAAGTCGCGCTTCTTGTCGCGAGCCACCTCGAAGGCGGCCTTGCCGCGGCGCAGCGCGAAGCGCACCTGCGTCTTGCTGCCGGAGAGCAGCTGCAGCTCGGTTGCCGGCTGCGCTTTGATCGTCGAGCCGTCAGCGAGCGCCACCTGCATCGGCGTCTTGGCCGTGCGCAGCACCGTGCCGGCCCACTGGTCGGGCGCCGCCGGCATCACACGCCACACCACCAGCAGCGCCGCCGCGGCCGCCGCCAGCGCGCCGGCAGCGACGAACATGCCGCGCCGCGTGCGCTGGCTGCGCCGGCGCTGCTCGCTGCTGAGGTTGAACCACACGCTGGCGAGGCGTTCCTCGGAGAGCTCCGGCGCCACGTGAGCGCGGTTATCGAGCTGCGGTTGCTGCGTCATGGCGCGCCCCCGATCAGCTTGGCCAGCTGCGCCTCGCCCCGTGCCACGCGACGCTTCACCGTCGAGCGCGACAGCGACATGTGCTCGGCGATCTCGTCGACGGACATACCCTCGACGCGGCGCAGGATCAGCGCCGTGCGCACCTGCACGGGCATCGCGCCGACGGCGGCGTAGAGCCGACGCAGCTCCGCAGCGACATCGGGCGGCGTGGTGGGCGCGATCAGCCGTTCGGTGTCGATGGACTCCGCCGGACCGAGGCCGAGCCGCCGACGCAGCCGCTCGCGCCGCAGCCGCCGCTGCGCGCAGCGCACGGCGATCGAGCCGACCCACTTGGCGAACGACTGCGCGTCGCGCAGCTTGTCGAGCTTCTCGAAGGCCTGCAGGAACGCCTCTTGCGCCACGTCATCGACCTCGTGCTCGCGGCCGCCCAGCAGCCGATGCGCCAGCCCGAAGACGAGCGAGGCGTGGCGGCGATAGAGCGCCTCGTGGGCCCAGCCCGCGCCCTCGCGCGCCTGCGCCACCAGGTCGGCGTCGGCCATCCCGCTGACGCGCTGCGCCGTACGCCGAGGGCCTATCGCGGATACCGAGCTCATCGTGCTACCGTAGGATGCCCGAGCGGCCCGCGCTGGGTCAGGAAAGTTCTCTCAGAATAATCCAACATGAAATCCGGGCCATACGCGACGCTTGGCCGCGGACGAGCGCTCCACTGCCAACGAGCTCGCGGGCCGCGAAGAGGTCTTCCGCGGCGACTCGTCGCCGCCCTGGCGGCCCTGATCGCATCGCCAGCGGCAGCGGCGCCCCCCTCGGCGCCCGTCTCCGCCGACCCGGCGATCATCAGCGTCTGTCGCCCGTCGAGCGCCAGCCGGCCGATGCTCACCGTCGACTTCGTCGGCCCGCGCTGGACGCCGGCCGCGCGCCAGCACGTCACGCGCGAGCTCGAAGCCTCCGCCGCGCGCCGCGGCTTCACGCTCTGCCCGCTGCAGCGCGCCGCGC
>JAGQIK010000019.1 GCA_020431405.1 Myxococcales bacterium
ACCAGGCGCGCGCCGCCGCGCGCGTCGATGACGATGATGTCCGCGGCGCCATCGCCGTCGACGTCACCCGCGCATGCGTCCACCGCGCGCGTATCGCTCAGCTCGCCGATGGCGAAGCGCACGCGCCGCACGCCGCGACGCGCCGGCGGCCGCCCGCGCAGCAGCAGGTCACGCCCGTGGCGGCGCGCGAGGAAGAGGTCGACGCGCCCGTCGCCGTCGAAGTCCGCGGCGAGCGCGCGCACCACGTCGCCGTCAACCGGCGCGCTGACCCGACGCGCCGCGCTGCTGCCCGCGAGCGCGAAGAGCCCACTCTGGCTCTCGCTCGCGCCGACGAACAGCTCGTCGTGGCCGTCACCGTCGACGTCGAGCAGCAGCAGATCACGCACGCGCCCGCGCGCGAGCTTCAGCACGTTCTGCGCACCACGACGCGCGTCGCCACCCTCGCCGCTGACACGAAAGCGCCAGACCGTCGCACCGCGCGCGCCGTAGACCCACGTGCCGTCGCTCGCGCGCGGCGAGGGCCGCAGCGCCACGCGCGCGCCGAGCTTCACCTCTCGCGCCGCGGGCTCGGGCCTTCGCTGCGGCCCCGGCGCGTCGAAGCCTGCGCCGGGGCGTCGCACCGTGTAGACGCGCGCCACGTCGACGCGCGCGAAGCGCCACAGCCCGCTGCGCTCGACCAGCTCGAGATCGAGCAAGCCATCGTCGCTGCGCCGCGCACCGGTGAGGTCGACGCCCTGCGCGGTGAGCCGCGCGCGCACCAGCACGCGCCCCTCGTAGCGGCGCACGCGTAGCGGCACGAGATCGACCCAATCGAGCTCGCGATAGCTGAGAAACGCCACGCCCAGCGCGCCGATCAGCGTGCGGCTGGCGCGCTCGAGCTCGCTGCTCGCCGTCGACACCGCGCCGGGCGGCAGCGCGAGCCAGCGCGCCACCTGCGAGCCACCCGCGGTATCGATCACGCGCGGCACGAAGCCAGCGCAGTGCAGCCGGCAGCGATGCGAGAGCAGCAGAGAGATCGCCGTCAGATCGCGTCGCCACAGCGCGCCGCGCAGCGCGCGCAGCATCAGCTCGGGCGTGCGCGGCTGGCGCCACCCCGGCTGGACAGGGCGCGGGCAGCCCGCGCACAGCGCGGCGCACAGCAGCGTCGCTGGTATCAATAATCTCATCGAAACTACGAGGCTATTCCGCTCGTTGACACTGCTTCTTGCACGGTCGATACTGCGGTAAGCGGTCAATACAGGACAGTTTTTGTCCCATTAGCAACGCTCCACGCTCGCTCGCTTCATCAGCGCTTCGAGCTCGCGCCCGCCATACGAGACATGCTGACCAACTACCTTCCTATCGTCGTCGTCTTCGCCGTCGCCGGCGGCCTCGGCATCGCGCTGCTCATCATCGCGCGCCTCATCGGTCCGAGCCGGCCCAACCCGACCAAGATGCAGCCCTACGAGGCCGGTCTCGAGCAGTCGGCGCCGCCGCGCATTCGTTTCCACGCGCAGTTCTACCGCGTCGCGCTGCTGTTTCTGGTCTTCGACATCGAGGCTGCGTTCTTCTACCCCTGGGCGGTGATGTTCCGCGACCTGAGCTGCAAAGGATCGCTCAACGCCGCGGGCAAGTGTACCGCCGGAGCCACGCCCTTCGGCATGCTGGTCATGGTGGCGTTCCTCGCTATCCTGCTGCTGGCTCTCGTTTTTGTCTGGAGACGAAAGGCACTGGAATGGGACTAGAAGCTACCACCGGCCGGCTCGCTGACGCCGTCGCCTGGGCGCGCAAGTACTCGCTCTTCACGTACCCCTTCGCCACCGCGTGCTGCGCGATGGAGTACATGTCGCTGATGGGGCCGCGCTACGACGTCGCGCGCTACGGCGCCGAGTTCCCGCGCTTCTCGCCGCGTCAGGCCGACATGTTGCTCGTCGTCGGCACCATCACCGAGCGCCAGGCGCCGGTGCTCAAGCGCATCTACGACCAGATCTGCGAGCCCAAGTGGGTCGTGTCGTTCGGCGTGTGCGCCTCGAGCGGCGGCTTCTATCAGAACTACACCACGCTGCCCGGCATCGACCACGTCATCCCGGTCGACGTCTACATCCCCGGCTGCCCGCCGCGCCCCGAGCAGGTGCTCGACGCGCTGGTGATGCTGCAGGACAAGATCCAGCGTCACGACGGCTACTCGCAGCGCATGATCGAGCTCGAGAAGCGCGAGGCGCAGATGAAAAAGAAGAAGAAGCACGGCAGCAGCACGGAGACCAGCGCATGAGCAAGGCCGCCCTCGACCGCCTCGTCGAGCACCTGCGCGACGGCGTGATCTCGACGCACGCGCACCGCGGCGACGAGACCGCCGTCATCGACCGCTCGCTGATCCGCAGCGCCTGCTTGTGGCTGCGCGACACCGAGGGGCTCGAGTTCAACATGCTCAGCGACCTGACGGCGGTCGACTACTACACCATGGGCCGCGAGCCGCGCTTCGAGGTCGTCTACCACCTGCACTCGCTCACGCTCAAACAGCGCCTGCGCGTCAAGGTCGGCGTCCCCGAGGAAGACCCGGTGGTCGACACCGTCTGCGACATCTGGCAGGTCGCCAACTGGTGCGAGCGCGAGGTCTGGGACCTCTACGGCATCCGCTTCAAGGACCACCCCGACATGCGGCGCATCCTCATGTACGAGGAGTTCGACGGCCACCCGCTGCGCAAGGACTACCCCAAGGACAAGCGCCAGCCGCTCTATCGCCGCCCACAACACGAGATCGACGAAGCCCTCGCCGGCCGCCCCGGCTCGGGCCATCGCCCTGGCTTCGGCCCGCGCAACCTGCTGGAGAGCTAACCATGTACGGCAGCGATCGACTGCGCTCGGTCAGCGCGCCCGAGCTCGACGAGGGCATGCCCACCGAGGAGATGGTGCTCAACGTCGGGCCGTCACATCCGGCGACCCACGGCACCGTCCACATCAAGCTGTGGCTCGATGGCGAGCAGGTCACCGGCGCGCAGGTCAACGTCGGCTATCTGCACCGCGGCTTCGAGAAGGAGTGCGAGGCGCACACCTACGGCGAGAACTTCCCGTACACCGACCGCCTCAACTACGTCTCGCCGATGCTCAACAACGTCGGCTACGCGCTCGCCGTCGAGAAGCTGCTCGGCGTCGAAGCGCCCGAGCGTGCGCAGTACATCCGCATGATCGTCGGCGAGCTGGCGCGCCTGTGCGATCACCTGACCTACAGCGCCGCGCAGGTCGCCGAGATGGGCGCCTTCACGCCCTTCTTCTACGCGATCAAGGCGCGCGACTTTCTGTGGGACATCCTCGAGGAGATCTCCGGCGCGCGCCTGACGCACTCCTACGTGCGCATCGGCGGCGTCGCAGCGGACATGCCCGACGGCTGGGTCGAGCGCACGCTCGCCACGCTCGTGCAGGTCGAGACCGTCATCAAGGAGATCGACACCTTGATGACGCGCAACCGCATCTTCATGGACCGCATGCAGAACGTCGCGGTCTTCAGCAAGGAAGAGGCGATCAGCCACGGCTGGACAGGCCCCTGTCTGCGCGGTTCCGGCGTCGACTACGACGTGCGCAAAGACTACCCGTACCTCTTCTACGATCGCCTCGACTTCGAGGTCCCGATCGGCACCGCCGGCGACAACATGGATCGCTACCTGGTGCGCATGGAGGAGATGCGGCAGTCGATCTCGATGATCAAGCAGTGCTTCGATCAGATCCCCGAGGGCGACTACCAGCTGCACGATCCGCGCATCACGATCCCGCCCAAACAGCAGAGCTACAACACCATCGAAGGGCTCATCAACCACTTCAAGATCGTCGTCGACGGCATCGAGGTGCCCGCCGGCGAGGCCTATACGTACATCGAGGGCGGCAACGGCGAGCTCGGCTTCTACATCGTCTCCGACGGCACCGGCCGGCCGCTCAAGTGCCGCTGTCGTCCGCCGTGCTTCATGCTGATGACCGCGCTCGAGAAGCTGCTCGTCGGCCACATGATCGCTGACCTCGTCCCGACCTTCGACACGCTGAACATGATCGGCGGTGAATGCGACCGCTGAGGCGCCGCGTTCCCCGCTTAGCTAACACGTACACCAAAGCACGCGACCATGAGCGAGCACGAGCCAACACCGACACCCGAGCTGGTCACCGTCAAGATCGACGGCAAAGAGCATCAGCTGCCCAAGGGCAAGAACCTGCTCGAGGCGCTGCTCGACCTCGGCGAAGACATCTCCTACTTCTGCTACCACCCAGGCCTCAGCGTGGCCGCCTCCTGTCGCCAGTGCCTCGTCGGCATCCGCGGCAGCATGGTGCCGAGCTGTCAGACCACGGTGTCAGACGGCCTGGAGCTCGAGAGCCAGAGCCCGACCGTGCTCGACGCGCGGCGCCAGATGCTCGAGTTCACGCTCGTCAACCACCCGGTGGACTGCGTGATCTGCGACAAGGCCGGCGAGTGCACGCTGCAGCGGCACTACATGGACTGGGACGGCAAGCCGTCGGAGATCGACCACGAGAAGGTCGAGAAGCCGAAGAAGGTCGACGTGGGGCGCGAGATCGTGCTCGACGCCGAGCGCTGCATCCTCTGCAGCCGCTGCGTGCGCTTCTGTCAGGAGATCGCCGAGTCGCCCGACCTCGTCTTCGAGTACCGCGGCAACCACGAGACGCTGACCACGGCGCCCGACCGGCGCCTCGACAACAGCTACTCGCTCAACACCGTCGACATCTGCCCGGTGGGCGCGCTCACCGACAAAGACTTCCGCTTCAAGATCCGCGTCTGGGAGCTCTACGCAACGCGCAGCGTGTGCAACGGCTGCGCGGCGGGCTGCGACACCGAGGTTCATCACCGCGACGGGCGCATCTACCGCATGGTGCCGCCCAAAGACTGGGACATGAACCTCAACTGGATGTGCGACGACGGGCGGCGCACCTACAAGAGCGTGGCGGCGCAGCGGCTGACGCGCCCGCTGGTCGACGGCGAGCCTGCCGAGCTCGACGCCGCGCTGGCGGCGATCAAAGAGCGGCTCGAGCCGCTGCTCGCGCAGGACCGCGGCGCCATCGGCGTCGTGCTCGGCGCCGACGCCAGCAACGAAGACAACTTCATGGCGGCGCGGATGGCCTACGACTTCCTCGAGGCCGGCCACGTCTATCTCGCCGACAGCCCCGACAACGGGCTCGGCGACGACATCCTGCGCCGCGACGACCCCAACCCCAATCGCGCCGGCGCTCGCGGCTGCGCGCGCGGCGATCTTGGCAGCAGCGAGGACCTCGCGCGCGATCTCGCCGACCACAAGCTCGAGGCGCTCTACGTCGTCGGCGATCGCCTCGACCTGTCGGACGAGACGCTCGGTCAGCTGCGCGGGCTCAAGCTCGTCGTGGTGCAAGCGAGCGAGCCGTCACGGCTGACAGACAAGGCGCACGTCGTGCTGCCGGCGGCCAAATGGGCCGAGGTGCACGGCACGATCACGCGCACCAGCGAGCGCGCCAAGCGCGACCTTAGCGCCTCGCGCTTTGGACGCATGCGCCCGGCGGTGGAGCCGCCCGGCATGGCACGCCCGCACTGGGACTGGCTCAAGCGCGTCGGCGCGGTGCTCGGCGTGACGGTCGAGTTCGAGTCGGCGCACGCGGTCTTTCAAGAGATGAAGAAACAGGTGCCCTTCTTCGCCGAGGCGCAGTGGGGCGGAAAGATCCCGACGGTTATGCTGCGGTTCGCGGGACGAAGAGGATAGGCAGCAGACTATGGGCGAAATCGTAATCTGGGCGCTGGTCAAGATCGCGATCCTCTTCGGATTCGCGCTCAACCTCTCCGCCGTGTTGACCTGGATGGAGCGCCGGCAGAGCGCGATGATGCAGGACCGCATGGGTCCGGTGAAGGCCAACATCAGCGGCGTGACGCTGTGGGGCCTTCTGCATCCGCTCGCCGACGCGCTCAAGCTCGCCACCAAAGAGGACTTCGTTCCGCCCAAAGCGCACAAGGCGATCTTCGTGCTGGCGCCGCTGTTCGCCATCGCGCCGGTGGTGATGGTCTTCGCGGTGATCCCGTTCGCGCCGCCGGTGTGCCTCAAGCAGCTGACGGCCATCGCGCCGCGCTGCGTGGCTCCCGAGCACATGCAGATCGCGCGCATCGACATCGGCCTGCTCTACGTGTTCGCCATCGCGTCGATCAGCGTCTACGGCGCGGCGCTCGCCGGATGGGCCTCGTACAACAACTACAGCTTGCTCGGCGGGCTGCGCGCCTCGGCGCAGATGCTGTCCTACGAGATCACGATGGGCATGGCGCTGATCGGCACCTTCTTGGTGTTCGGCACGCTCGAGCCCGGTGAGCTGGTGCTGCGTCAGAGCACGATCGCCAAGTGGGGCATCGTGCAGCAGCCGCTCGGCTTCATCCTGTTCTTCTTCGCCGCCATCGCCGAGACAAAGCGCGCCCCGTTCGACCTGCCCGAGGGCGAGTCCGAGATCGTGGGCTACTTCGTCGAGTACTCCGGCGCGCGCTTCATGACGTTCTTCTTGGGCGAGTTTCTCGAGATCGTCTTCGTCGGCTGCATGGTCACGACGATCTTCCTCGGCGGCTGGCAAGCCCCCGGGCTCGCCGCCGACGGCTTGCACATCTTCGGCCTCGACCTGCAGCTGCCGCACATCGCGGTGGTGGGGCTCGGCCTGGTGACCTTCACCATCAAGGTCTTCATCGTCTGCTTCCTGCAGCTCGCCATCCGCTGGTCGCTGCCGCGCATGCGTTACGACCAGCTGATGCGCCTCGGCTGGAAGGGCATGCTGCCGGCGTCGATCATCAACGTCATTATCACCGCGGCCGTCGTGCTGTGGATGTCGTCGCCTGTGAAGGGGTAAGCCGAATGCCTGCTCGCACCAAAGTCGTCACGGTCAAGCGCGGCCTGTGGGAGAACCTCTACCTGCCGGAGATCGTGCGCGGCCTCGGCGTGACGCTGAAGCACTTCTTCATCAACACGCTGGGCCCCAAGAGCAAGCGCCAGATCGTCACCATCGACTACCCGGACGTGGTGCGCGAGCTGCCCGAGCGCTACCGCGGTGTGCATCGGCTCAACACGCGCGAGGACGGCAGCGTGCGCTGCACGGCGTGCATGATGTGCGCGACGATCTGTCCGGCCAACTGCATCCACATCGAAGCGGGCGAGCGCGAAAACCCGGCCTCGCGCGACATCGAGAAGTTCCCCCAGGTGTTCGAGATCGACGAGCTGGTCTGCGTGGTGTGCGGCCTGTGCGTCGAAGCCTGCCCCTGCGATGCGATCCGCATGGACACGCACGTTCACATGCCGCCCGTCGAGCACCGCAAGGATGCCGTGCTCGAAAAGCCCGAGCTGATGAGCCGCGGCACCAAGAGCATCGCCGTCGACGGCGGCGCCGGCCCCGACTGGCGCGACAAGTACACCGACCTCGGCAGCCTGACGCAGATCTATCGGCCCGATCACATCGAGCGCGATCGCGAGCGTCCGGCGAGGCGGTAGTCTTCGCTCACAAAAAGAAAAGCGCGCCGCTGGGCGCGCTTTTCAACTCGATGGAGACGTTACCGCTGAAGCCGGTGGAAGATAGTCTACACCCTAGTAAATAGGTGGGCTCCACGATATCCGTTTGCACGCTTCCCGACGCGCGGGTCTGCGCTCTGCGAACAGCGGCGGATCCCTGGTGTAGACGACTCGTAGGGAATAAACTAACTTCCTGTCGTTCTCCGCAGTAGCCTCGTTAGCTGAAAGTGTAGTTGGCGTGAAGTAGACCGTCAACGCTGGCTCGTTAAGTTTCGCTCCGGCTGCTGTTCCTTTGAAGAGATACGCGCTCACCTTTCTGCTTCTCTTCGCCGCGCCCGCCGCGTCCGCTGGTGAAGCCGAAGGTCCGCGCACCCGCCTCGGCAGCGGACACGACGACGACGTCTTCCAGGCGCCGCGCGACGTGACGGTCGCCAACCACGACAACATCCAGCGCTGGACCGTCGCGACGACACCCGAGCTGGTCGAAACGCAGCCGTCGACGCGCGTTCTTTATCGCTTCAGCGGCGGCGGCTCGCCCTTGCTGCGCGCCCTCGGCGGCTCGCGCATCGCGCTCTACGTCGACGGCGTGCGCCTCAACACGGCGATCACCGTGCAGCGAGACGACGGGCTGCTCGCCACCATCGATGCCCTCTCGCTGTCGCGCCTCGCCATCACCCGCGGCCCGAGCGCTGTCGTGCACGGCTCCGACGCCATGGGCGGCGTGATCGCGATGTCGAGCGCCGCACCGACCTTCGACGCGCGCCGCGCCTGGGACGCCGCAGGCGGGGCGCTGCTGCGCTTTCGATCGCACGACAAGGGGCTCGTCGGCCACGTCTTCGGCGAGGGACATCTGCGCGGCATCGGCGCGCGCGCGTCGCTGACGCTGCGCCGCTTCGATACGCTCGTCGCCGGCCGCGGCCTCGCGGAGCAGCCCTTCAGCGACTACTTCGACGGCGCGGGCAACGCCAGCGCCGTCTACAAGGTCGGCGAGCGCTCGCACCTGCGCTTCGACTATCACCTCGTCCGACGCCACGACATGCCGCTCGCCGACGCGTCGACCACGCGCGACTTCACCGTCGTCGACCTGCGCGCGCGCGACCTCATCGCCCTGCGCTTCGAGCGCCACAGCGAATCCAAGGCCCTGCGCGACGTCGCGGTGATCGTGTCGTTGCAGTCGCAACGCGAAGCGCGCGCGCGCTTTCGCCTCGACCTCGACCGCGTCGATCGCGAACGCGATGACGTGGTCTCCGTCGGCGCCCGCGCGCTGGGGCGCAGCAAGCTGCCCTACAACGACCTGTCCTACGGAGTCGACGTCTACCACGACCGCGTCTCGTCGGAGGCCGAGTTCGAGCTCATCGCCGGACTGCAGACCACGCAGCTGGCGCGCGGCCGCTACGTCGACGGCTCGAGCTACACGCGCTTCGGCGCGTTCGTGCACGATCGCTTCAGCATCGGCAAGCTCGCACTCGAGCTCGGCGGCCGCGTCGCCGGCTGGAACGTCGATATCGGCGCCGACCCCGCCACGCCGCTCGACGCGATCAAGAGCACCAGCGCGGCGGTGCTCGGCAGCGCGCGCGCGCGATATCTCGTCGGCGACGGTTTCAACATCATCGCCGGCATCGCCCAGGGCATCCACGCGCCCAACATCGCCGACTACACCGCGCGCGGCTGCGGCCGCAACAGCTTCGACGTGCCCAACGCAGACCTCAAACCAGAGCGCAGCGTCACGGTCGAGGCCGGCCTCAAGCTCGACCTCTTCGGCGTGCTGCGCGGCGCGCTGTTCTACTACTTCACTCATCTCGACGACGCGATCGTGCTGCGCGACACCAACACCACGCAGCTTTGTCCCGACCAAGGGGGCGTCGATCGCGACGTGCCCGTGCTCACGCGCGACAACGTGCAGAGCGCCAACATCCACGGCCTCGAGGGACGTCTCGCCCTCGACCTCGGCAAGTCATGGCGCGTCTTCGGTTGGGTCGCCTGGGCGCGCGGTCAGACCAGCCTCGAGCTGCCCGGAAACTTCAGCGAGCCGCTCTCGCGCACGCCGCCCCTCGGTGGCCTCGTCGCGGTGCGCTACAGCGGCCAGGGCTGGTTCGCACAGGCCGACATGCGCTGGGCCATCCGACAGGATCGCCTCAGCACCGGCGATCGCGCTGATCCTACGATCTGCCCCGCAGGCGCCAGCGGCGCCAACGCCAGCAGCATCTGCGGCACCGCGGGCTACGCCGTGGTCAACCTGCGCGGCGGCTTCGCACCGAGCAAGTGGCTGCGCGTCACGCTGGCGCTGCAGAACCTTACCGACGAGCCCTACTACGTGCACGGCTCGACCGTCCCCGGCCCCGGCATCAGTGCCATCACGGGGCTCGAGGTGCTGGTCAAGTGATGGCTCGATCGCGATATCGCGCGCTGGCCGCGTGCTTGGCGACGCTCGTCGCGGCGGCCTGCTCGGGCGGCCTCGGCAAGTTCTGCCACGCCGACGGCGACTGCAGCGCGGGCCTCGTCTGCCGCAGCAGCGGCCAAGGCCAACGCGGTGTATGCGCCTACGCCGACACGCTCGATGGGTCGGCGGACGCCACCTTCGACGGCGCACCCGACGCGGCCGACGCCGCGCTCGATGGCGTCGACGCCACCGGCGAGACCACACCGGAGACGGCGCCCGAGACGGCGTTTGAGACCGCGCCCGAGACCGCGCCCGAGACCTCGCCAGACGCCACGCGCGATGCAACGCCCGACGGCGACAGCTCGCTCGACGCCGGCGTCGACGCAGACGCCAGTCTCACCGACGGCGCCGCCGGCTAGGGAAGCCCTAGCGCTCGACATCCTCGCTCGCCTGTTCGATGCTCCCCTTCGCCATGGGCGAGTCGGGGTTTTCGCGGGCGGCCTTGATACGCAGCAGCGTGCTGTCGCTGCTGTGGCTCTTCGCGGTGCCGCTGCTCTCGGCGCTGTTCTTCAGCCACGCCGACAGCCGCTACGACGCACCGTACCTCGAGCACCTCGCCAAGGCCGAACGGCAGGGCCGCGTCACCGCGCGCACCGCCGCCTTCTACCGCCAGAACCCGCCCTCCAAGCTGTGCCGGCTCAACCCCAGCGCGGCGAGGATGCGCTTGCGCCTGCCCTGCAGCACCTACGATCAGTTCTACTGGGCGCGACGCGTCGCCTGGGGCTGCATCCTCAGCGGCCTCGCCGCGATGCTGCTGATGGGGCTTCTGCTCGCCATCTCGCTGCGCTCGCAGAGCGCGCAGCTTCACAGCTTCCGCTTCGGTTGGTGGACGCTCAAGCTGCTCGGCGCGCTGCAGATCGCGGCGCAGGGCCTGCTCGTCGTCGCGCTCTCCTACTGGGTCACGGCGCTGTGGATGAAGGTCTACGTGCCGAAGCTGATCCTCGCCGCCGCGCTGCTGGCGCTGATCGGCGTCGGCCTGGTGATCAAGGGCATCTTCACGCGCACGCCGCGCGTGCCAGCCCCGATCGAAGGCCGCCTGGTCGACGAAACCGCGGCCCCGGCGCTGTGGCAGCGTATCCGCGATCTCTGCGCGCGCGTCCACACGGCGCCGCCCGATCACCTGGTGGTCGGCATCGACGCCAACTTCTTCGTCACCGAGCACGCGCTGACACTCGACAAGAAGCTCCTCGAGGGCCGCACGCTCTACGTCAGCCTCCCGCTGCTCGCCGTGCTCGCGCGCGAGGAGGCCGACGCCGTGCTCGCGCACGAGATGGCGCACTTCTCCGGCGACGACACGCTCTACTCGCGCAAGCTCTCGCCGCTGCTCGATCGCTACGTGCGTTATCTGCAGGCGCTTCACGGCGGCGTCGTCACGCTGCCGGTGTTTCAGTTCATGCTCGCCTACTGGACGCTCTTTCAGCTCTCGCTCAGCCGCACGGCACGCCAGCGCGAGCTGCGCGCTGACCGCCTCGCGTCCGAGCAGACGTCAGCCAACGCCGTCGCCCGCGCGCTGCTCAAGATCGCCGCCTACTGCTCGTTTCGCGACAAGGTCGAAGGCGAGATCCTCAAAGACGACGCCTTCGCGCCCGAGCTCGCCGTGGCCCACAAGATCGCCAGCGGATTCACCAGCTACGCCAAGTCGCCCGAGCTCGACGAGCTCTTCGATCAAGACCCGCACGACTTCGGCCACCCCTTCGATACGCACCCACCGCTGTCGACGCGCGTGCGCGCCGTCGAGGCGTCCATCGGGCGCGATCAATATCGCGACGTCGTGCTCGAGGCGCCCGAAGACACCTGGCGCGACAGCATCGAGGACGCCTCGTCGATCGAGGACGCGCTCTGGCAGGCACACGAAGAGCGCCTCGGCGCAGCGCAGCAGATGATGCTCGCCTATCGGTTGCTGCCCGCCAACGACGAGGAGCGCGCGCTGGTCGCCAAGTCGTTCCCCGAGCTGACCTTCGCCGGCGAGCCGGGCGGCCCGACGCTCGTTCTCGACTGCGAGCGACTGCGCTCCGACGACGGCGGCACCGACCTACGCCTCGCCGACATCACCAAGGCGCAGCTCGTCGAGCGCACGTTCCGCGAGTACCTGCAGCTCGAGCTCGACGGCGGCGCCGAGCACACGATCTGCATCAGCCGCCTCGAGGGCAAAGGCAAGCCGTTCCTCGCCGACTTCGGCCGCTACTACGAGCGCGCCCTCGTGGCCAAGCAACACATCCAAACAGCCGAGGTGTAGACTTCGGCCATGCCAACGCGTGCGCTTTACAAACCGTCGCTGACGCTGCTGACCGACCTCTACCAGCTGACGATGGCCTACGGCTATTGGAAGTCGGGCCTCGCCGATCACGAGGCGGTCTTCAATCTGTTCTTCCGCAAAAACCCCTTCGCCGGCGGCTACACCATCGCCTGCGGTCTCGCTGACGCCGTCGAGATCCTCGGCGGCTTCGGCTTCGACGACGGCGACCTCGCCTACCTCGCCGAGCTTCGCGGCAGCGACGACGAGCCGCTCTTCGAGCACGCCTTCCTCGATCACCTGCAGCAGATGCGCTTTTCGTGCAGCGTCGACGCCGTCGCCGAAGGCACGGCGGTCTTTCCGCACGAGCCGCTGATGCGCGTGCAGGGCCCGCTGCTGCAGTGTCAGATCCTCGAGACGCCACTGCTCAACGTGATCAACTTCCAGACGTTGATCGCCACCAAGTCGGCGCGCATCTGCCACGCCACGCGCGGCGAGCCGGTGCTCGAGTTCGGGCTGCGCCGCGCGCAAGGCGTCGACGGCGCGGTCGCCGCCAGCCGCGCCGCCTACGTCGGCGGCTGCGTCGCGACGTCCAACGTGCTCGCCGGCCGCCTGCTCGGCATCCCCGTCAAGGGCACGCACGCGCACAGCTGGGTGATGTGCTTCGACAGCGAGCTCGAGTCGTTCGAGGCCTACGCCGAAGCGATGCCCAACAACTGCATCTTCCTCGTCGACACCTACGACACGCTCGACGGCGTTCGCCACGCCATCGAAGTCGGCAAGAAGCTACGCCAGCGCGGCCACGAGCTCGCCGGCGTGCGCCTCGACTCGGGCGACCTCGCCTACCTCAGCATCGAGGCGCGCAAGATCCTCGACGAGCACGGCTTTCAGCAGACCAAGATCGTCGCCTCCAACGACCTCGACGAGCACATCATCGCCAGCCTCAAGACGCAGGGCGCCACCATCGGCGTGTGGGGCGTAGGCACCAAGCTCGTCACCGCCTTCGACCAACCAGCGCTCGGCGGCGTCTACAAGCTCGCCGCCATCCGCGCGCCCGACGCGCCGTGGCAGCACAAGGTCAAGCTCTCCGAGCAAGCGATCAAGATCTCGACGCCCGGCCGCCTCGGCGTGCGTCGCTACCTCGACGCCACCGGCATCGCCGCCGCCGACATGATCTACAACATCGACGCGCCCCCCAGCGGCCGCCTCGTGATCGTCGACCCGCTCGACCACCTGCGCCGCAAGATCGTCGACGCCAGTGCGCCCTACGTCGAGCTGCTCGAGCCGATCTTTCGCGACGGCGAGCTCGTCTACGAGGCGCCGAGCCTAGCCGACAGCCGCGCGCGCACTCAGGAGCAGCTGGCGCTGCTTCACCGCGGCATCAAGCGCTTCGTCAACCCGCACGAGTATCCGGTCGGCCTCGAGAAGGGCCTGCACGACCTCAAGACCGAGCTGATCCTGCGTGCGCGAGGTGTCGAGTGAACGACGAGCTGCCGCTGGTCTTCAGCACCAAGCGCTACGAGTACCTCGCAGACGCCGTATGCGAGATCGGCGGGCTCTCGAGCGGTCGCGTCGAGCGAGACGTCTTTCCCGACGGCGAGCACTACTACCGCCTCGTCACACCCGTGGCCGACCGCGACGTGGTCGTGCTCGGCGGCACCGTCAGCGACCACGACACCCTCGAGCTGTTCGACCTCGCCTGCACGGCGGTCGACTACGGCGCCGAGCGGCTCACCATGCTGCTGCCCTACTTCGGCTACTCCACCATGGAGCGCGCCGTCGCGCCGCGCGAAGCCGTCACCGCCAAGAACCGCGCGCGGCTGCTCTCGTCGGTGCCCACCGCCGCGCGCGGAAACCGCGTGGTGCTCATCGACCTGCACTCCGAGGGCCTGCCCTACTACTTCGAGGGCCCCATCGAGCGCGTGCACCTCTACTGCAAGGAGCTCGTCGCCGCCGCCGCGCGCCGCGTGGGCGGCGACGACTTCGTGATGGCCTGCACCGACGCCGGGCGCGCCAAGTGGGTCGAGTCGCTCGCCAACGACCTCAGCGTGCCGGCCGCGTTTGTCTTCAAACGGCGCAAGAGCGGCTCGGAGACCGAGGTCGCCGCCGTCAGCGCTTACGTCGAAGGCAAGCCGGTGGTGATCTACGACGACATGATCCGCACCGGCGGATCGCTGGTCAACGCCGCGCGCGCCTACCGCGACGCCGGCGCGACAGCGATCTTCGCCATCACCACACACGGCCTGTTTTCGAACCGAGCGCTCGAGCGCATCGCCAAGGCGCAGATCTTCGACGCCGTCATCGCCTGCGACACGCACCCGGCGGCCCACGAGTCGCGCGATCACGAGCTGCTCGAGGTGATCTCGGTGGCCGACCTGCTCGCCGACTTTCTCACCGGCCGCGAGCACGCGACGCTTCGCTAGAGATAGGAGACGCCGATGAAGACGCTGATCCTCGTCGACATCCAGTACGACTTTCTGCCTGGCGGCGCGCTGGCCGTCCCGCAGGGCGACGCCGTCGTGCCGGTGGCCAACGTGCTGGCGCGTGCCGCCGACCTGGTCATCGCCACGCAGGACTTTCATCCGCCCGACCACAAGAGCTTCGCCGCCAATCACGACGGCCGAGACATCGGCGAGGTCGTCGACCTCGACGGCCTGTCGCAGATCCTGTGGCCGGTGCACTGCGTGCAGGGCACGCGCGGCGCGGAGCTGGTCGACGAGCTCGAGCGCGAGCGTATCGCCAAAGTCTTTCCCAAAGGTACCGACAGCAGCATCGACAGCTACTCGGGCTTCTTCGACAACGGGCACCGCAAAGCCACCGGGCTCGGCGACTATCTGAAGCAACAGGGCGCCGGCCAGCTGTGGGTCTGCGGCCTCGCCACCGACTACTGCGTCAAGTTCACGGTGCTCGACGCGCTCGAGCTCGGCTTCGAGACCACGCTCGTCGTCGACGGCTGCCGCGGCGTCAATCTCAGCGCTGGCGACGTAGACGCCGCCGTGGCCGCGATGCGCGAAAAGGGCGCGCACGTGGCGCAGTCGTCAGCCCTCGCTTCGGGGGTGCTCGCATGAGCAGCGGCGACAAGACGACGCTCGCCGAAGGGCGCTTCGTGCGGCTGGTCAAGCTCGACCCCGGAGGCTGGGAGTACGTCGAGCGCGTCAACGCCAGCGGCGTGGTCGTGATCATCGCGCTCACCCACGAGCAGCGCGTGGTGCTCGTAGAGCAGCATCGCCCGCCCATCGGCGCGCGCGTGATCGAGCTTCCCGCCGGGCTCGCGGGCGACGTCAGCGGCGAGGAGGACGAACCACTGGCCCGCGCCGCGGCGCGCGAGCTCGAAGAGGAGACGGGCTATCGCCCCGGCTCGGTGACCACGCTGTTTGCAGGACCGCCGTCAGCGGGTCTCTCTGACGAGACGGTGACCTTCGTGCGCGCCCGCGAGCTCGAGCGCGTCGGCCCCGGCGGCGGCGACGAGTCCGAGGACATCACCGTGCACGAGGTCGCGCACGACGAAGTGCACGCGTGGCTCGCCGAGCGCAGCGCAGCCGGCGCGCTGATCGACCCCAAGGTCTACGCAGGCCTCTACTGGCTCACCCACGACTTCTAGTATCCTAGTGGAGTGGACCGTCGTGTTGTCGTCGTCGGGCTGATCGCAGCCGCCTTCTCGCTTTCGGGCTGCACCCGCGGCGGCTTCTACGCCGCGCTGAGCGGCAGTACCGGTGACGGCAGCCCTGACATCCCCGACAGTGCCCGCGACGCGCAGCCTGGCGATGGCATCAACGATACCGCGCCGCGCGACAGCACACGCGATGGCGACATCTCGCTGCAGGACAGCACGGTCGACTTCCCCAGCGGCCCCACCCACGCGGTGGTGATCGCCATCGAGGGGCTCAAAGCGAGTTACGTGCGACGCCTCGCGCTCGCCGCCTCGCCGCTCGCGGCGCGCGTCGATGGTCCACCGGTCCGGCTGCTGGACATCGCGGACACCAACGTGCGCTCGCTGACCCGCCTCGGCGACGGCACCATGCTCGCCGGCGGCTCGACGACCACCGCCCAGCGAATCAGCGCCGACGGCCGCGCGCTGCTCGGTGCCGTCGCCTTCAACTCGCCGGCGGGCATCCCCGACAACCAGGTGGTCAACAGCCTGCACGGCTTGTGCACACTGCCGGGCGGCAACGTGGTGGCCGGCGAGTTCGACGGCGCCCCCGGCGCCGCCATCGCCGAGTTCGCCGTCTCCACCGCTGGTGTCACGCGCGTCGGCTCCATCGCGCAGACCACGGTCAGCGGCGGCACGCTCAGCAACTGCTACGCGCCCAGCAACAACGAGCTCTACTTCACCGACCTCGATGCCAACACCGACAGCGACGGCGACGTCGTGCGCCTGCTGCGCGAGCTCAGCGGCTGGGTCGTCGTCGGGCGCTTCGACATGTCGGCCTTCGACGCACGCATGAACACGCAAGCGAGCGCGGCGTCGGCCTTCGTGCGCCACAGCAACGGCTCGCTGTACATCTTCCCCACGCGCCGCTTCGGCCAGCAGGTCAAACACCTGATCCGCTGCTCGACGCTCAACCTCGACCAGGCCGGCTGCACGCTGCTCGGCACGCTGCCCCCCGACACCAACGTGATCAACGGCCCAGGCCTGATCAACGACGCCGTACAGATCCCTGGCCGCGACGACATGCTGTTCGTCACCAACGAGGCGCTCTACGTCTATCGCCTCGCCAGCAACACCACGAGCATGCTGCTCGACCTGCGCTTCACCGACCTGCTCACCGCGGGCAGCGCAGACAGCGTGCACCAGATCCGCGCACTGGTCGTCTTCTAGCGTTGGCGCGCACGCGCCGGCTCGGCTCGCTCAGTTCGCTCGTACCTCGAGCGCGAAGGTGCCGACCTCGGAGAGCGACCACGAGTCGACGACGATCACGTAGTCGGTGGTGGTGGGCGGCGCGATAGTGAGCGTCTCTTTGACGCCCACGCCCGATTGATCCGAGCTGGTAGCGGTGCACGCGCCGTTGATCGACGACGCGTCGCAGCTGGTTGTCGCCACGAACGCGTAGAGGGCCGGGTCGAAGGTCGCCTCCGGCGTGAGCGTGATCGTGTAGGACTTCCCCGCCGCGAGCGTCACTCGGTAGTAGGCCTGCGGCCCTGGCCACGGCCCCGCCGTGTTGCCGCAGTCGACGCCGCTGATGTCGTTGCTCAGCGGACCGGTGTTGCCCGCCACCGTCAGCGTGCCGCCCGCCGGCACCGTCAGCTGCTGCGGGCTCTGACAGCTGCCGCCCGCCGCGCCCGATGCCTCGGCGATGACGAGCTTGAACGGCCCGAACGCGTCCGGCGCCGTGCCCTCCACCGCGACGAGGTGCGTGCCGTCGCGCGTCGGCGTGAAGAACAGCTTGCCCTCGCTGCCCGCCGGCACGAGCACCGACCCGCCATTGAGCGCGTTGGTGCAGTCGCTGGGCAGCGTCAGGCAGTCCGAGCCCACGGCGAGCAGCGACGGCCAGGCGGTGGTCAGCGTCAACAGGTAAGGCTGATCCTTGACCAGCGACACCGAGTAGTAGGCCTGAGGTCCGGTCAGCGGCGGCGCACCACACTGCATCTGCGCGCCGCGATCGTTGAGCGCGCCCGTGGTGTCGCCGCGCACGAGCGCCACGCCCCCGACCAGCGACACCGGCAGCGCGTTGTCGCAGATCATGTTGCCCGCCGGGCTGAACGCCTCGATGCTCATGGCGAAGGGCCCAGCCGACTTGGGCAGCACCGAGTCGATGGCGACGATGTACGTACCGTCGGCCGGCGCGCGAAACGCCGCGATGCCTGGCTTGCCCGGCGCCACGCCGGGCAGCACGTTGCCCGTGATGCCCGAGCAGTCCTGCTCGATGTTGGCCGCCTGACAGCCGCCGGCTGCACCCGCGATGTAGGCGGTGGCTTCGAACTGCGCGTCGAGCGCGATGCGATACCACTGGCCGCCCTTGAGGTCGACCGAGTAGTAGAGGTTGGGCCCGTCGAGGTCGAGACCGAGCCCGCATTGCACGTCGGTGCCGAACTCGTCGCGCGCGCCGAGGGTGTTGGCCTGCACGGCCACGCTGCCGTTGGCGAGCGCGATCGGTTGCGCGCTGGCGCAGGCCGCGTTGGGCGGCTGGCTGAATGTCTCGACGGTGAGCTTATAGTCTCCCGACTGCGCCGCCGAGACGCTGTCGACGGCGAGCACGTAGGTGCCGCTCGCCGGCGGGAAGAACACGATCCTGCCGCTGCCGCCGGCAGCCACCAGCCCGGTGGCCGCGCCCGTGCGACCGCCGCTCGAGCAGTCGGCGTTGATCAGATCGCGCGCGCAGGTCTGAAACAGGTAGGCCACGCCCTCGAACTTGGGCGCCAGCGTGATGCGGTAGGTCTTCTTCTCGTCGAGGTCGAGCCGGTAGTAGCGCTGCGGCCCGGCAAAAGGCGTCGGTCCACCGCAGCGCACGCCCTCGCCGTACTGATTGTTGGCGCCGCTGGTGCTGTCGTCGATCTCGACCGTGGCCTTGCTCGTGTCGATCGTGTCACCGCCGCCGCAGCGGTCGCTCTCGAGCGGCGGCGCGTCGGGCAGCAAGAAGTCAGGCGCGGCCTCGAGGCGCTGGCGGTCCGACGTCGCGTCGCGCGGACCGCCGTCGGACGTGGCGTCGCGCAGCGCCGGGCTCTCGTTGCAGGCCGGCAACGCACACAGCACGAGCAGCAGTGGCACGGCGAAGGGAAGTCGAATGGTCAAGCTCATGGCAAAGTAAGCCTGGTGAGCATAGCACGCGACGACGACGGGACTTCGCCGGCCGCGGAGCCGTCGCGACAGATCCTTCACGCCGACATGGACGCCTTCTACGCGTCCATCGAGCAGCGCGACAAGCCCGAGCTCGCCGGCCGCCCGATCGTCGTCGGCGGAAAGCCGCCCCGCGGTGTTGTCGCCGCCGCCTCCTACGAAGCGCGCCGCTACGGCGTGCGTTCGGCGATGCCCACGGTGCGCGCGCTCGAGGCCTGCCGCGACTTGGTGCTCCTCGAGCCGCGCATGTCGCGCTACGTCGAGGTCTCCAGCGCGGTGTTCGAGATCTTTCGCCGCGCTTCGCCGCTGGTCGAGGGCCTCTCGCTCGACGAGGCCTTCATCGACGTCAGCGGCCGCGGCGACGCCGAGGCCATCGCGCACGCGCTGCGGCGCGACGTATCGCGCGAGCTGTCGCTGACCGTCTCCGTCGGTGTCGCCCCCAACAAGATGCTCGCCAAGATCGCCTCCGACGTGAACAAGCCCGACGGCCTGTTCGTCATCGCGCCGAGCGACGTCGCGGCCTTCCTCGAGAACCTACCCGTGGGGCGCATCTTCGGCGTGGGCCGCGTCACCGAGCAGCGCCTCGCCGACATCGGCGTACGCACCGCCGGCGAGCTCTCGCGCCTGCCGCGCGAGCTGCTCGTGCGCCGCTTCGGCGTGCACGGCGCGCAGCTGTGGTCGCTCTCGCGCGGCGACGACCGTCGCGAGGTCAACCCCGAGCGCGAGCGCGAGTCGATCGGCGCCGAACAGACCTTCGAGCGCGACATCGTCGACGTCGGCGAGCTCGCGGGACACGTCGAGCAGCAGGCGCAGCGCGTCGCTGCGCGCCTGCGCGACAAGGGCTATCGCGCGCGCGTGGTGGTGCTCAAGATCAAGACGGCCGAGCACGCGATCCACACGCGCCGCCGTACGCTGCCGCAGGCCACCGACGAGGCCGCGCGCGTCTCGCAGGTGGCGCGCGAGCTGCTCGCCGAGATCGGCACCCGCTTCGGGCCGCTGCGCCTCACCGGGGTCAGCGCTGCCGGTCTGGTGGGGCGTGGCGACGCCGAGCAGCTCGCCCTGCCCTTCGACAGCGACCGCTGATCCGTGATAAGTCGCCTATATGCAGCCGCAGCCACCTGGCCGTGGAGCCCTTCTGCGCCGCGCACTGCCATGGCTGGCTGTGGTGACGCTCTGCGCTTGTCCACCGCGCGACAAGCCCAAGCCGGGCAGCGCCAGCGGCGCCAGCCGCACGGGTAGCGGCAGCGGCACGACACACGGCACCCGTGAGGCCGACGCGGGCGGCAGCAAGGCCAGCGCCGACGCGCGTCGCGCCCGCGCCGAGCCCGCCGCCGACCTGCCCGACGGCAAGCCTTGGCCGCGCTGCGACGGCGCGCTCTCATTCGACGATATCCCCAACACACCGCTGCGCGCGGTGGTCGCGGGCAAGCGCCTCGAGGTGCGCGCCGCCGCCGTGCGCGGCTCGCTGCTCGGCCGCAGCATCAGCTTCGACTTCGCGCAGCCGCTGCGGCACGACAAGAAGCGCCCCTGCTTCATCGCCGAGACGCGCCTCGCCGTGGCCTTCGAGCGCCACAGCTCGAGCTACAATGACGGCCTCGCCCTCGCCGCCGGACGCTACCGCCTCGGCGACGGCTGGCGCGCCGCGTACCGCTACGAGACGCGCGACGGCCGCCGCGTCGAGCGGCGCGCGCCGTTTTACGGCCTGCTCATCGTCGACTCCGTCGAGGGCATCGACCGCAAGCCGCTGCCTATGTTCACGCCCACCGGCCGCGCCAAGGGACGCGTGGCGCTGTGCTTCAAGGACGGCCGCGGAAGCTTCGTCGCCGGCACCTTCGACATCCCGGTCTGCGGCGACGCCCCTACCGCCAAGACCACCAGGACCAAGACCAAGGCCAAGCGCCGCTGAGCGCGGGAGGAGTCATGCCAGGTATCTCTCCAAGCCGAGCGCTGGCGGCGCTGCTCGCGGCGGCGCTGCTCGTCGTGATGGGCGCGTGCAGCGACAGCACGAGCCCCACCGACGGCCCACCGCGCGAGACCAGCGCCGACAGCGGCCCCGATGGTCCCAAGCCCGACGGCCCGATCATTCCCGACGGCCCCGTGCCCGACACCACCTCCGACGGCGTACCCGACACGCCGGGCAACTCGGTGCCCGTGGTGTTCTCCACCAACAGCAACACCTCGGCGTACACGCTCTACACCGTCAACACGGACGGCACCGGCGCAGCGCCCGTCGCCGGCTTGAGCGCCGACCTCGCCTTGCTCGACATCGACATGGCGGGCCCCAGCGGCCCTATCGCCGTGCGCACGGACCGCCCGCTGCAGCGTGTCGTCGACAGCGAAGACTTCATCCACCTGCCTAACGGCGCGCGCGTCTACCGCTACGCCGACGCCACCAACATCGGCCTGCTGCTGATCCGCGACGGCGCCGCGACCAAGCTCGACGAGGCGCCGATCGCCGCCAGCTATGGCGCCAGCAGCGGCAACTACTTCGTCACCGTCTCGCGCGACGGCAAGGTGCTCGTCGCGATCAAGAACCAGAATCAGCTGATGCTGCTGCGACTCGACGGCACCAACTGGCCCGGCACGCAGAGCGGCGTGCTCGACGCGTCGGCCGCCAGCTGGTCTGCCGACGTGCAGACCATCGTCGCCGACAGCCTCACCGCCGCCGCCACGCACGTTTACTTCCAGACTACTGGCTCGGCGCCCAAGCTGTGGCGCGCCCCGCTCGATGGCTCGGCCAAGGCCAGCGAGATCACCGTCGCCGGCGCGAGCTACTTCGACGAGGGCATGGCCGTCAGCAACGACGGCTCCACCGTCGCGTTTGTCGCAGGCGGCGGCTCGACCAGCAACGAGGTCTACTCGCTCGCCGACGGCGCCAACAGCGCGCCGGTCAAAGTCAGCGCCGGCGCCCAGGCGCGCAACCACTACGGCGCCGGCAACGCGCTCTTCGACAGCGGACACCCGCGGCTCGCCGTCTCGCCCACCGGCAAGGTCATCGCCTACGGCCACACCGGCAGCGGCAGCAACTGGCCGCTCTCGATCTACGCCGTCAACGCCGACGGCAGCGGCAACGAGCGCATCAACCTGCCCGCCAACCTCGACAGCACCGTCGACACCTTCCGTCACTTCGTCTGGGCCGACGACGACAACCTCGTCTTCTGGGGCGGCGCCGCCGTCGCCAGCCAAGACGCCTACCGCTACCAGGTCAGCACCAAGGCGCTGAGCAACATCACCAAAACCGCCAGCGCGACCAGCGCGCCATGGGGCGCCGGCACGCTCTCGCTCGACGGCGGCTGGATCGAGCCGGGCGGCAAGTTCTTCTACGGCGTCGCAGACGACGGCACGGGCGCCAACCTGCTCGCCATCGACCTCACGAGCTACACCAGCAAGTGGATCACCACCGGCCTCGACCTGCCCACAGCGAGCTCGTCGCTCGTCGAGGACTACCGCGGCAGCGCGGCGGCCAAGATGGTCTGCTTCGTAGGCCGCGGCCCGGCCTCGCCGACCCTCGAAGACGTCTTCGCCTTCGACCAGTCCACCGCCAGCACCGCCGTCAACCTGACCAAGCACGGCGATCCCAGCGGCGCCTTCGCGCGCTACCTCGAGATCTCGCCCGACAACAAGTACTGCTCCTACCAGTCGGGCAACGGCGCCGCCTCGCAGTACTACATCGTGCGAACCGACGGCTCGAGCGCACCGCAGGCGATGACGTCGACGCCGACGGCCACCAACAGCGGCAGCTACGTCTGGACGTCCGACAGCAGCGGCATCGTCTTCGGCGCCGGCGGCAGCAGCAGCACCGGATCGCTGCTCTATTCCGACGTCGGCGGCGGCGGCTCCGCGCCCATATACACCGCCACGGCTGGCTATATATACGTCTTCGGGGCCAAGTAGCGCTCGGAGGCCACCTCCTCTATATTCCCCGCCTCTGCAAACCTCTGCGCAGGAGAGCCCCGTGCGACCGATCCTCGTCATCCTCGCCAGCGCCACGCTGGCGTTCAGCGGCTGCAAGCCGATCAAAGATCAGAACAGCGGCAGCGGCAGCGGAAGCGCCGCCACCAAGACCGACCCCATCGCCAAGACCGGCAGCAAGCGCCTGCCGTCCAAGCTCCCGCCCGGCAAGAACCCCTTCAACGCGCGCTCGCGCGCCAAGAAGCGCGAGATGTTCGCCGGCGCGCACATCTTGATCGGCTACAAGGGCGCCACCCGCTCCAAGGCCACGCGCACCAAGGACGAGGCCAAGGCGCTGGCCGCCAAGATCGCCGCCCAGGCCAAGAAGGCCCCGAAGAAGTTCGCAGAGCTGGCCAAGAAGCACAGCGAAGGCCCCTCGGGCAAGAACGGCGGCGACCTCGGCGAGTGGCCGCGCGGCCGCATGGTGCCGGCCTTCGACCAGGCCGTCAGTCAGCTCAAGGTGGGCGAGATCTCCGACCCGGTGGAGAGCCCCTTTGGCTTTCACGTCATCATGCGCAACGCCGTCAAGCCGCTGGTGCGCATCAACGCGCGCATGATCCTGATCCCCTTCAAGGGCTCGCTGCGTGCGCCCAAGGACGTCACGCGCAGCGAAGAGGAGGCCAAGAAGCTCGCCGAGAAGGTGCGCAAGATGGCGATGAAGAACCCCAAGTCCTTCGAGAAGCTCGTCGAGAAGTACTCGCAGGGCCCCGGCAAGAAGCGCGGCGGCCTTCTGCCGGGGTGGAGCAGCCGCACGCGCCACCCGCTGTTTCGGATGTTCACCGCCGAGCTGCGCGACCTGAAGGACAACGAGATCGCCAAGGTCGTCAAGTCGCCCTTCGGCTTCCACGTGCTGCAGCGCCTGCCCAAGCCGCCGATCTTCGCCGGCGCTCACGTGCTGATCGCCTACAAGGGCGCCATGCGCGCCAACGCCAAGATCACGCGCACCAAGGAAGAGGCGAAGAAGCTCGCCGGCGAGATCGCCAAGCAGCTCAAGGCCGACCCCAAGAAGTTCGAAGAGGTGGCGGCGACCAAGTCCGACGGCCCGTCGGCCGCGCAGGGCGGGCGTCTGGGCAAGTGGCCCAAGGGCCGCATGGTGCCGGCGTTCGACAAGGCGATCGAGAAGATGAAGATCGGCGAGGTCTCGGATCCCGTCGAGAGCCCCTTCGGCTTTCACGTCATCCAGCGCCTCGATCCCGCGAAAGTGCAATAGCTAGAGGTAGTAAAGTGTGTGCCTCCTGCTAGGCTCTCGACCCATGTGCGACAGCGTCACGGTCGTCGCATCGGTGAGTTGGGCCGAGGAGGAACGCATTGGGCAAACGACCCGCTTTTGCTTATCTTTCCGCAATCATCTTCATCGCGCTGGCCATCGGCTGCGGCAGCTCTGACCCCGCCCAGCTAGACGCCGCGCCCCAAGACGCACCGCAGAATCAAGACGCCGTGCAGCAGACGCTGTGCGGCAACGGCGCGCTCGACAACGGCGAGACCTGCGACACCGCCATCGCCGCGGGCGAGGCCGGCAGCTGCCCGCAGACCTGCGACGACGGCAACACCTGCACCGCCGACACGCTCGAAAACGCCGGCACCTGCAGCGCCGCCTGTCGCAGCACACCGATCACCAAGTGCACCAGCGGCGACGGCTGCTGCCCGAGCGGCTGCAACGCCGGCAACGACAGCGACTGCTCGGCCAGCTGCGGCAACGGCATCCTCGACCCCAACGAACAGTGCGACACCGCCATCGCCGACGGCGCCCCTGGCGCTTGCCCCAAGGACTGCAACGACGAGGTCGCCTGCACCGAGGACGCGCTGCTCAACGCCGGCGGCTGCGGCGCCACCTGCTGGCATCGCGCGATCACCAGCTGCACGAACGACGACGGTTGCTGCCCGGCCGCCTGTAACGCGAGCAACGACAACGACTGCTCGGCGACCTGCGGCAACGGCGTAGTCGAAGGCAAAGAGACCTGCGACACCAAGATCCCTGCCGGCGACCCCGGCGCCTGCCCCACCAGCTGCGACGACGGCAACAGCTGCACCCGTGACACGCTGCTCGGCGGCGGCAGCTGCGGCGCCGTCTGCTCGAGCACGCCGATCAGCGTCTGCGGCGACCAGGACGGCTGCTGTCCGACCGGCTGCAACAGCACCAACGACGGTGACTGCTCGGCCAGCTGCGGCAACGGCATCCTCGAGGCCAAAGAGAAGTGCGACACCGGCATCGCCGCCGGCCAACCGGGTGCGTGCCCGCAGAAGTGCGACGACGGCAACGCCTGCACCAAGGACACGCTCGTCGGCGGCGGCACCTGCTCGGCGGCGTGCACCAGCAGCACCATCTCGCAGTGCACGAGCGGCGATGGTTGCTGTCCCGCCGGCTGCAACAACACCAACGACAAGGACTGCTCGGTCTCGTGCGGCAACGGCGTGCTCGAGGCCGGCGAGCAGTGCGACACCGGCATCGCTGCCGGCGCCCCAGGCGCCTGTCCGCAACGGTGCGACGACGGCAACGCGTGCACCACCGACACGCTGCTCAACGGCGGCACCTGCTCCGCGCAGTGCAGCTTCGCCGCCATCACGCAGTGCCAGAGCGGCGACGGCTGCTGCCCCTCGGGCTGCAACGCCAACACCGACAAGGACTGCTCGGCGACCTGCGGCAACGGCGTGCTCGAGAGCGGCGAGCGCTGCGACACCGGCATCGCCGCCGGCCAGAAGGGCGCCTGCCCGACCAGCTGCAACGATGGCAACAGCTGCACCACCGACAGCTTGCTCAACGCTGGCAGCTGCAACGCCCAGTGCGCCTTCACGCCGATCACGCAGTGTCGCAACAACGACGGCTGCTGCCCCACCGGCTGCAACGCCAACAGCGACAACGACTGCTCGGCCAGCTGCGGCAACGGCGTGGTCGAGTTCCCCGAGCTCTGCGACACCGCCATCGCCGCCGGTCAAAACGGCGCTTGCCCGATCCGCTGCAGCGACGGCGACAGCTGCACCAGCGACGCGCTGCTCAACGGCGGCACGTGCGCGGCGCAGTGCACCTTCACGCCGATCACGCAGTGCGCGAGCGGCGACGGCTGCTGCCCCGCCGGCTGCAACGCCAACACGGACAAAGACTGCTCGCCGACCTGCGGCAACGGCGTGCTGGAGAGCGGCGAGCGCTGCGACACCGGCATCGCCGCCGGTCAGAAGGGCGCCTGCCCCACCGCCTGCAATGACGGCGACCCTTGCACCACCGACACGCTGCTCAACGGCGGCACCTGCTCGGCGAGCTGCTCCTTCACGCAGACCACGCAGTGCGCCGACAACGACAAGTGCTGCCCCAGCGGCTGCAACCTGACGACCGACAACGACTGCTCCAACTGTCCGGCGCTCACGCACCTGTGCAACGGGCAGTGCGTGAGCAACTGCTCGACCGCGACGTGCGGCAACCGCTGCACCGCGTGCCCGGCGCCGCCCAAGTACGCCACGACCTACTGCGCGAGCTGCTCGTCATGCGCCATCCAGTGCAACGCCGGCCGCGAGCTCTGCCCGCTGCTCAAGGGCGAGTGCCGGCTCGCTGTCGGCACCGGAAAGGACGGCCTCTTCGACACTGGCCAGTTCCCCTCGTCGGGCGCCAACGACGCCAACCTGCCGGCGGGCATCACGCGCGTCGAGCGCGTGTTCACCGTCAACACAGCCGACGCCGCGCGCAAGGGCACCTATAACTTCACCGAGGTGATCGTGCGCTCCGGCGACACGCTCACCGCCGGCGGCGCCGCGCCGCTCGTCCTGCTCGTGCAGAAGAACGCCACGCTGCAGGGCAACGTAGCGCTCGACGGCAAGGCGGGCGTCACCAGCAAAGCGCTCGGCGCGCCAGGCGGCGCGGGCGGCGCAGGTGGCGGCGCAGGCGGCGCAGGCGGCGCCACATGCTGTCAGGGCAAAAGCGGCAGCGGTGGTGGCGGCGGCGGCGGCGCCAACACGCTGACCAAGGACGTCAAGCAGTGCAGCTGTCCCGCGGGCTGCGGCGGCTCGTTTGCCACCGCGGGTGGATCGACCTACCCAGCGACAGCCAACACCGGATGCCGCGCCGGCGCGACGTACAGCTGGCTCGATGCCAACGGGATGATCGTCGGCGGCTCGGGCGGTGGCGGCAGCGGCCACGCAGTCTGCTCGGCCACCAACGCCGGCAGCGGTGGCGGCGGCGGAGGCGGTGGCGCGCTGCGCATGGTCGTCGGCGGGCGGCTCTATATCGTCAAGGGTGTCACGGTCAGCGCGCGCGGCGGCGCGGCGGGCACCAACGGCGGCGGCGGCAGCGGCGGCGCCATCGAGCTCATCGCCTACGGCTCGCTGGTCAACGATGGCCTGATCGACGCGCGCGGCGCAGCCGGCGTCGTCGGCGTACAGCCGCAGTGCACCACGCGCCTGGGCGGCGGCGACGGCGTCATCGCCTATGCAGGCACCGCGAGCGGCGCCGGCAAGACCGCGCCAACCTGGATCCCGTCGCCCAACGTGCCCAAGGGCTGCTTCTAGCCGCTTCTAGCCGCGCTGGCGCCGCCCTCCCGCTTCGTTCAGTTTTCGTTTACGCACTGTTCGAATCTTTTCGATTCACTGCAACGACCGAGTGCGGTTCAATGCCGAATCGCTTCTCGTCGTTGGAGGTACGCTCTTATGAGGTCTCGGGTCCTTTATCTCGCCACCTGTCTGTTTTCGCTTAGCTTTTTGTTCGGATGCGCCGCCGATTCTGTCGAGATCATCGACGCGCCGGCGCAAAAGACGCTGCCCATCGTCAACGGCAGCGTCTACGCCGGCGACCCCGCTGTCGGCATCATCACCGCCGGCGGCAGCCTCTGCACCGCCACGCTGGTGGGTCAGCGTACCGTGCTCACCGCCGGTCACTGCATCCAGCAAGGCCGCCAGCACGTGTTCATCGCTGGCAACGAGTACTGGCCTGCGGTGCGCACCATCGTGCACCCCGGCTACAAGCCGCCGAGCACGGACAACGACGTTGCGCTCGCCATCCTGCGTGATGCGCCGCCGATCACGCCAGCCTTCATCAGCACGCGCCCGCCGCAGGTCGGCCAGCAGCTCAAGCTGATCGGCTTCGGCCAGACCAGCAGCTCGAGCCAAGGTCAGCCGGCCAAACGCATCGCAGCCAACACGGTCGCCTACCTCTCGCAGATGCGCATCGTCATCAACGGCACGACGTCCAGCACCGGCAACCTCTGCTTCGGCGACTCCGGCGGCCCGACCTTCACAACCATCAACGGCAACTACGTGCAGGTCGGCGTGCACTCGACGATCTCGGGCCAGTGCGGCCAGCAAGGTCACGACATGCGCGTCGACGTGTTCAAGGATTGGATCGTCCAGAACGCCGACGGCGACGTCTCCATCGACAACCAGACCACGCCGTCGCTCGACTCGAAGCCGCCAGTGGTCAAGATCACCTCGCCAAAGACAGGCGACACCGTCGCGCACAAGTTCTACGTCGAGGCCAACATCCAGGATGACCAAGGCGTCGCCAGCGCCGAGCTGCTTGTCGACGGGCAGTCGCGTGGCAAGCTCACCGCACAGCCCTGGCGCTTCGATGTCGAGCTCGCGCCGGGCGCACACACGCTGGTCGTCGCCGGCTTCGACAAGGCCGGCAACAAGGGTCAAGGCGCAGCGAAAGTCGTGGTGCTGGCGCCACTCGAGTTCGGCGAGGCCTGCGAGCTCAGCGACCAGTGCGCGAGCGGCATCTGCGCGCGTCACGGCTCGCTGACACATGGCTACTGCTCGGAGCTTTGCGACGCCAGCACGGCCTGCCCCGGCCAAGCGTCGTGTCTGCCGGCGGGCCCGAGCACCGAAGCGTGCGGCCCGCCCCCGTCGGCGCTGCAGAACGGCGGCGGCGACCAGCAGCAGAGCGGCGGCTGCGCCGTCGGCGGCGACGGCGCCTCGCGCACGCTGCCGCTACTGATGCTCCTCCTCTGCGGGCTGCTCCTCGTCCGCCGGCGAGTCGTCCGTCGGGGGCGCGCTGGCAAAACCCGCTAGCGGCTCCGACACTGCGCGCGCGAAGGCCAGCGCCGCTTCGGCGACCCCTCGCGCATCGCGCTCCACCTCTGCCGCCAGCTTCTGCGCGTTGGCCGCGGCCTTCAACCCGAGGGCCGTCGCGCGCGCCGCGATCTCCGGCCAGCTGCCCAGCACCGTGTAGATGTGATTCCCGTTCATCGCTTCATTCTCCTTTGAGCGCTGCGAGCGCTTCGAAGCTGATCACCGGCGGCGTTCCAGGTCGGTCGAGCACGCCGACGGCGGCTCGCGAGCCGCGCGCGAGCACGGCGTTG
>JAGQIK010000020.1 GCA_020431405.1 Myxococcales bacterium
TCGTATGGCGCCCACTGAGGAGCTGATGGCGTACATCCGCCGCGAGGGCGAGCAGCTTCGCGCCCAACATTCGGGACTCGGTCTCGTCAGCACGACGCTTGAGAAGCTGGGCCGGCGCCGGTTGTTCGGCGCGCGCGTCGAGCTGCAGATGTCCGGCGGGCGTCTGGTGGCCAAAGCACGCGCCGAAGATCCCCATGACGCGCTCCAGAGCGCCTTTCGCATCGTCGAGCGCTCCGCCAGAGAACGCGTCGATCGACGGAGGCACCGACGCCTGCGCGCCCGGTTCACGGTGCGCGGGTTGGTGCCGGTATCGTGACCAATGTGCCGACGGAATCCCCGTTGCTATAGTCGCGCCACACGTCGCGGCTGCATCCATCGCGCGACATGAGAAAGAGAGCCGACCAGTGCGCGAGCGAGACTGGGATCCCCGAGCAGTCGAGGTCACCCGCGATCAGCGTGGGTGCCTCGACGCCCTGCGCAGCCGCTGCCCCGTCGCTTACAGCGACGAGCTCCAGTGGTCGGTGTTTCGTCACGCTGACGTCGTGCGTGTCGCCGAGGACCACGAGACGTTCAGCAACGTTGTCTCGGCCCACCACAACGTGCCCAACGGGATGGACCCACCCGAGCACGGCGTCTATCGCGCGGCCATCGAGGTCTTTTTCGCCGACGAACATCTGGGCGCGTTCGAGCCCGCCTGCCGCGAGATCGCCTCCCGGCTGCTCGCCCCGCTCGCGCGACAGCCCATGTTCGACTGCGTCGAGCAGTTCGCGGTGCCCTTTGCAGCGCGCTGTCAGTGCGCCTTCCTCGGCTGGCCCGAGCCGATCGCCGAGCGCTTGCAACAATGGACAGCTCGCAACCAGAGCGCCACGCGCGAGCGCGACCGTCAAGCGCTCGCCGAGGTGGCGCGCGAGCTGACGGAGATGGTCGGCGCCCTGCTCGAAGCGCGACGCGCGTCGACCGATCTCTGCGACGACGTCACGGGCACGCTGATGCGCACCGAGGTCTATGGTCGGCGCCTCGAGGATGTCGAGCTGACCAGCATCTTTCGCAACTGGACCATGGGCGAGGTCGGCAGCCTCGCTGCCTCGGTGGGGATCATCGCGCACGCGTTGGCGCTCGACAGCACGCTGCAGAGTCGGCTTCGCGACGACCAGACGCTCATCGCGAGCGCAATCGACGAGATCCTGCGAGTGCGCGGACCGCTGCTGTTCAATCGACGCGTCGCCAAGCGCGACGTCGTCGTGGGACGACGGCGCATCGCGGCGGGCGAGCGAGTGGCGCTGATGTGGTCGGCGGCCAATCGCGATGACGCGGTCTTCGACGCCGCCGACGAGATACGGCTCGACCGCGACCAACAGTCGAGCCTGCTGTGGGGAACGGGTATTCACGTTTGTCCGGGGGCACCGCTCGCACGCTTGGAGCTCCGAGTGGCGGTCGAGGCGCTGCTCGCCGCGTTGCCAAGGATCACCTTGGTCGAGGACGCCGCGACGGACGAACCGTATCCGGGCAATGGCTTCGCCGAGCTGCGTCTTGCTGGAGCGCCGGCCTCTGATCAGCGAGCAACCTTGTCGCTGCACGAGGAGGGAGATCAATGAGCAAGAGCCGCGTCGCAGTGCTGCGCACTTCGCCTCGCACAGTTATCGAGGACTACCACCGACTGATGAACCTGGCCGGCTATCAAGACGTGCTCGACAAATCGGTGGACACCGCGCTCAAGATCAATATCTCCTGGCACTTCTTTTATCCCGGCAGCTCGACGACCCCGTGGCAGCTCGACGGCGTCGTGCGCGCGTTGCTCGCCGACGGCTTCGACAGGTCACTGATCCATGGCTGCCACAATCGCACGGTTGTCATCGACGCACATTTCGGCGAGCGCGAGAACAAGCAGCTCGACGTCATCGAGGCACACGGACTGCGCAACATCCACCTCTACGAGGGCGAGGAATGGGTTCATATCCGCGACGCGGTCGGCTCGCTGGCCGACGACTTCCTCGTGCTCAACGACGTCTATCCCGACGGCTTCTTCATCCCCAGACGCTTCATCGGCGAAAACATCATCCACCTGCCGACAGTCAAGACACACGTCTTCACCACCACCACAGGTGCCATGAAGAACGCCTTCGGCGGCCTGCTCAACGAGCATCGCCACTGGACACATCCGGTGATTCACGAAACGCTCGTCGATCTGCTGCGCATTCAGAAGAAGATCCATCGCAGCGTGTTCGCCGTGATGGACGGGACCTTCGCCGGCGACGGCCCCGGTCCGCGCTGCATGATCCCGCACGTCAAGAACGTGCTGCTCGCCAGCGCTGACCAGGTTGCCATCGACGCGATGGCGGCGACGATGATGGGCTTCGATCCACTTAGCCTCGACTACATCCGCATCGCTCACGAGGCCGGGCTCGGCTGTGGGGACCCGCGCGAGATCGAGGTGGTCGGCGACGAGGACGCCGCGGCTGAACGCTGGCACTTCGATGGCCCCTTCAAGAAGATGACCTTCGCCTCGAAAATGCAGCACAAGATTTACTGGGGACCGCTCAAGGCGCCAGTCGAATGGTCGCTCAAGACCGTGCTGGCGCCATGGTCGTACGCAGCCAGCGTCGTCTATCACGACAGCTTCTGGTATCCGTTTCTCGCCAAGAAGCGCATGCAGGCTGTGCTCGCCAGCGAGTGGGGCCGACTGTTCGCGAACTGGGAGCAGCAGCAACCCGACGAGCGGGGCTTCTCCGACGTAGGCCCGGCCGCTCCCGATCTCGAGCTCACTGGCCTACGCGCGCTGATCAAGTCGGTCGAGCTGCTCGGCACAGCCCTGCGCGAGGCGCCCGAGGTGGCAAGCCGCCTGCGGCGCCGCGACCACCGCGCGAGCGCTGATGCAGCGCGGCGATGAGCCGAGAGGTGCTTCGTGCGATCGTCTGGGGCCTGCTCGTCACGGCGGTGCTGGGAGCTCTGATCCTTCTGGGGTCGCGCAACCTGGCGCACTTCGACGCGGCCCTCGTATCGTACACGTTCGCGATTCTGTTTGCCACCTTCGGCCTGACCTATCGCTACAGCATGTGGCTGTCACGACCGCCGACGGCGATGTACTGGCGGCGGGGATGGCAAGCGTTCTTTCGGCGCGGTCTGCGTTTGCAAAACGTCGGACGCTGGTTTTCGCGCGTGGTGCTCGACATCTTCGGCAATCGCTTCATCTTTCGTCGCGACCGACTGCGCGGGCTCACGCACCTTCTGATCATGTGGGGCTGCATCATCGCCGTCGCGATCACGTTTCCACTGGTGTTCGGTTGGCTGCACTTCCGGCCGGTGGTTGGCGACCTGTCGCGCTACGAGGCGGTGCTCTTTGGCTTCGCTGCGTTCCGCTTTCCACACGACTCGGTGGTCGCGTTCTTTCTCTTTCACGGGCTGGTCTGGGCGTCGATCCTGGTCATCGCCGGCGTGATGCTGGCGATGCGGCGGCGTATGCGCGACGAGGGGGCCGAGGCGCTGCAGCGCTTCGCCGAAGACTTCATGCCGTTGATCTTGCTATTCGCGGTGAGCGTCACGGGGTTGATGCTCACCGCGAGCTACACGTGGATGAAGGGCTATGGCTACACGTTCATCTCGCTACTGCACGCGATAACGGTCATCGCCACGTTCATCTGGCTGCCCTTCGGCAAGTTCTTCCACATCTTCCAGCGGCCAGCACAGCTCGGAGTCAGCTTCTACAAGGATCTAGGCAGAGCCGAAGAGCCCGCGCTGTGTCGGCGTTGCGGGCACGCCTTCACGTCGCGCAGGCACGTCGAGGACCTGATCGAAGTCGAGCGACAGCTCGGCTATCGCTACGAGGTGGACGATGGGCGCGTGGAACACTACCAGTGGATCTGTCCGCCCTGTCGCCGTGCGTCCTTTGCCATGGCGCAGGGGCTCGCCTGGCGCGGCCAGCGCGGCGGGGGGCCACTGGCAACGCCGGAGCGACCCTTGCCGATGCCAGTGCACGCCAACAGCGGCCTCGGTGAAGGACCGCTCGATGAAGAAGACGCGGAGAATTTCCATCCATGAGCAATCGCGCCAAGCAGCCGCCGCTCGATCGCGCAACCATCGCTCAGTTCGGACCGTCGCGGGCCTACGCCGCTGAGATACGCGTCGATGCCGGCGTCGAGCCCGACAAGACCGTCAAGACGCATTGCTGCTTCTGTGGCCAGCAGTGCGGTCTACAGCTCAAGGTCAAGGACAACACGATCCTCGGTATCGAGCCGTGGTACGAGTTTCCGTTCAATCGAGGGATGCTCTGTCCCAAAGGGGTCAAGCGCTATCTGCAGCAGGGCCATCCCGATCGCCTCTTGCACGCCTATGAAAAGAGCTCCGAGAGTGCCTCGGGATTTCGCGAGCTGTCCTACGAGCGTGCGATCTCGCGGGTGGCCGAGGCCATCGAGCGTATCCAGACCGAGCACGGACGTGACGCGTTCGCGGTGCTGTCGGGCGCGAGCCTGACGACCGAGAAGACCTACCTGATGGGCAAGTTCGCCCACATGTGTCTGCGCACCGCCAACATCGACTACAACGGTCGGCTGTGCATGGTCAGCGCGGCGGCTGGCAACAAGAAGGCCTTCGGCATCGATCGAGCGGCAAACCCGTGGACCGATATTCTCGAAGCCGAAGTAGTGCTCGTCGCCGGCGCGAATGTCGCCGAGTGTGCGCCGATCACGACCGACTACATCTGGCGCGCGCGTGATCGCGGCGCCAAGGTCATCGTCGTCGACCCGCGCCTGACGCCGATCGCGCGCACGTGTGACCTGTTCCTGCCCGTCAAGCCGGGCCGCGATACCGCGCTGTTCAGCGGCATCTTGCAGCTGATGATCAAGAACGACTGGCTCGATCACGACTTCATCGCGAAGAAGACGGTCGGGTTCGAGGCGCTCGCGCGAAGCGTCGAGGAGTGGACGCCGCGACGCACCGCCGAGGTGACCGGCGTATCCGAGGCGGCGATACGACGCGCCGCCGAGTGGTGGGGCAAGGCCGAGACCAGCTTTCTGATGCACGCGCGAGGGATCGAGCACCACAGCCACGGCGTGATGAACGTGCTGAGCGCGATCAACATCGTGCTCGCCTCGGGGCGTATCGGTCGTCCGGGCTGCGGCTATGCCACTATCACCGGGCAGGCCAACGGGCAGGGCGGTCGCGAGCACGGCCAGAAGTGCGACCAGCTTCCAGGAGGACGCGATCTGGCAAATCCCGAGCATCGCGCCTACGTGGCCGAGGTCTGGGGGATCGAGCCCGAACATCTGCCGCAGCCGGGCGTCGATGCTTACGAGATCATGCGCAAGGCGCACGCCGGCGAGATCCGCGGGTTGCTGTCGATCTGCTTCAACCCCGTGGTCTCTCTGCCCGACAACAACTTCGTACGCGCGGCGCTGCAGAAGCTCGACTTCTTTGTCGCCATCGACTTCTTCCTCAGTGAGACGGCCCGCTATGCAGATGTCGTCTTGCCTGGATCGCTGCAAGAAGAAGACGAGGGGACGGTCACGCAGGTGGAAGGGCGCATCGTGCGCATCAACAAGGCGGTCGAGCCGCCAGCTGATGCGCGACAGGACTGGCGCATCATTCAAGACATCGCCAAGTCGTTGGGGCGCGAGCGCGGCCTGACCTTCGACAGCGTCGAGGAGATCTTCGAGGAGCTGCGTGTCGCGTCGCGCGGCGGCGTGAGCGACTACTCCGGCGTGACCTACGCGCGCATCGAGGAGCATTTTGGTGTGTTTTGGCCATGCCGCAGCGACGCGCTGGATGGTGCACCACAGCCTACGCCGCGCGGGACGCCGCGCCTGTTCGAGCCGGGGTCGTACAACCCAGTCGCCAAGGGATCAGGGCCCTTCTACTTCGAAGACGGCAAGGCGCGCTTCAATCTCACGCCCCATCACGACCCCAAAGAGGACACCGACGAGGAGTACCCGATAATCCTCACGACGGGTCGTGTGGTGAGCCAGTTCCTCTCGGGCAATCAGACGCGACGTATCGGCCCGCTCGTCGACCACTATCCCGAGCCCAAGGTCGAGATTCATCCACGTCTGGCCGCGCGTCTGGACATCGTGGACGGCGACTGGACCACGGTGGAGAGTCGGCGTGGGTCTTGTACGTTGCGAGCCTCGGTGCTGCGCACCATCCGACCGGATACCGTGTTCATCCCCTATCACTGGGGCGGCCGCAAGAGCGCCAACCAGTTGACCATCTCCGCACAGGACCCGATCTCCAAGATCCCAGAGTACAAGGTCTGCGCGGTGCGCGTGCACAAGGCCGAGGCTGCTCCCGAGTACTCCGACAAGCTCGAGCCGCAGCAATGAAAGGAGGGACTTTGTGACGGTCCCCGAGACGCTCGAGTTCTTTGTCGATCCCGGCCGCTGCATCGGATGCCAGTCCTGCGTGCAGGCCTGCGCCGAGTGCGATACGCACAAGGGGCAATCGATGATCCAGCTCGACTACCTAGATCGTGCGCATTCGACTCAAACAGTGCCGGTGGTCTGTATGCACTGCGAATCTCCGACCTGCGCCGAGGTGTGTCCGGCCGACGCGATCAAGCGTACCGAGGACGGCGTCGTACAGACCGCGCGCAAGCCGCGCTGCATCGCCTGCAACAACTGCGTGCTGGCCTGCCCGTTCGGCGTGCCCAAGATGAGCACGCGCGTCAACCTGATGATGAAGTGCGATATGTGCTACGACCGGACGTCGGTCGGACTCAAGCCGATGTGTGCTTCGGTCTGCCCGAGCCAGGCGCTCGCCTTTGCAACGCGCGCGGAGATGGCGCGCCTGCGTCCCGGTGCGCGGCCCGTCAACGCCTTTCAGTTCGGCGCGCAAACGATTCGCACCAAGGTCAACATGATGGTGCCAGACGAGCCCTCGTGCGAGATCGTCGATGTAACATCGGCGATGTTCGAACCGACCATCGGCCACGACATTCTGGACACCGTTTTCGAAGGCGACGAGAACGAGCATGAGTGATAGCAGCGCGTCCGACACGCCGCGTTGGCGGCGTGACTTCCCGATCGACCATGGCGACGACGAGCTCGTCTCTCGGCGCGACCTTGTCAAGTACGTCGTGCTCACCAGCGCAGCGCTGGTCGCCGGACAGGGCTGGGTCTTGTTCGAGAGCATGCGGCGCCGGCGACGAGGTCCACATGCAGCGTTGCCGGTCGCGGCGATCGACGAGCTTCCCGTCGGCGGTGCCAAGACCTTCACCTACCCACCCGGTAGCACGCCGCGGTTGCTCGTGCGCACCGGGCGGCGTTCGTTTGTCGCGTATGACCAGCTCTGCACGCACCTTCAGTGCCCTGTAGTGCCCGCTGTCGCGCAGGGTAAGCTGCACTGTCCGTGTCACAATGGTTGGTTCGATCTGGCGACGGGGGCGCCGCTGGCTGGACCGCCGCGGCGGCCGCTGCCTCGCGTCGCCCTCGAGGTGCGTGACGGCAAGGTCTTCGCTACAGGCGTCGAGAGCAACACGGGCTCGTCGGGCAAGGAAGCGACGTGATGTTGAAGGAGCGCGCAGCACGCGAGCGTCGCATGACCGTCATCAACGGCATTCTGTTGGTGGTGATCATCATCGTCGTACTGCAGCTGTGGCTGCTGACGGCGTCGATGAACGCGTACCTCGGCGGCGACGTCGCTATCGCCTTGCCGGCGGCGCTGGCGAGTCTCTTCTGCCTGGCCCTCAACGTGGGGCTATTGCGCTATCTGCGTCAGCGAAAGTGAACGACAGAGCCGATCCCGGACGGTTGGCGCTCGCCCTCAAGGAGCTCTTTCCGGGCTACTTCGCGTTGGTCATGGCCACCGGCATCGTGTCCATCGCCGCGTGGCTGTTCGCGCTCGCCTCCATAGCCCGCGTGCTGCTCGCCATCAACTGCATCGCGTATTCGGTGCTCGGCATCATGCTGTTGCTGCGTATCGCATTGTATCCGCGCAGAGTGCTCGACGACCTGCGCGATCACGGCCGAGGGCCTGGCTTCTTTACCGTTGTCGCGGGGACCTGCGTGCTCGGCGTGCAGCTTCTCGTGGTCGCGGAGCAGCCAACGGCAGCTCGCGTGCTGTGGTATGTGGGCATCGCATCGTGGCTGGTCGTGATGTACGCTTTCTTCACCGCGGTTGTCGTGCGCGATGACAAGCCTCCGCTCGAGACAGGCATCAACGGCGCGTGGCTCATCGCCATCGTCGCGACCCAGGGCGTATCGGTCCTCGGCACGCTGCTCTCGCCCCACGTGACGGCCGCCACCCGGCAGGGCGTGCTCTTTCTGTCGCTATGCCTCTATTTGCTGGGAGCCATGCTGTATCTGACGATCATCACGCTTATCTTCTACCGCTTCACCTTCGTGCGCATGACATCGGAGCGCCTTACGCCGCCCTACTGGATCAACATGGGCGCCGTGGCGATCACGACGCTGGCAGGCGCGGTGCTCGTGCTCGCGCGAGCGGGCTCTCCGACCCTCGAGCTGCTCCACTCCTTTCTCGTGGGCTTCACGCTGTTCTTCTGGGCCGCTGCCACGTGGTGGATTCCACTGCTGGTGATCCTCGGCGTCTGGCGCCATGTCGTGCGCCGATTCCCGCTGCGCTATGACCCGCAGTACTGGGGAATGGTTTTTCCGCTCGGCATGTACACGGTGTGCACGACGCGCCTTTCGCAGGCCACCAAGATCGCGCTGCTGGTCGAGATACCGCGCTACTTCGTCTACGTTGCCCTCGTCGCATGGGCGATCATCTTCGCTGCGATGATCTGGTCGTTGGTGTCATCGCTGCGCCGTCGACCTGCCTGAGAGCCGCTGCTTGCGCTGGCGCGCCGCGGTAGATGCAGCCCGACGTACAGGTCTCTTCGACAACGATCTGAAAGAGGCCCGGCAGCGCGAGCCGATCCCAGATCCAGCGCACGAGGTTCTCGCTGGTAGGGTTCTCGAGCCCCTCGACCTCGTTGAGATAGCGATGGTCGAGCTGCGCGTGCAGCGGCGCGAAGGCCGAGGTGATGGTGGCGAAGTCCATCACCCAGCCATCGCGCGCGTCGACCTCGCCGCGCACGTGCACCGTGACGGCGAAGGAATGGCCGTGCAGCCGGCCGCACTTGTGGCCGTCGGGGACGCGAGGCAAGCGGTGCGCGGCCTCGAATGTGAAGCGCTTGAAAAGCTCCATGGCCGTCACTTCTTGCGCGAGCCGCGCAGGCGCCTACTTGACGCGCGGCATCCTGCGAAAGCAGTTGTCGGTGGTCATCAAGGCGTCAAGTCGCATCGCGCTGGCCTCGAAGAAGATCGGATCCCAGCGCACCGTGCCCGATACATCACGCCACTTGTGATGGCCAGACCAGCGGCCCTCGTAGTTCGGTTTGAGGTTCTTGAAGATCTGTTCGCCGCTTCGATAGCCGAAGCGGCGTGCCGCGCCGACATGCTTGATGACGCCGCTGGCGCGCTTGCTGTCGACAACGACGTGCACTGTCATGCCAGCCGAGTCGGCGCACGTCACGCGCCATACGCCTGCGATGGGTCCGGGCGGCCGCTCCCATGGGTACTTCTTCTTGCCGTCGGCCGGAGCCGCGTCGGCCGGCGCGGCCCCCAGGAGCACGCTGGCGATCAGCAATGTCAGGACGCCCGCTCGCCACCGATGCTGACTCATGGTCGCCTCGTCATATGCCGCGCGTTCGCCGCGAGGCGATGAAGTTCGTGCATCTGCACGGCCGCACGATACGCGCATCGGGCCAAGCGCCGCCATGACAGCCCTCATCACATCATCGGCGCGCCGAACGCACAGTCGCGCTGCATGACACGTATCAATACAGGCTTTACGAAACTGCGACATTAGTCTCAGTGCGACGCCGCTATCGTCGACGCAGCTACTTTGCGAAAGGCGATCGACGATGAACAAGCTGTTGCTGACGAGCGTGTGCCGCCCCTTCGGTGGCGCCGGAGAAGGCGCGTCGGTGGGCGCCGAGCTGTTTCACGCGCAGGTCACTCGAGCGCAGGGGCCGTTCAGCCTGCGGCAGGTGATCCGCGTGTGGGCCCTCGACTATCTCGCCGAGAACATCGAGACGCCGACGGTCACGCTGCACTATCCGTCGCGACGCGAATTCGTGCGCGAGCTGCGACGCGGCCAGTACACCCACGTCGGCCTCAACTTCGTCGTTGCGACGTTTCACAAGGTGCGCTGGATGGTCGAGCAGGTGCGACGCTATCAGCCGCGCGCCAAGGTCATCTTCGGCGGTTACGGCACGGTGCTGCCCGACGAGCTGCTGTCGCCCTACGCCGACGCGATCTGCCGCGAGGAAGGCGTCGGCTTTCTGCGGCGACTGTTCGGCGAGCGCGAGGATGGTCCGGTCCGAGCGCCGCACTGTCCGACACCTTCGGTGCGCGTGCTGTCGTATCAACAGCCGCAGGTCGTCGGGCACGTCACCGCCGGGCTTGGCTGCCCCAACGGCTGCGACTTCTGCTGCACCTCGCACTTCTTCAAGCGCCGCTACGTGCGCTACCTCGAGCGCGGCCGCGACGTCTACGAGGCGGTGATGGCTACGCGCGAGCGGGCCCGCGCTGACGGCTTCGAGATGGCGAGCCTTGCGCTGATCGACGAGGACTTCTTTCTGCACCACAAGCGCGCGCGCGAGTTTCTCGACTGCTGTCGTGAGGGCGGCCAGCCGCTGGGCCTCTTCGGCTTCGGCAGCGTGCGCGGCCTTTCGCGCTTCAGCGCGCGCGAGATCGCCGAGATGGGCTTCGATCTCGTCTGGAACGCCTTCGAAGGTAAAGAGGCGGGCTACAAAAAGCAGCGCGGACGCTCGCTGCCCGAGCTCTACGCCGATCTCAAGTCCGTCGGCTGCGGTCAGATGACGTCGATGATCATCGGCTTCCCCTACCAGGACGAGGCGCAGATCCGCTCCGAGTTCGAGGAGCTGATGGCGCTCGATCCGGCGATGGTGCAGTGCCTGATCTACTTCGCGTTCCCCGGCACGCCCTTCCACGAGCAGGTGCTGTCCGAGCAGCGCTACCACCAGCGCTATCGCGAGGCGCCCGATCTGCGCCGCTGGGACGGCTTTTCGATGCACTTCACGCACCCGCACTTCGACGACCCCGAAGACGTCGAGCGGCTGCAGCGAGAGCTCTACGACGCGGACTTTCGTCGCCTCGGACCCACGCCGGTGCGGCTGATGCGCGTGTGGCTCAGCGGCTACGAGAACCTCCGCCATGACCCCAATGCGCTGCTCGCCGCGCGCGCCGAGCGGCTGCGCGAGATGGTGCGCGGCACGCTGCCAGTGCTCTCGGCCGCGACGATGTTCGCGCCGAGCCGAGAGGCACGCGAGCGCGCGGTGGCGCTGCGGCGCGAGGTGATCCGCCTCACCGGTGAGCCGACGGCCACCGAGCGTGTCTTCTCGGCGGCGACGCCGCTGCTCTACGTGGCGACCCGCGCCGCCATGCGCCTCGGCCTTTTGCAGCAGCCGGGCCTGCTGCGGACGACCCATCGCATGGCTGACAGCGACGAGAGCCTGCACACGCGGCGCGTCCGCCATCTGCACCGCGGCCTCTCGTCAGGCCTGTTGCCCGCCCTCGCCGAAGATCTGACCGCGCACGTGCGCAGCATCGGCCGCGCGCTGCGTCGCGACGAAGACGGCGCCTCGCGCTACGCGCGCCAGCGCGCCAGCGTGGTAACCAAGAAGCCCTGTCCGCTCTCGCCATCGCTTACCGGTGCGCCAGGCGCGCACGCAGCGTGAGCTCCATCGCGACCTTCGACCTGACGACGCGCTGTCCTCTGCGCTGCCGTCACTGCTACGTCGCCGCAGACAGCCTCACTGACCTCGACGACGAGCCCTATGTCGCCAGGCTGACCGAGCTGCGTGACGAGCACGGTATCAGGTCGGCGTTCTGGCTCGGCGGTGAGCCGCTGCTGCGTGTCGAGCTGCTGCGACGCGCCATCCGCCTGTTCGCGCGCAACGCCGTGGTCACGTCGGCAGCGGTGGTGGTTCCTGCCGATCTGCAGGCGGGTGTGCTCGTCTCCGTCGATGGTCCACGACGATCGCATGACCACCTGCGCGGCCGAGGCAGCTACGATCGCGTGTTGCGCAATGTCGCGGCGCTGCCGCGGCGCTCCTTCGTTCTTTCGACCACGCTGACCAGCGAGACGCTCGAGGCCGTCGAGCGCCTCGATGAGATCGTAGAGGAGACGGGCGCGGCGGCGGTCCTCGTCGGCTTTCACGTCGGGCGGCCTGGTGATCCACTCAACGTTACAGGAGCACGGCGCGACCGCACCATCGACCGGCTGTGCGAGCTGTCGAGCCGTCGACCGCAGCTGATTGCCAACACCGTCGCCGGCCTGCAGCGCCTACGGCCCCGCGCGGCGGCCGACACCGCCGTCAACTGCATCTACCGAGGTGGAGCCACCGCCTTCGATGCGCAGCTGCAGCCCAAGGTGCCCTGTACGTTCGGCGAACACGCTGGCTGTCAGCAGTGCGGTTGCGCGGTCGTCGCCGAACAGCGCGCGCGCGCGCTGGGCAACGTCGAATCGTTGCAGGTGCTCAACCGCCTATTTCCGCGCTGCACCGAGCTGGATGCTAGAGGCCGCGCACTGCGTACATCATCGAGAAGAAGATGCTCGAGATAACCAGCAGCCCGAGGCGTGGCACTACCTTGAGCTTGGCGTGAATGTCGACGACCGCGTCGTCGGCGGGGCCGCACGGACCGAGCCCGATCTTCTTGGCCATGCGGTTTTCCATGAAGAAGTGAAAGAGCGTGAGCAACGTGCCGAGCGAGCCGCCCACGAGGATCGCGATTCCCCAGCGCCCGCTGTGTAGCAGGCGCGCGAGGTTCCCGCCCGTGTAGTGCCACAGCAGCGCGAAGCCTGCGATCACCGTTGTTGCCGAAAGCACCGACGCCACGCGAAATACCCGCGGAAACACGTTGGCCAAAAATGCACGCCGCGACTGCATGTCGAGCCGACCGAGCACGGGGATGAGAATGAAGTTGATCACGATGACCTCGCCGAACCACGCCGAGCCAGCGATGACGTGAATCCAGCGTATCGGAATGATGTAGTCGCCCAATGTGAGATCCCCAGCGAGTCGTTGTTGTCTTCTCTCCTATTCTCTAGTACAGCGACATGCAAATGGGAAGCATTATCATTTGCATCGCGTTCGCCCTACTGGTTCCCCGGCTTGCCAACGCCAACCCCCTGTCCGTCTACGGGCTGGGCTCGCGAGCCATGGGCATGGCAGGGGCTTACACGGCGGTGGCTGACGACTTCTCGGCGACCTATTACAACCCGGCAGGGCTGCCCCAGATCGACAGGCTCGACGCGGGTGTCGCCATTTCGCTCGTAGCCAGCCGCTTCAGCGCGCTCGACAACGTCGTCGTCGGCCAGTCCGGCGCGCCGCCAGCCGCGCGCTACGGCTCGCTGCAGCCGACGAGCACCGACGCCGGCGGGTTTGACGCAGCCGCGGCCATCGGACTCGCCGAGCGCTTCGCCCTAGGCCTGGCCATGCACCTGCCCTCGTCGAAGTACATCGCGCGGTTGGCCACCCAGCGTTCCAGCGAGCCGCACTTCGTGCTCTATGGCAAACGCAACGATCGCCTGGCGTTGCTCGCCGCGATCGGCGTGCGCGTCTTCGGTGGTCTACATCTAGGCGTGGGCATCGACGTTCTGTTCGGTCCACGCGGCGAGATGGTCTTGAGCCCGCTCGCCCCTGGCGGCGGGACCGCGGATCTGGAGCTAACCTTCCGCCCGAGAATCTCTCCCTACTTTGGAGTCCTCTACAAGATCACCTCAGCGATGCGCGTGGCGATGCTGTATCGACACCCGGCGCGTCAGGGTGAGGTGAATCTCGATGTCAAGGCCAGCCTCGGATTCGCTGCCCTGCAGGCCAGCATCGACACGCTTGTCTTCGACGCGCCGCGTGAGCTGAGGTTGGGCTGGTCCTGGATGCCGGTCTCGTGGCTGCTGCTGGCGCTGGACGTTGGCTGGAAACAGTGGTCGCGTGTGGCCGCAGCCTCGGTCAGCGTCGCTGCCGAGCTCAACGGCAGGCCGCTGCCGTTTCGCGACAACCCGCCGCGCTTGCGTGACTCTCTGCAGGTGCGCGTCGGAGCCGAGTATTACGTGCTGCGCTGGGGACCGCTGTCATGGACGCGCAGCCTGCGTCTGAAGATACGCGCTGGCTACGCATTCACCAGCTCGCTGGTGTCCGAACAGAGAGGCGTGTCGAACACGTTGGACAGCCACGTGCATCAGTTGACCGCGGGCCTCGGCATCAGTGCCGCCGACATGTTTGGTAGCGCACGCACTGTGAGGATCGACGCGCACGTGCAGCTGCACTATCTGCCGCCTCGCTCCCATCACAAGGACACGGAGCTAGTCGACCTCGACGGCGACGGCGACAGTGAAACGCGTGTCCTTGGCTACCCTGGCTTCAAGGCCTCGGGATTGGTGGTAGCTGCCGGCGCCACACTGGCCATCAGCTTCTGACGGTTGATCGACGCGCATTCGGCGAGGGCTGCCGTCTTGCGGGTCGAGCCTCAATCGCCCGATGGTTCCCTTCGACCGCTGCGCGAAAGCGTGTCTGCTGCCAGCCTGCATGCGACTACGTCAGCCGCGCGCTGATGCGCGAAGCCCTCACGATGAGCAACCGCGCCTGTATGTCTGGAGCTCCAAGAGGGCCTAACGCGCACGTCGGGTACACCCAGTCGGAGAGCGAAGTGTGAGCCCCGGACGGCATGACCAGCCGAGGGTCGTGGAAGCTCTACCTCACTGAGGGCGAGCGAGCACGAGGACGTTGCCCGAGGGATCTGCGAAGTAGGCGGCCTCGTCGCCCCAGTCGCGCGGGCCGAGCGGGCTCAGTTCGCGCGCTCCAGCCTGCTTCATTCGTTCGGTCGCAGCCTGTATGTCGTCGACATGAAAGTAGAGCTCCGCGGGCGCGAGCTCTCCGGGTGGGACGATAGTCGGGGCCTGCCCCGTGTTTCGACCAAACCCCTCGCGTTGATAGAGGCCGATTCGCTGCCCGCCGGCGAGCGAGTACTCGACGTACACGGCTGTCTCGACCGCTGGGCTCCAGCCGAACGCGGCGCGGTAGAAGGCGTCGCTCGCGGCGAGATCTTCGACGGCCAAGATCGTCAGCACATGTCTCGCTTCGCCTATCATCGCAGTAGGCAGGATTGCTCACGCTGGCACGACAAGCAATAGCTGCAACTCGAGCGGGTCTTATCGGCGACGCGCTCTGACCGCGAGCAGGGCTGGCAGCAGCAGCAGCGACGCGAGCAGGCTGGCACTGATGCCGACGAGCAGCACGACGCCGAGCGAGGCGGCGCCGCGGTGCGAGGCCAGCGCCAGCGCGCCGAAGCCAGCCATCGAAGTGAGCGCCGACAGCACCACGGCGCCACCGGTACGTGCGAGCGCAGATCGCGTCGCGTCGGGCGTGTGTTGCTGCTGAGCTGCGCGATGCAACAGGTGCACTGCCGAGTCGACGCCGATGCCGACGATCAACGGGAAACCAAGGATGCTGGCAAAGTTGTAGTGCAGTCCGAGCAGCGCCATGGCGCCAACGGTGCTGCACAGGCCGACGGTCAGCGGAACAACAGCGAGTACGGTGTCGAGTAGACGGCGCAGATCGACGAGCAGCACGACGAACACGACAGCGACGAGCAGCGCGAGGATACGCAGCAGGTCGCGTTCGACGGCGCGGGCGATGCTGTAGTGCAGTATCGGAAAGCCCGTCACGTTGGTGTCCACTCGCTGCAGCTCGCCGACGAAGCGCGCGAGAAAGCCGGGGCGCCACAGCGATCCCCGCGGGTAGATGTACAGCGCGAACGCGCCGCGCGCTCGAAGGCGACCACTCAGGGCGGACGGCAGCAGCGCCGCGGCGCGCCTCGCGTCGAGTGTCCTCCGCGGCTCCGCCAGCCAGCGTGCGGCGCGCTGCAGGGCGTCGGTTAGACGGTGTGACGCCTGGGCCAGCCGCTGGGCCACCTGCGCCGAAACGGGCGGCTGCAGGCGAAGCTCGATACGCCGCACGACGGGCAACCACTCCGACAAGCCCGTGGCGAGCGTGGCGCGGCCGCCGCGGCCGGCATCGAAACGTACGTCTTCGATGACGTCACGCAGCCGTTGCAGCGCGCGCAACACACGGCGCGGCGCCGGACGGCGAGGCGCCGCTGCCAAGCGCAGCGCGGCGCGGGCCAGCGCGCGCAGACGTTGGCGCATCAGCGCATGGTCGCTGGCGTTCGTGGGCGGCAGGTAGTCGGCGAGCGACTCGACACGTCCTATGCTGGGTAGCGCGCGCAGGCGGGCCGCGAGGGTGCGGGCCTGCGCGAGACTTGACGCAGTCGTCACGGCGACCTCGGCGGAGAACGCGCTAGCGCCCGCCAGCCGCCGCATCGCAGCCACGCTCGGTTCGTCTCGCGGAAGCAGCGCCAGGTAGTCGTAGGACCACGGCACGCTGCGCCCGGCAAGACCGAGCAGCAGCGCCGCGCTCAAGCCGAGCGCGACGATCGGCCAGCGCCAGCGTACCACGGCAGCTGCCGCGGCGTCGGCGGCGACACGCCGTCTCGGCGTCGGCGGTCGCTGCAGCCAGCGCGCGCTCGGCAGCGACAGCAGCGCCGGCACGATGGTCAACGTCGCGAGCAGCGCGAGCACCAGACCCACCGCACAGATCGCCCCCAGCTGGGCAAAGGCCTCGAGGCCGCTCGTCGTCAGCGCGAGGAACGCCAGCGCGGACGTCAACGCGCCGGTCACGATCCCCGGACCGGCTCCGCGCACGGCGGCGCGCGCCGCCGCTGCTGCGGTGAGTTCGTCCGCCCGCGCCTCATTGTAGCGCGCCAGAAGATGGATCGAGCAGTCCACGCCGACGCCGACGACGGTGGCGACGAAGGCGGACGTCAGCATGTTGAGCTGCCCGAAACACAGGCGCGCGAAGGCGAGTGCGCCCACGAGCGCGGCGAGCAGCGGCACTACGCCGAGCAGGCCCTGACGCAGCGAGCGTAGACCGAGCGCGAAGATCAATAGCACGGCCACACCCGCGCAGAGACCGGTGACCCGCAGATCGCGCCCTACGGCACGTGACTCGGCGGCGATGATCGCCGGAAGGCCCGTCCAACGAGCGTGCAATACGCCGCTGCAGCCGCCCGGACAGGCTGCGCGCAGCGCGCGCGTGCAGGCCGCACGTACGCGGTCGATGAACGGGAGCACCACGGGCGGCTCGTCGGAGCTGCTGCGCGGGCGCACCAGCAGCAGGTGAAAGCTGCCGTCACGCGCCTGCAGGTAGCCGCGCTCGTCGAGGCTGGCCGCCGCGCGTTGCGAGGCGCCAAACAGCCCCGACGTCGTCGCGTGCGGCAGCAGCGAGACGTGCTTGCCAGCGAGGTGCTCGTCGAGTGCGACGAACAGGCGTCGCAGCGCAGACAGCGCGCGGCGCGCGCGCAGAGCCGTCGCCTTCGTCAGTACGCCTCGAGCGGCGCGGTGATCGAGCGCGTCGCCGAGCCGCGCGACGAGCTCTCCGATGTCGCGCGCAGTGAGCAGCGCCGCGATGCCGACGTGCTCGTCTCGCGCGAGCTCGTGCAGCGCTCGCAGCTGCGCCAGCGACAAGAACTGCAGCGCGTAGGCGCGCAGCTTGTCGAGATCCACGCGGCCCAGCACGTCGCGCACGCAGCTCGGATCGCGGCACGCGAGGCTGCGGCGCGACAGGTCGGCAGTCAGCAGGTCGACGGCGCGGCGGCGCTGAGCAGCGCTGCCGCCGTCGATCAGGACGAACAGCACGTCCGGCGATCCGAAGTGCGAGAGGTAGCCGGCGAAGCGTCGCTGGTCGGGGTCATCGCGCGCCACCATGCTCGAGTGGCCGCTCTTGATTGGAATGCCGGGCAGGGCCAGCGCGCACAGCAGCGTCGTCAGCGCAGCAATGGTCAAGACCTTGCGCGGGTGTTTGGACAGGAGCGCCGCGAGGCGGCCGAGCAGTCGATCGCGCACCGAGCGGCAGCAGGACGATTTCTACAGCATCTGCCGCAGCGTCGACGTGCCGCGCAGCGCTAGCTCAGCGACGGCCGGCAACAGCCGCGAGGGCCGCCCATCGCCGTCGTCATCGCGCAGCGAGGCCAGCGCGTGCATCAACACGGCAGCGTATTCGCGCGCCATCACCGCCGAAGAGCTCTGGCGCGTCGATAGCAACGCCAGCGACGCGGCGCGCCCGCGCGGACTGCGGGCGAGATAGCGAAACAGTCCGCGCCGCAGAAGTCGCGAGCCCGGGCTGGTGCCCGACAACGTGTCGACTAGCGCGGGCCCCAGCGCCGTTCGCGTGCGCATCGGTCGAGCGCGGGCGCGTTCGTAGCGCCGTAGCGCGAGCTCGACGTCGAGGCCGCTAGCGAGCGTGCCTTCGACGGCGCGCGCCAGCCGCATCGGGTCGCCCGTGCAGAAGGCGATGCCGCTCGCCGTCAGCGGATGTACGCAGCCGCCAGCGTCGCCCACGACAGCGACGTTCCCGTGGCTGCTGCGCTCTGGCTGCAGGCCGAAGACCTTGGCGGTCTGGCGCGCTCCGTCGGCGATGCCTCGCTCTACGTCGTCGCGAAAGGGCCGCGGCAGCGGTGCGAGAAGATCCCTTGGGACGTCGCGATCGGGCCCGGTCTCGAACATCACCCGCACCTCAGTGCGCGAGATCTGGTAGGCCAGTGTCACCGACGGCCCGCCGATGAACAGGTGACCGTAGCCCGGGTAGGGCAGCCGGCCGTGGGCGAGCTTGTATCCGACCATCCACGAAGGCTGCCCACGCTCGACTTCGATGCCGGCGCGCCGACGCAGCTTCGCACCGCGCCCCTCGGCGCTGACTACGAGTCTGCACGAGAGCTGTCTTTCGACGCCGGCGCGGCACACAGTGACACGCGGCGTGTCGCCCTCGTCATCGACGGTGAGCACACGCGCGCCATACCACAGCGTGACGTTATGCTGCGACGCGGTCGCGTCGAGCAGCGCTCGCGTCATCCGCGCGTGCTCGACGGCGATGCTCGCGGGACGGCCGCCGGAGATCTCGGAGTAGCCGAGCAGCAACCCTTCGTCGTCGGCGCCCCGAAACAACGCGAACCCGTAGACGGGAAAGCCGCCGGCTCCGCGCAGCGGCGCGAGCAGGCCAAGGGCGTAGAGATCCGAGAGCACCGGCGGGTGCACGAGCTCTCCGGCGAGGCGACGCTCGTTGGGCAGTCCCGCCTCGCAGATCAGCACCTTCAGACCTAGACGAGCGAGGGCGGCGGCGCTGGTCGATCCCGCGATACCGCCGCCAGCGATGATGGCGTCGAAGCGCTGCTCCATCTGCGCTCGATATCACCATCGCGGCTGGGGCGCGATGACAGCTGTCACCGATTGGAAAATCGGGTTAGGGGCGCAGTCAGACGCCACAGCTACGATCTAGACGACGCGATAGCCCGCCGCGCGCACCATGCGGCACGTGCTCTCGTAGTTCTCTCCGCCGACGCTAAGGTAGCCGCCGGCGAACAGCGAGTCGACCGCGCCGAGCGCCAGGGGCTGGGCGTCGCCGAGGTGTCGCTCGCGCCCAGCAGAGAGGCGAATCTGTTTGGTTGGATTCGCCAGGCGAAACAGACACAGCGCCTTGAGACAGCGCTCGAGCGTGAGGCGAGGTGTGCGCCCAGCCAGCGGCGTGTGTGGTATGGAGCAATAGAAGTTGACCGGGATCGCGTCGACGTCGAGCTCGCGCAGGCTGAGCGCGACGTCGACGAGATCAGCGTTTGTCTCGCCGACTCCGATAATCACACCCGAGCAGCGCGACAGCCGCTGACGGCCAGCCGCACGCAGCGTGGCCACGCGATCGGCCTGCGTATGGGTCGAGCACAGCGACGGATAGTAGCGTGCGCTGGTGTTGAGGTTGTGGTTGATCCATCGCGCCCCACTTTGGCGCACCGCGCTCGCGCGCTCGTCGTCGAGCTCGCCGATGGACAGGCACAAGGGAATGTCGCTTGCCTCGCGTACGTGCTGCAGCGAATCGAGCAGTCGTTCGAAGGCGCGTCGCGGCAGCTGTCGTCCCGAGGTGACAATGCAGTAGCGATCGGCGCCGAGCTCGCGGGCCGTGACCGCTCCGCGCGCCAAGGCGGCGGCGTCGAGCAACGGATAGCGCACGACATCGGGTCGCTCAACGCCGCGCTCTGTCTTGCGCTGCGCACAATAGCCGCAGTCCTGGCCGCACTGCCCGCTGCGTGCGTTGACAAGCACCTGTAGGCGCACGTCACGGCCGAAGTGCGCCTCGCGCACCCGTCGGGTCGCCGCGAGCAGCGCGCCGAGCTGCCGTCGCGGCGCGTCGACGACTGCCAGCAGCTCGTTGCGCGACGCTGCCGCACCAGCGAGCAGGCGACGCGCCAACGATGAGGGCCAATCCGTGGTTTGGTCCACTCGGGTATCTCCCGCTGACTCCGAGGAACAGCTGCGCGTTGAGCCCTTCACAGGCGGCTCGGCTGCAAGCATTTTCCGCGCCCTGGTGCCATCGCGCCTGCGCGTTCGGCGAAAGGCGAGCTCGTGGAAAGCGCGACGGGGCGGCTGTCAGCGGGTATCTCGCTGGGCGCCCAGAAGTTGGTCCTGCGCAGCAGATCGCCGACATGGCGATACTTGTACAGCGGTGCGAGCCGCCCGTAGAGCCAGGCGATAGACGGCGTCATGCGGTAGCGCCACTGCCAAACCTGAAAGTAGTTGAGCGCGCCGATGTACAGCGCCCGCTTGGAAGGCGTGAAATCGCAGAACAGCTTGTCGTTGCGCCAGGCGGCGCGGGCCAGTCGGGTGCGATGGGCCAGCGAGTGGTATTTCAGTGTCAACCAGCGAATGCCGCGGGCGAGCTGTTCGGGTGTCATGCGCGCCGGACGGTGCACGACGCTGTCGCGCCCGGTGTAGCGCTCGTAGTTTTCGGTGAGCAGACGGCCTTCGCGCCGGTAGCGACGAAAGCCAGGGGTGCCCGGGAAGGGGATCTCGACGGTGAAGCTGCTGTGCATCATCTTCGAGTCGCGTAGAAACCCCCACGTTGCCTCGAACAGCTCGGGCTCGTCCCAGTCGAAACCGAACATCCAGTTGCCGGAGGCGATGATGCCCGCCGACTGGATGCGCTCGACGATCTCGCGGTAGTACGACGCCGTGGCGCGCTTGCCCGTGCGGTCGAGGCTGCGCTGGTTGAGCGATTCGTAGCCCGACGAGATCAGGATGCAGCCGGCGCGACGCGCCAGCTCGATGTTGTCGGGGTTCTGGCTGAACTCGTGGCGCACCTGCATGCCGAAGGGGAACGGGTCTTTGGCCAGCTCGGTGAACAGCGCGCGCGTATAGTCCATGTCGGCGGCGAGGTTGTCGTCGACGAAGTACATCGCCTTGACCCATTGCGGTCGGCGTCGGATCTGCTCGAGGACGTAGCGGATCGGGTGCGCGCGGTAGCCGCGTGTCATGCGCTTGGCGAAGCAGAAGCTGCAGCTCTCGGAGCAGCCGCGCGTGGCGATGACGGGGTAGTAGTAGGCCTGATAGCGGCGCAGCTTCATCAGGTCGGTGCGCGGGAGCGACAGGTCGTCGAGGTCGGGTTCTTCGTGATAGACGCCGCCGACCTGTCGCCGATCGACGAGCATCTGCTCGCAGATGCGCCGCCAGCTGGCTTCGCCCTCGCCGCAGACCACCGCGTCGGCGTGAGCGAGCGCTTCGTCTGGCAGCGCCGTGACGTGGTGGCCGCCGAGCACGACGGTGACGCCCCGCTCTCGGTAGCGCCGAGCCAGCTCGTAGGCCGCGTTGATCCGCGGTGTCGAGGCGCTGATGCCTACGAGATCGACGGGCTCGTCGAGGACCAGTCGCTCGCGCAGGAGATCGACGATGCAGACATCGAACTGCGGTGGCGTGGCGGCAGCGAGGCTGGCGAGCGAGAGCGTTGGGACCTCGAGCTCCCATGGAATGGTGATCAGCTTGGCGCGGAGTCTCTTCATCGCGAGCGGCACGCGATGATCCTTGCGTCGCCAACGACGCGCAATGACAGGTCGCAGTGTCTGTTGGAGTAGGGGCTATTTTCGAAGCCCCATCCGTTGCGCCATGTGGTGCAGGTTGCCACGCGCCATTCCGAGCGCTCGCGCGGCTGCCGCCCAGTTGCCGCCACTGTCCTCGACCGCGCGCAGAATCATGGTGCGCTTCGTCTTTTCCACGCCCTCCTTCAGGGTGAGGCCACCAACTTGCACGACAGCACTCTCGCGACGTGACGCGGCGGCCAGGGCGTCTTGCCCTTCGTTTCGAACGGCGTCGAGCTGAAGGTGCTCGGGACCGATGACGATCGGCGCCCCGCGCGTGATGTTGACACTGGCGCGCAAGACCGAGCGTCCGAGAACGTGGTCGAGCTCGCGCACGTTGCCAGGCCAATCAGCGCTCGTCAGTGCCAGTCGAGCCCGCTCGGTCAGTCGCAATGGTCCTAGCCCGATGCGGCGCCGGTAGAGGTCCAGGAAGAACCCCGCCAACAGCGGGATGTCCGAACGGCGCTCCCGCAAGGGAGGCACGCGGATCGGATACATGTTGAGGCGATGAAACAGATCGGGGCGAAACCGGCCAGCAGCCACTTCCCGCTCTAGGTCTCGATTGGTGGCTGCAATGACGCGCACATCCACATGAAGTGGCTTGTCCGACCCGAGGCGTTGGATTTCGCCCTCTTGCAGCGCCCGCAGCAGCTTGGGTTGTACAGACAGTGGAAGCTCTCCGATCTCGTCGAGAAAGAGGGTCCCCCTGTCGGCGATTTCGAATCGTCCAGCACGGTCGGCGGTCGCTCCTGTGTAGGCGCCGCGCAAATGACCGAAAAGCTCGCTCTCGACGATCGTCTCTGGCAGCGCCGCGCAGTTGACGTAGATCAGTGGATGCGCAGCTCGCGCGGAGTGCTGGTGAACCAAGCGAGCGACGACCTCCTTGCCAACGCCCGTGTCGCCTGTGATCAGGACCGCGAAGTCGGAAGGGGCTACGAGCTCGATCTCCTGACGGATGCGCTGCATGGCTACACTCGTGCCGATGAGCTGGTTGCCACCGTCACGACTAGCGGCGTCGCGCTGGAGCACGTGCGCGACTTGCTGATGACGGCGAGACGCAACCTCGAGCGCTTCGATGATGCGACTTGTGTGAAGCGCCGCGCCCGCCAGCGCCCCGAGCATCTGCAAGAACCCTTCGTCTAGCTTGTCGAACGCTCCCGGCTCGAGCGCATCGGCGGTGAGCACGCCGATGACCGTATCGCCCTCCATCAGCGGACAGCCAAGGCATGCGTGTACGTCGCGGGTGGCGTCGGGGTTGGCGAGCAGCAGCCCGTCGTAGGGATCGGGCAACGCGCTATCGGCGGGAAAGCGAACAGGTTTCTTTCGCGCTACGACCACATCCAGGCGAGGGTGCTCGCGACGCGAAAAGCGGCTGCCCAACACCTCCGGCGCCAGACCGTGAGTCGCGAGTGGAACGAGCTCGTCGCCAACGAGCTCGAGCACGGCGGCCGCATCACACGGGATGGAGCGCCTGACGGCATCGAGCAGCCGCGAGAGCCGATCCTGCGCGCCCAGCGAGGCTGTTAGGTCGACGGCGATGGATAGCAGTGCGTTCCGATCGGTCATGTTGTACGCACGATACGATGTTATGACTTCGGCAACACCTGACATATGTCATGCGGATAACGATGGGTGTTAACTGTTTGAAAAATAAAGAGTAAATATCTGGCGCGTCTCGTGCATTACCACGTGCTGATTGGACTGGACAACGTGGCTAAAGTAGACGAAATCGAAGTTCCTGGCGCGCACCTCGACCTCAGCCGAATGCCTGGCCACTGGCTGCTTGCCCGAATGGGTAAGCGGGTCCTTCGGCCAGGAGGGCTCGAGCTAACGAAGACGCTTCTCGCTAGGCTCGCTATAGGCCCGGCCGACAGGTTGGTCGAGCTCGCACCGGGCTTGGGCGCGACGACACGTCTTGTGCTCGCATACGCCCCGTCGTCGTATGTCGGGATCGACCGCGACAGCGTGGCGGTGCGTGTGGCACGCAAGGCGTTGCGGCCGGGAGACGAGATCCTCCACGGAACTGCATCGCGCACAGGTTTGCAGTCAGCGTCGGCTACCGTCGTGTTCGGCGAAGCGATGCTCACCATGCAGACCGAACATCAGAAGGCAGCTATCGTTCGCGAGGCCCACCGTCTACTTCGCCCTGGTGGTCGATACGGAATACACGAGCTCGCGCTCACGCCCGATGGTCTACCAGAGGAGCAGAAGGATCAGATTCAGCGCGCGTTGTGCGACACGATCCATGTCGGAGCTCGCCCGCTCACGGTCACGGAGTGGATACAGGTTCTGCAGAGCGCTGACTTCGAGGTGAGTTCCGTCGCCACCGCGCCCATGCATCTGCTTGAGCCCGCCAGGCTCGTGGCCGACGAAGGCGTGCTAGGCGCTTTGCGCTTCATCGCCAACGTCGTGGCAGCGCCAGCCGCGCGCCGGCGTGTGCTAGCGATGCGGTCGGTCTTTAGACGATACGCGGCAAAAATGTGCGCGGTGGCGCTCGTCGCTCGTAAGGACTAGTGACGCGAGGCGCAGCTCATCGAGCGAACGGGCGCGAAATCCAAGGCGGGTGAAGGAGTCGACCATGTCCGACATTCTGAAACACATCTTGGTTGATGTTCACTGCGAGCAGTGCGGCGATTTCACGGTCGGAGCGGATGTGATCCTCGAGAGCCAGCGCTTGCTCGAAAAAGGATGTCCCGGATCTCCGTACGAATGCCCGCCTACTCTATTCGCGGCGCTCTTGCCGAAGTCAGCTCTCGAGACACTGGAACGAGCCTGGAGCAACGTACAGAGCGTCGCGAAAAGTCCAGTTCGGCTGGTGTCGTTCGATGACGCGTCCTCGGTCGGAGCGCACCCGCGCCGCACGCCGGAGATGCGGGCGATCGCGCGTTGGGAGGACGATGGAGGCTACGTCCCACCAGCCGTGATACGCGAGCTCGGGCATCGATGCTCCTTGGCTGCACGCGAGGAGAGCTGCACAAACCATCGATCAAGGCAGGTGGCCCGTGAAGGACGCCCTATTCCCCGAGGCGACACCAGATCTCATCAAGCGTCGCGAGGCTCTAGCCCCAGCAGCGGCACAAGCGTTTCGCGCGTTCGGTCGGGCGGTGTTTCGTGAGGGTGCGTTGTCGCGCAAGCACAAGCAGATCGTCGCGGTGGCGGTTGCGCACGTCACCCAGTGCCCCTATTGCATTCGCGGACATACCGAAGCTGCTTCCCGCGCAGGAGCCACGTACGAAGAGCTGATGGAGGCGATCTGGGTCGCTGCGGAGATGCGTGCCGGTGCCGCCTTCGCACACTCGCTGATCGCCCTCGAAGGGCTCCACGAGGAGCAAACCGATGACACGTAAGAGTGGACGCGATCTCGCGTTGAACGAAGAAATCGGACCTGAGGGCCAGGGGCGTCGCCGGTTCTTCGCTACGGTGGGTGCCGCCACCGCAGCAAGCGCATTGATGAGTGCATGCACAGCGTCGAATGGCCCGACGAATTCGGGAGCGGCCGCGCCGAGTGGGACAGCAGCAATGCGTCCCGCTACAACAGAGCCAGGTAAGCTGCCGTGCTCCGACAACTTCGCGCTGATCGCGGCAGCAAAGCCATACGAACCGGGCCGTGTGGTCGATTTCACCCTCGTGGCGCGTGGCGGACCGGCAGAGCGCATCGAGATCGCTCCTAAGAAGAGCTACCAGTCGATGAACTTCAATGGCCAGGTACCAGCACCGACGCTCCGCCTGACCGAGGGCGATCGGGTCAGGTTCACACTCGAGAACAAAGGGCTTCTACCTCATTCGATCGACTTCCACGCAGCCCGGACGCCATGGAGCAAGAACTATCAGTCGATCGGACCTGGCCGAAGGCTCGAGTTCGAGTGGACGGCCCGGGATCCCGGCATCTTTATGTACCACTGCGGCACGGACCCCGTAATCATGCACATCGCTGACGGCATGTACGGCGCGGTTGTTGTCGACCCGCGGATGCCGCGAAAACCCGCCAAGGAGATCGTGCTAGTGCAAGGCGAGTTCTACGGTGTGGGTCACGACCTCGACGCCATGCTCAACAAGCCACCAGACGTCGTTGCATTCAATGGCCAAGCGTTTCGATACCGCTCGAAGCCGATCGAGGCCAAGGTAGGCGAGACCGTGCGCTTCTTTGTCGTCAACGCCGGGCCCAACGCAACCTCGGCCTTCCATGTGGTCGGTGGCTTGTTCGACCATGTCGAGCTCGACGGCAATCCAAGCAATGCGGTCGGAATGCGCCAGACGGTCGACATTTCACCCGGAAGCGGTGCTATTTGTGAGATTACCTTGCGTGAGCCAGGTAGCTACCCATTCGTGACCCACAAGTTCAACGACGCTACCAGGGGCGCCGTTGGCGTCCTGCACGTGAGCTGAGCAGAACGCCATGTGCGAGCGCGGCTCTCGGGACGTGGTCGACCTCCTCGCCGAGTGTCACGAGCGAATTCGCGGCTTCGTCGCGCTAGCTCGCGAGGCCGGATCGCGCATCGATGCCCCCGTCGACCAAGTAGTACGGGCATGTGCTCAGGTGGAGCGGTACTTTGTGCTGGCTCTGCCGCTGCATGTAGCCGACGAGGAAGAGAGCATCGAGCCACGCCTGCGTGGAGCGTCGCCTCTGGTGGATCGCGCACTCGACGTCATGGCCGATCAACACCAACACCACGAGCCCAAACTCCACGCTCTGTTGCGAGCGACCGCCAAGGTTCGGAGTAAACCAAATGACAGAGTCGCGCGGCGTGAGCTAGTAGCCGCTGCCACCGTGCTAGGCGAGCTGCTCGAGGAGCATCTCGTACTCGAGGAGGACGTAATTCTCCCAGCGATTCGGCAGCATCTTCCGCACACTACTCAGCGAGCGATAGTTGAAGAGATTCGACAACGGCGCCTTGCGGAGCAAGCGTAGCGCTGAGGGGCGAGGGGAGTTGATGCGCGAAAGTAACGTTGCCTCATCGCACCACGCACCCAGGCGCACGTAACGGCTATGACGAACCTCGGAACGTACGCTCTTCTCAGCTCGCATTGCACCCTGACAAAGAACTGGAGCATGTCGTGGCCAAGCAACACGAGAAGGCTGAGGGACTGCCGAACGAACCGAACGTGGGTTGGCGTGTCGGCATCCTGATCATCGGCTCGCTGTTTTGGGACACCAAACGAAAGAAGTGGCGCGAGCAGCTCAGGTTCGACAAAGAGGCACAACCAAGTATCAAGGTCCCGATTCGCTACGGGCGCATCTCCAAGAGCCGCGGCAACTGCTACACGATGGCCTTCGATCCCAAGTTGGACGACATCAAGTGGGGTGATGCGTTCGTGATCGAGGCCAAGAAGCGGGCCGCGGACGTTGACTCACTGCTCACGGAAGCGGTCGAGCTGGGCGAAGCCGAAGGCATCCCCGACAACATGTGCATTGCACGCTGGTGCGCTATCGGGGCTGTCTGGAGGCGTGCTGAACCACAGGTTGTGCGTGAGTGGCGAGACAAGCTCGCCACCAAAGCCACTGACGCGGTGCGGAGGAAGCACCCGAATCGCGCGGACATCGCGCGCCTTGCAGACCTCCCCTTCAACTGGTCCATCCTCGATGCTGATGAGAAATTCGACGTGCTGCTCGCGGCCAACTGCGACCCCGTCGCCGAGTGGCCATCGGCCGCAGACATCGCCCATCGCATGTACGCTGACACAACTCGCTTGGGCTTCGAGTACTTCCAGAAGAACCGAAAGGCGGGGATCACCACATTCCAAGACGCCGATATTCTCAGGGAGCTGAAGGCTCTGTTCGAGAAGGACCACGACCGTTTGAAGTGGATCGACGATCAAGTGAACTGCTTTGACGCTACGACTCGTCGCTCGCCCTCGAAGTGAAGTAGCTGTCGTCAAGCTGGGGGCCCGGCGTCTTCGGCGTTGCTAGCATCTCTAGCACTTTCAACACCGTCGTCAGCAATGAAGCAGTTTGCGGCCGAAGTACGTCTTGCGCCGCACGCTGTCATTGTAGAAATCTTGGCAGACGTCGAGCTGGATCGATATGCAACGGGTCAAAGAAGAGGCAGGGCGATGTTTCATCTGACCAAACTCGACGAGGAGCTCGCGGCGTCTGGCGGTTCGCGCGATCCACTCGGCCTGCAGCCCGTGTGGTCCTACTTCGGACGCAAACTGGTTCCATCGCTGACGACGGTATCGACGCGGTCGCAGCATTTTTCCCGCTTGCTGCTGGCGCTGTCCTGCCGAGACACGTGGCTTGCCCAGCGCCCGGGAACCGAGCTGTCGGGGGTTGAGGCCCTTCTTGTCTTCGAAGAGCTTCATGCCTACTCCCTGCGCGCCGAGATGGATGACATCGGTGAGACCCCCGGCAAGCGGCGCGTGGAGGTGAACTGGCGAGAGCTCAGGGGCGATCCTGAGATCGGACACTGGCCCGAACAACAGATCCTGCGCAACCAGGCTGGAGTTGGGATCTCCGGCCGCTACTTCACGCCACTCGTTCGAATGGGCATCGTCGACAAGGAGGGATGTTTGGCTGGCGATGTGCGCGTGGAGCAGTTGTTCGGTGTTGAGGTGAACCGGCTTCAGCGTGCTGTGAGGACCGTTCTCGAGGCGATCGAGGAGAGCCAGCGGCCGGTAGCGTTTTCCAGCGTTCCCAAAACGGCGCGCCGGCTCATGGCGCGACTGCTGCCGCACGAGGGGCACGTCGCTGATGCCGAGGTGAGTTTTTGGAAGCAGCGCATCGGCATAGACGGCGAGCGGGCGCCGCTCGTACGACGTGCAGCAGCGTACCTTCGCCAGACTCCAAAGGATGTCGAGCAGGTGCCGCGCGCTGTGGTCAACGCATTGCTCGACAGTGAGCTTAGCGCCACGCTGCGCGGTATTGTCGCGGACATCTGCGCTTGCGAGGCGTACATTGCGCCTCTGCAGAAGCTCTTCGATCAGCTGTACCTCGCTGGCAGTCTCTCCCGCTTCGACGCGACCGAGGTGACACGCGCTTGGCGCGACCAGCTGCGCCAAGCGCAGCCGAGCTTCGCTCGTCTTCGAGTGGAAGGCGAACAGCTCGGGCGACGATTTCGCTCCCTAGTCGAAATCGAAGCCAGCGGGAGCAGCGGGGCTCTCGCTCGATCGCTACTTCGACACCACACCTTGGTCTCTGAAGGGAGGGGAGGTACGCCGTGGCTTGCCATCGAGAGCAGCAAGGTGCACGCCCTCAACTCGGCGTACGAGCCGTGGGCCTGGAGCAGCATGGATGAGGCGGCTTGGGTCAATGGCTACTATGTCCCGTCGCTTCGCAGCGTGCTTGACGGTCTTGACCAGAGACAGGCTCAGTGAGCGAAAGGACCCTGCGTGAGGTCTTGCGCGACGCCATCGATCGCGTCGGCGAGCCTACGCTCGCCCTTTTCACCACGTTCAACTTCGACCCCGTCTTCTTCGAAGACTACGTTTTGCCGGTGTTCTGTGAAGGACTCGACGCGACAACGATGTCAGGCGTACTGGCAGCAGATCGGTTTCTTCGCAGTATGGCCACCGTCGTGTTCCACGATGCGGACCAGCTCGCCCAGGGGCGAAAGCGGCTTTCATACGGCACGGTGCCCGTTCGCCCGGAGGCGCACAATTTCTTCCATCCGAAGCTCATTGTGTTGGGCAACGACGATGGCGAGTTTCTGCTCATCGTCGGCTCGGCGAATCTGACGGTGTCGGGCTGGGGGCGCAACCACGAGGTGATAACCACACCCGTCGATGTGCCTGCCAAGAGCTACGTATCGCTGACACTCTTTCGTACCTTGGAGTGGCTGCGCGACTATGCCCAGGCTCAGCTGCGTGGTGTTGATGGCGAAGCGGTCTGGTACCAGAAGCTCGACCGGGCCGTGAGCGAGCTGGAGACACATCGACGTCGATCGAAGGACGACCGTTTTCTGCTGTCGTCGCTCAGCGAGGCCTACGACGGTGGCGTTGTTGAGAACCTCGCGAGCTACGCGGAACTGGTGGACGCACGACGGTTGACGGTCTACTCGCCGTACTTCAGCAGCAACTTGTCCAACTTGGTGGCCTCGCTGCGGAGCAAAATCGGTCGGCCGAGCCTGCAGGTGCGTCTCGTGCCGGCACTGGAGATGACGCGCGATGGCCAGCTTCGTGTCGGCATCTGTGACGCCGAGCGAGACGTCGACAGGGAGTACGAGATCCGTCGCGTGCGAGGAGATCACGGGCAGCGATTCCGCCACGCCAAGCTTTTCTGGGTCGAGGGAACGAAGAGGCGTCATGTCGTCATGGCTGGCTCGCACAACTTCACGAGACCAGCGTTGGCGCTCGACCTCGAAGGTCATGCACCCAACGTGGAAGCGTCGCTCGCCGTCGCCCTTGGTGAGAAGGAGACACTCGCGCTCCTCGGTGACTTAGCGGACCTCGAGTTGCTCGATCTCGATGCTGTCGTGCTCAAGACTCGCGAGGAGCTCGAGGAGGAAGCCCCCCGAGTGTCGCGTTTTTCGTGTTCGGTGGTAGCCGATTGGCGCAAGCGCGAGTACCGCGTTGTCGGGCAGCCGACTCACGCTAGCCTGTTGATCGAGCTGCCCGGCCTTAGCGAGGACACACACGTAGTAGCAGGCGAGCCGACGATTGTGGCCTTCACCGACCAGGTCGACAAGGCGCTGCGTCGACGCAAGTTCTTCCGTGCATGGCTCGATGGACAGTTGGACGAGCCGGTCGTTGGCCTTGTTTGTGAGCTTGGTTGGGAGCGATTTCGAGTCGACGCGGTCGGGACGAACCTGGCTGACTACCTTGACGTCTGGCGCGCGGGTGACCACGACGACCTGGTCGATAGGTCGTCGCGAAAGATGCTGCGCTCGCTCGTTGAGAACGGCGACGGTGAGAATGAACGGGATGCTGTGGAGGTGATCGCTAGCCGGCTCGAGCGGCAGGAGCATCTCGACACACTCTACGGAATGCTGGGGGGCTTCATCGAGCTGGCGCGTCACGTCGATCAGGCGCAATCGGCGGCAGCCGTTGACGAGCTGCTTTGGTGTGGACCGCACAGTCTGGCCAACTTTGTGCAACTGCTCGAGGACACCGCTGACGAGGTGCTTTCCCCGATACGTCGCTGGGTGCTCTACACCGAAGCGCAGCAACTGATAGCGCGTCCTACGTCGGTTCGTGCAACCGATGGCGTAGCCGAACGCCTCTACGAGCTATGCCAGCGGCTTCGTGAGTGTTGCCGGCGGATCGAGGAGTCGACCGTCCTGCGCGATATCGATCGTGCGCACATCGACGACACCACTCCACTCTTCGAGTGGTTTCGCCGCCAGCTTGGACTCGAATTTGAAAGGATGTGGGAGGCCGACGAGTGAGCAGCCTCTTCCGAGACGCGATCGCGACCGACCAGGTGCGTCGCATTCTCTCACTGAAACCTGTCGGGTATGGCAACACCGCCGGTGGCGGTGCATCGATGTACGACAAGCAGGTTCGCGGGATCGCGCGCCTGTACAACATCCTCTGCGAGCACCCACTTGCGTATCTTGCGGACGAAGTGGGGATGGGCAAGACCTATCAAGGCCTCGGGTTGGCGTGCGTGTTGTGGAATCTTGATCCCGATGCGCGCGTGATGGTCGTTGCTCCTCGTGGCAACGTGCAGCGTAAATGGGCGGCCGACTACTACGCGTTCCTCCGAAACAACTACCGGCATCGCGACGATCGAGTCGTTGATTGTCTCCTTGGTCGCCCGGTGCGCGAGCCCGCTATCTGCGATAATCTGACCCACCTCGTCAGCGAGCTCGTACGCGACGCCACACGGTTCTTCGTCCTGCGGCACACGTCGTTCATGCGACCTGTGGTCTTTTCGTCGTCAGGACGAACGCAGGCCGGCACCATCGTCAAAAAGAAGCGCGGCGAGTTCAACCTGCTCCACGCTTATCCTGCTGGCGAACTCCGAGACGAGTTCCGGCGGTCGACCCTCGCTAACGACGAGGCGAGACAAGCATGCATGTCGTGGACTGCCGCCGCCGTCAATCAATCACTGCCCGACGTGGACCTTTTGATCGTCGATGAGGCTCAGTGCCTGCGAAACCGTACTAACCAGAGCAATCGCAACTTCCGCCGCGTCTTCGGCCTCCACCAGAGTCCTGATGAGCGCCGCGAAGAGCTCGGCCGCTTTCTCGACGGACGGACGTTCGGGGGCCACACGCCGAGATGTCGTGTCAGACGCCTGCTCCTGCTCAGTGCGACACCAGCACATTCACGTGTGGAAGACATCGCTTCACAACTGCGGTACGGCCTGGGACTTGACGATTCCGATCAGCTACGCCAGGTGATCGACGCGTTGGAGCAGTCTCAAGGCGATGTGGCGCGGGCTAGCGACGCCCTGCGGCGGGTGATGGTCCGACGCTTTCGCATGTTTGGACAGCTGAACAAGTACGGCTATCGGGAAGAGTACGCACCAGCGATGCGCGTCGAGGAGGACCCACTCGCGGAGCTCTCGACTGCGTTGGTGACCAAGCACGTTTATCGCGCGCTCAAAGGCCGTGGGAATCGCTTCCGAGTGGGGTTTCTCTCCTCGTTCGAGAGCCTGCAGGATTCCATCGGCCGGCAAACTAGAGCGTCGGAGGATGAGGACCCCCCCTCCGAGGGTACGCACACCGAGGAGGACGGTCGCCCGCCGGACCAGGGCTTCATCACCACGCTGAATCGGTCCTTTCAACAGTCGTTTGGCATCCCCTTGGTCCATCCCAAGCAGCGCTACGTTGTTGACGAGGCTCGCCACATCCTCGATCCCTCGCGAACTCCCGATCTCGTCAAGATGCTCGTTTTCGTGCGGCGCATTGCCAGCGTCGGCGAGCTCGCGCGCGACATCTCGGCTGCATACGATGAAGTTGTGGAACAGCGACTCGCGCGGCTGTTCGACCTCGACACCGTAGGGGTCAGCCCCAGCCTGGTTGAAACGCGATTGCGTGAGCTGCGCGGGCGCGGTGATGACGATCAGCGAGGGGAGCATGGCGGTGACGAGGACGACAGGGCGCGCGAGGATGTGGGCACCACCAGCCGATACCTTGATCTCTTCCGTTCGCGCGGCTCGCCAGGGCAGTGGTTTCGAACGCGGTTCAACCAAGGTCGAGCGCTGTGGTGGTTTTTCGACGAGAACTGGGTGCGCACCCTCTGGTGGCTGCACACGGGTGGCAGCCAATCGTTGGATGCCTACCTTGGTGGGCGTGGCCTGTCCTGTAGCGATACCGACGCGGCGTATCCCACGCGCCACGAGGCTTTCTACAAGAGCCAGCTGAACGTGATCGACGACGTGTGTCGCGCGTCGGCACCAGGCGTGTGTTCGTTCCTCAGGCGTCGCCTGGCGCGCTACGCAGACGATGCGGATCGCGCGGGAGCGCCGGACGCGCGGCTGCTGCTGCGTACGTCATTCTGGAACGAGCTGCTCGAGCGCGGAGCCGACGGCTACGCCAGCTTTCTGTCATTCGAGCCGGGCGACGGGCAAGAGGATGCTCTGTATCAACGCGAGCAGATCAAGGCGTGGATGTCGAAGAACCTGCGCATGTCCGAGCCAATATTCGACCTAGCGGCCGCGTATCGTCGGCATGCCGACGACTACGGTGCGATGGTGCGACGTTTTGTCGATCTCGTCGAGGAACAGCCCAAGCTCGTGAGACGACTCGAGCTCCTCGCCAGCCATGCGATCCTGATCGACCGCACACTCGGCTACGACCAGCGGGCTGACCGCTATGATCGCCTGGATGGTTGGGCCGTCTTCGATGAGCAGAACCCGGTGCGGGGCGTGCTCGGCGGTTCTGGCAATCGAGATATCGCGACGCGGCAGTTCAATACGCCCTTTTTTCCCGATGTCGTTGTCTGCACCGACGTGCTGCGGGAGGGAGTCGACCTTCATCTGTTCTGCGACCGCGTTGTCCACTATGGACTGGCCTACAGTCCGGGAGATATCGAGCAACGAACGGGTCGCATTGATCGCTACTTCAGCAAGACCTACCGCGCGATCGAGACTTCCACCAGCCATAGCAGTCGCCTCCGGGTCGAATACCCCTACGTTGCTTCGACGCTGGACGAGCTGCAGCTCGCACGCGTGTTGTCGAGGCGCAACGAAGTGCAGACGTTGATGGACCGGGGGTTGCCCATCCCCGAGTTCGATCGCGATATGTCAGCACGGGAGAAGGTCGATCCAGTCGTAGACCTGCTCCTCAAGCCCTCGAGAGAGCGCCGCGAGGATCCGTTTCCAGCTTTGGAAGGTAGCGGCCCGACGACGGTCCACGTCGCGCCGCCCGAAGGTTGGCACGACCAGGCTCGAGATCACCTCCGCAATGCACTGCGTGAGTTTCGGAGGCGATATCGAACAGTCGGGCGAGCCGATGTCTATCTTGAAGGAAAGCTCGACTTCCGAATCGCTCGCTTGACCGTGGCTATCGTCGGGAGAGGTGAGGGCAAGCGTCTCGCTCTGGTAGACGAGACCTTTCAGCGCGTGCAAGCCGTGCAGCTGACATTGGACTTCCTCGGCGAGTACCGCACCCACGTGGTCCGCGCTCGCTCCTGGATCACCAAGGACAGCGAAAGGCAGAGCACGCTCGACGCGTGGCTGAGCGCGCTGCCAGCAGCGCCCGTGGCTACGTTTGCCGCCGGCGTCGCGGTCGTACACGAACATCGCCGAACAAGCAGGCGGCAGGTGCTGAATGCGCTCGTCGCCGAATCAGGAATACCGTTCACGCGCGAGGATCAAGCCTGCACCATGCACACAGACGAGCTCGCTGATCTCGTTAGGCGTGTCGCACTCACCGCGGACCTCTACGAAGAGCAGCTTCATGGTGCCGATGATCGCGTGCCGGAAGCCGGGTGGAGGTAGACTGATGGAGCTTGACGAGCTCGAGAAGTTGATTCCGACTCTTCGATTCGGCGGCCGCGTCTCTGTTCGATCGGTCGGAGGAACGGAGCCCCTGAACGTGACTCTCGGCATCGGTGATGGCGGCCGAGGCCAGAAGCTCGAGATCACGTCGCGCTGGACGCCGTACGTCGTGATTCGCTCCAAGGTCTGCGCCGTCGACGATCTGCCGGGCGATGACCCGCTCAGCTGGATGCTCACGGAGAATGCTGGCTCGGGACTCGGCGCGATCGTCGTGCGTGGTCGCTCGGTCTGGATAGAGATGGTGCTGCTCGCCGACTACGTCGATAGACCCGAGCTGGCGCTGGCAATCGAAGCCGTGGGTTTGGAGGCAGACCGCCTCGAAGCCAAGATGAGCGAGGGACGCGACCGCTACTGACGAATTCTTCGCTGGGCTCTACCCATGCGTGGAGGTGAGGAGGTCGCGAGCCTCGTAGACGTGTGAGGCTTCTGCAACCGTCGCGCGTCAGGCTCCAGCTGGGGTGTTGCCGAGGGCGAGCCGCCGGTTTTGGGGATGAGCACACGCGATGGCGCTGTATGACCTGGTGTCGTGCTCGAGGTCTCTGGTGATGACCACGACACGCTCGACGCCCGACAGGTCGCGCGCTTCGCTTATCGCTGCCTGTACGTAATTGTCGCGAGTGGTCTTGTCGACGTTGGTGTGCGCCAGTGCGACCACGCCCGCTCGTCGTTGTGGCGGCCCGTACGACATCACCGCCGCGTTTTGGTGGCCCCGTGTTCTCCGATGCTGTTTCACGTTCTCCTTGATCTTGCGAAACGCGACTTCGAGCTTGCGTTGGTCATCGGGCGGGAGGTTGAGGAGCAAACAGGCGAGATCTGTCCAACGAGGCGTTTTTCGCTTCTCCAACGTCTCCAGAATCGCCGACCACCAAGCTGTCATCTGCATCGATGGCCTCTGAGCAGCGCCTGGGCTCTGGTGCATGTAGTACTCGTCGATCCGTCGCGATGCGCCAGCCAGTTGCAACATGCTGACGCCGTCGAACTCCACTTCGCCGATGTTCAAGCCGTTGTCCAAGTACAGTGCGAGAAGGTCGATCTCGTCGCCCGTGAACAGCGCATGCTCTTCGAACTCCGGCCGACGGGTGAGGAAGTGGATGCGCTGTGCCTGGGTCGCGAGTATGTCGAAGATCGTCTCCAGGTCCGCAAGGCAAACGCTCCACGCGAGCGACTCGGCGGTTGCCAGGCCGGACTCGATCAGCTCGCGTCGGGGCGCGCTCAGCAGGGGGAACAACTCGAACGTCACACTCAGACGTCGAAAATGGTGGATGTCCGTCGTGTCAACCTCGTTGCAGGTGCCGGACCTCGTCTTGAACGAGTGCTTGCCTGGGTTTTGTGCGAGGAAGTTGACGAAGCGACCGGCCTGCGCCGACGGAGCCACAACGAGCTCTTCGATCGTCTTCTTCACTCTTCCGGGTGCACCGCGACGGGCTGGGCCGGTGATCTTTCCCGACTTCGCCTCGACGACGAAGATGTGCGAGTCGATTTGGACGAGGAGGTCGTTCTCGAACTCCTTGCCGCTCTCCGGGTCGGTCCAGAGGCTCCCACAAAAGAGCGACGCGTCTGGCAGGGCTTTGGCAAACAGTTCGGCGACAGCGTTCTCGAGGTACTTTGCCCGTTCGTGTTCGTAGGCGCGAAAGAGCGCGCCGTCGACGCTTAGCTGTTGCTCGACCAGCTCCGTGCAAAAGCTCAGTCCGAGCGTCGGGATCGGCATGAAGTAGCCGTTGTCGACGCGCACGAGTGGCCGCTGCCAGATGGGATTGCCGAGGAAGAAGTGCTCGCGGTCGACGTCTACCAGCGCTCCCCAGTCGTGGCACCAGCGATCGAGCACCGCCTCGAGTACATCAACGTCGATGGCCCCGTCGTACATGTGCGCCAGCTCGGCGGTTGTGAACGTGTAGATGTCTGGGAGCGATAGATCCCGATGCTGGATCAGCAGTGCCTTTACGCTCTCCAGGTCAAGGTGCGCGAGCCCGGCCATCCGCGAGCGATCCACGTCGGGAAAGCGCTCGCAGTAGACGTCAAAGACCGTCTGTACCGTGGGGGCTCGAAAGATGGCCTGCATGTCGAAGCGATGCCTGTTGAGCCGTCGCTCCGTCTCGGCGATCAGCTTCTCGAACACTTGGACGAGCTTGGAGGGCCGAAAGCCGAGCTGCTGGTTTGCTCGATCATCCATCGGCGCGAAGAGCGCCCGAGATAGTCGAAATACCTGCCGCGGGTAGCCCCAATTTCTGACCGCGTGGGTCGCGCCCCGCATCCTCTCCAGGACCGCAGCGCGATGTCGTTCGGGCCTTGGGAGCTTCGTGGTGGCTTCGAAGCGTTTCAACGCGAAGCTCGTGCTCGCGCGCGTCAGGAGCGGCTTGAACGTCTCGAGATTGGGACTCAACGCCTCGCGCAGGTTGCGGGCATCGACGCTCGGCTGTGCTAGCGCGAACGCCTGCAGCAGCTCGACGTGGAACGGCGAGAACATGCCGACGTGGTCGCCAACCTCCACGCTTCCGTCGTCAGCAACGCCCTGCGTGAGACCGTAAAGCGACGCGGCGGCTAGCAGTATCGTGGGTTCAGCGTTCGCGACCGCAGCCTCCAACTCCGAAACGGCCGTCTCAAACTCTGTACCCGCCGCAGCGCCCAGCTTGCCAAGTCTCCGAAGCGTCTCGGCTTCGTCGAGACCGGCCAATGGATGTGCCACTTCCCAAAAGTGCAAACCGTCGCCAGTACCGGGCGACGCGGCCTTCGCCCGTCGCCTGTGTTTCTTTCGTCTGCTGTTTCGGCCCATGTGGTTATCTGCCCTTCGCTGCTCGTTGCGCCAGACAGCGAGAGATCAAGGAAAACACGGACACCGTGGACGCGAACGCGAACTCCGCCTCCGCCCGAGAGACGTGGACCGCAGGGTACTGCTCGTGACGTCCCAGCTCGTTCGCGTGTGTGCGGAGTCCGGCGATCACAGCCTCGACCGCTCGTCGCCTGGCTTGGTGATCGCCGAAGGCACGCTCGAGCAGAAGGTCGAAGCCTTGTTTGACACCATCACCCTCGACTTCGTACTTGGCGGCGCTCTCGAAGGCTGCGCGACACTTAGAAATCGTGCCGCTATGGTCGCCGGCGCGAAGCGCGCGGCGGGCTTCATCTATGCGTGCGAGTGCTTGGGCCAGCTTCTCGTCATGCATGAGTGGTAGGCGTGGCAGCTCGATCAGCTCCAGCTCGTCCCACTTCATTTCTCGCAGGCGCTTGATCCACTCCGACTGAGGTATCGCCAGATACGACTGGCAGGTACTCCACGTGACCGTGTTCGGATTTGCGATCTTCTGCGCCTGGTATTCGATCTCCAGCCGAAGCGGTACGTCTTGTCGACCGTCGCGCCACTCCTCGATGAAGGCGAGGGCACCCGCGGGCATCGAGACGACGACGGTCACCGATTGTCTGACGTCGCGCTGGAGGCGGGCACCGCTGTCGTGTCCCCAGGTTTGGGAGTGAAGGCGGACGTCATCGGAAACAACGTCGTCGCCGATCTGCGCATGGCCACGCGCGCCGAGGAGGTACGCCGGCTCGGCAGCCAGCCAGGAAATGGACCCTCGGAGCTCGAGCCGTCGTATCGGTCCGGGCCGGCCCGTCGATGATTCGAGCTCGATTCGCATCGCACTCATCAAGAATCTCCAGGGGAATGTCGGGGAGCTAGGCCGCAGTTCTAGCGTGAACGCCGACGGCGTCAACACCTGTGGCCGCGCGCTCGTGATATACACAGTGCATACAGGTAACCATTTGACATCATGGTTGTTTGTGTTGCGCGATCTCGGCCGGCTATGGCAGGATGTGGCTGCCGAGGCGGTGCCGAAACCTGAGCTGGCTGATCGTTATGGTGCCCTCGTCGGCGACAAACTCAACGCCCGTGCGCTGCTGCTGAGAGTCGAAGACCACCACTGATCTGGAGGACCGCGGCGCCGTCGCAACCGCCGCCCTCCCCGGGCACGCCGCCGCCTGACGCACGTCGGGTCGGCAAGGTGTGCCAGTGCCCGCTGCTTCCCCTCCACGACGTTGGCTGACCGTTCGCCAGGCGTGCGAATGGCTCGGCTGCTCGCGCGCGCAGATCTACCGCCTGATCAACAGCGGTGCGCTTACGCCCGATGGCCGGGTAGGTAGGCGCCACCGCTTCCTCGCGGAGAGTCTCGACGCTTACGTGCGTGCTAACGTCAACGGCGACAGCATGGGGCATTTGGCCGGTGAGGAGATGCAACATGCCGATCAAGCGAGACCGGCCAAAGCCAACCGGCGTGCCAGGGATCTATCAAGACGGCCCCGAGCGGTTCCTGGTTCGCGTGAGATGGACAGACCAGAAGACGGGCCGAAGGAGGAAACGAGAGCGAGTGGCGACGAGCCTGGCAACGGCGGTGGCTCTCAAGGAGGCCCTGGTCGGCACAGCACCCGTGCCACGCGCTACGCGCAAGCGGTTCGGCGCTTACGCGACGCGATGGAGCGAGGACCACGGTAGCCGACTGGTCGACTCGACGAAGGCGCGCTACGCCGGTGCGCTCGCCCACGCGACGCTCGCGTTCGGTGAGATGTTCGTCGATGCCGTGCAGGCGGCCGACTTGCGGTCGTGGATGGCGATGATGCGGCGGACGTGTCCGTGTGGTCAGGATTGGCGCAAGGTCATCGACGGGACGTGTGCCTGCGGCCGGAAGCAGCCGTACGGTGCGCCAACCGTCAACGGGTGGCTGCGCGTTCTGCGTGTTGTTTTCGACGACGCCGTAGCTGACGGCATCGCCGAGATGAACCCAGCACGCGCTGTGAAGTCGCTGCCTGAGGGCAAGACGGCGGGCAAGCGCGGGACGGCCTTGACTGTGCGGCAGTTTCAAGCCGCGTTGCAAGCCATTGTCGCGCTGCGATACGTGACCAAGCGGGGCGAGGGTATCTCGGCCGATGTCTCGCGGATGTTGTTGGTGAGCGCTTGGACTGGCGTGCGACGAGGCGAGCTGATGGGCCTGCGTTGGACGGACATGGTTGATGGTGAGCTGCAGATCGAGCGGTCGGTGTATCGACGGGGTGAGAAGGCGACCAAGACCGACGACCCGCGCCGGGTGACCATAGTCGAGCCCCTGGCGGTCGTGCTTGCGGAGCAACGCCGCTGGTTGATCGAGACGCAGCACCGCGGCGTCGGTTCGGGCTTGGTTTTCCCGGCAAGCCCGCAGCACGCGAAGGCGGGCGCCACGCGGCGCGATGTCGATGAGGTGTCTTGGTACCGCAGTCCATCGGTGCTCGATGAGCCGCTACGCCGTGTCGTCAAGGAAGCGAGCATCCCGCCGATCTCGCCGCAGAGCTTTCGGCGGACCTGGGAGAACGTGCTGCGCGAGGCGGGCGTCGACCAGCTCGTCCGGCGCGCGCTGGCGGGCTGGCGCACCGAGAAGGCGCAGGGGATCTACGCCACAGTCGACCGCGCCGAGCGTGATGCGGCCTCCGAAGCAGTGGTCGCGCTCGTGTTGGGGAAGGAGGAGTGAAGGAACGCCCGCTCTGGTACACCCGGCGGGTACACCCGCCCCGAAATGAAAAACGCCCGGCGCTAACCGGGCGTTTTCGAAGAGCGGGAGACGAGATTTGAACTCGCGACGTCGACCTTGGCAAGGTCGCACTCTACCACTGAGTTACTCCCGCAGTGAGTCGCGGACTGCTGCGCGACGGCGGACTTTGTAGGCGAGGGGGCGGTGGGTGTCAAGGGGTAGAGCGTGGTTGCCGTGGCGCAGGTCGAAGCGCCGTTGCTCGCGGGCGACGTGCCTTTGAGATCGAGAAGTTGGCGCCGCTGACGTGGCACCGCGGTTGCTCCTCGGGGGCAGTATGTTGCGCTGGGTTGTCGTTTCGATCGCGCTGCTGTCGGTGGCCTGTGCCGATGCACCGGCAGCGGATGTGGAGGCTGGTGCCGTCGCGGTGGATGCCGCGCTCGAGCCAGCGCGTGCGCCCGTGGACCTGGCAGCCGACGCGCCCGCGCCGGGGCCGCGCGATGCGGCGCCTGCCGCGGCTGACGCTCCGGCTGACGCCGCTGTGGATGCGGCCTCGTCGACGCCGACGTGCCCGTCAGGCAGGTGGTGCAGCGCGCTCTATCCGCCCAGCTGGACGCCGCTGCAGCCCGCCGACTCGCAGGGGCGTTTCCTGCACGACTTTTCCTATGCTGGCTATCACAACGGCGAAGACCCGATGCCGAGCTCGCCGCCAGGCGGTCACTTCGACGCCGTCGCCGACTTCGGGGCTGACCCGACCGGCGCCACGGATTCGACGCAGGCGATCCAGAGCGCCATCGACGCGGCCAGCGTGGCCGGCGGTGTGGTGATGCTTTCGGCGGGCAGCTTTCGCCTCGACGGCGAGCTCGCGATCCGCGCCTCGCGCGTGGTGCTGCGCGGTGCCGGCGCCGGCATGACTAGGCTGCTGTTCACGAGCCACGCGGGCCGCGGCGGCAAGAGTCACCTCTCGATCCGCGGCAGCGTGGCGCGTGGCGCCGACCTCGCGCTCGCCGCCGACGCGCCCAATCGCGCGCGCGTGATCAGGCTAGCGAGCGTGGCAGGCCTTTCGCTGGGCGACGACGTCGCGCTCGGCTGGGTCATCACGCCGGCGTTTCTCGCCGACCACGGCATGACCGGCATCTGGACGACCTTCGAGGGCCAGTGGAAGCCGATCTTTCGGCGCACCATCGTCGCCATCGACGCCAGCGCCACCCCGCCAACCGTGACGCTCGACGTGCCCCTACGCCACGCCGCCTCGCTGCGCGACCAGGCGAGCCTGCGGCGCGAGAGCGGCTACGTGCGCGAGAGCGGCATCGAGCAGCTGTCGGTGGCCAACGCGGTGGCTTGGGCCGATGCCTGGAAGGAGCACCAGGTGCAAGCTATCGGCGTCGACGACGCGACGGACTGCTGGGTGCGCGACGTGACGTCGGTCGAGTCGCCGGGCGCGACCGGACACAGTGGCTTCGACACGCGCAAATACCACCTGCAGAGCGGCGGCGTGCGCGTGCAAAACAGCAAGCGCGTGACGGTGCGCGGCGTGGCGATGCGCAACGCGCAGAATCGCGGCAGCGGAGGCGACGGCTACCTGTTTCAGGTCTCGCGCAGCAGCGAGATCCTGATCGTCGATAGCCACGGCGAAAACGGGCGCCACAACTTCATCCAGAACTGGGATTTCGGCACCAGCGGCTGCGTGTTCCTGCGCTGTACGAGTCGCGGCAGCGAGTACGTCACCATGCTGCTCGGCGTGCCGCTCATCACGCCTGCGCGCTGCGAGTATCACCACTCGCTGGCTATGGCGAACCTCGTCGACAGCTGCCAGCTCGACGACGGCTGGCAGACGTTCAACCGTTTCGGCGAGAGCTCGGGCGCCGGCCACACCGCGACGCAGTCGGTCTTCTGGAACACCCGCGGCGCGGGCACGCTGCAGTCGCTGCAGTTCGGCTGGGGCTACGTCATCGGCACCGCGCCCAGCGTCGTGCTCGACACGGCCATCGGTGGGCTCTTCGCCACGGGCACCGCGCCCGCCGATTTTGTCGAGGGCGCTGGCAGCGCGGCGACACTGCATCCCACCTCGCTCTACGAGGATCAGCTCGCGCGTCGCCACGCCCCGTAACGCGATGGCGCGCTCGCGCCGCGCGAGCTAACTTCGGGCTCGTCCTCCTCTCCCTCGCGACGCCACGGAGTGTCCGATGCTCTTTCGCCTGCTCAATCCTCGCACCGAGATCGCCTATGTCCTGCTGCGCGTCGGCGTCGGGTTGATGTTCACGTTCCACGGCATGCAGAAGGTCTTCGGCGTGCTCGGTCAGGCCAAGCCGATGGGCACGCAGCTTTGGTTCGGCGGCGTGATCGAGCTCGTCTGTGGGCTCGCCATCGCCGCCGGTGCCGCCACCACGTGGGCCGCGTTCCTCGCCAGCGGCACGATGGCCGTGGCCTACGTGCAGTTTCACTGGAAGCTCCAGATCGGGCCCCAGCTCTTTCCAGCCGTGAACCGCGGTGAGCTGGCGCTGGTCTACGCGCTGCTGTTTCTGTTCATCGCCTGCCGGGGCGCCGGGCGCGCCAGCGTGGACGCGATGCTGTCCAAAGGGCGGGCCGAGGTGGCAGACGGCGGCTAGACGATCCGCCTGTGGCACCCCGGCGACGCGGCTAACCACCTGTAATCCGGCGAGACAACGCAGGCATTGGTCTTGCTCTGCAGACGCCCCACAGCTGACAGACGTCAGTTGGGGAGACGCCAAATGTCCGCAGCCCACCGCACCCGCATCGCCTTCGCCGCCCACGCCCTCGCGCTCGTAGCCGTCACGCCGCCCGCCCAAGCGCGCGACCGCAGCGGCCAACGCGTGCGCCGCCTGTTGCACAAGGCCGAGCGGCTGCCGGGACGCCTCGGGGTGCTTTTGCTGCGGCCGCTGACGCGTCGCGCGATGCTGCGCGCCCACCTCGACAACGTCAACAAAGCCTCGAACACGCTCGACCACCAGCAGTCGTCCAAAGTCGATCGCCACCCGCTGCTCGCACGCATCAAGGCCGAGCTCAAGGGGCTCGCACCTGGCACGCTTGGCCGTCTCAAGCGCAACGTGGCCTCGCTCGAGCAGCGCGTCGGCGGGCAAGTCCAGATCCCGCACGAGATCACCGACGGTCGCGCGCGTCTGCTCTATCGCGCCGAGCGCGCCGCGGCGCTCGCGCACTACAAGCGCAGCCCCGGCGACCTCAACGCCTACACGATCAACCGCGCCGAGCTGAAGCTCGCCGGCGTCGGCCCCAAGGGCGAGGACGTGCACGTCTCGTCGCGCCGCATCTATCAGGAAGAGTGGAAGCACGGCGGCAGCGGCAAGGCCAAGGCGCGCGTGCTGGTGCTGCCCGGCTATCAGGAGACCGGGCGCAGCTACTACGAGCTGGCCAACTCGCTCAACAAGATCGGCTGCGACGTGGCGCTGCCTGACCAGCAGTGGGCGGGCTACACCAAGAGCCCGGGCGGCATGCCCGGCCAGATCGACAGCGGCTTCGGCGTCGCGGCCGACGCGGCGGCCCTCATCGCCTACAACAAGGCGCTCGCCGACAAGGCGGGCCAGAAGCTGATCGTCATCTCGAGCAGCATGGGCGCCGGCCGCGGTGCCACCGTCGCCGCGATGCTGATGGACCAGGGCAAGCTCGACGGCGCCAAGCTCTTCACCGATCCGACCATCAACGCGCAGCTGCCCGGCAAGCTGCGCTCGACCGGATTCACCTCGCGCCAGCTCAACCCGTTCGTCTGGGCCACGCCCACCTGGCAGAACAAGCTCACCAGCCTGATGGGCAAGATCCCCGTGCTGCGCGAGCTGGCCTTCCACAGCATCGGCATGCCGCGCCTCAACCACACCGACGCCAAGTCGCAGGCTGACATCGCCGCCACCGGCCTTCGCGTCGACGCCTACGTCCAGCCGAGCGCGATGGCCAACTCGCAGGACGTGATGGCGTTCATGCAGGCCTCGGCGAGCAAGGGCTACCCCAAGGGCAAGACCCACGTGCTTACCCTCGCGGGCGACACGCTGGCGTACTCCAAGGCGACGCAGAAGCTGTTCAGCACGCTCCCCAACGCGGAGGTCAGCGTCGCCTCGGGCAACGACCACTCGCTGCAGCACAACACCGCGCACATCAACGCCGTGCGTGACGCGGTCGCCGCGGAGATCGCCGGTCGCTAGACGGACGGCTGTCCACCGATCGAGAAGTAGCTAGCGCGCCACCGCCCAGACCACGACCTGCGCGCCGCGCACCGTCACCGCGCGCGCGCCGCCGCGCGAGAACTGCGGCAGGCTCGGCAGCCGCCCAGCCTCGCGTCGCGGGCGCGACGGGTCGATGACCGCGAAGCGTCCGTCGGCGACGAGCACCAGCCAGCGCAGGTCGGGCGCCCACACGGCCGCTTGCATCGATTCGGGTACGCCTTCCGGGCGCTTCTTCGGCGCGGCGGCGAATCGCGGTCGCAGCAGGCGAAGCCGCCGGCGCCGCATCGAGTAGATCGCCGCCACCTTCGCGCCCGACACCCCGACGTGGCGGCCGTCGTTCGAAAAGCCGATCTCGAGCGCCCCTTTGAGGCGCGGCCTGATCGCGCGCGGCAGCGGCCGCTTCGCCAGGCGACGTCCGGTCTTCGCGTCATAGACCGCGAGACAGCCGTTGGCGCGCGCCAGACGCGGCGGCATCGACGGCGAAAGGCGCGCCGCCTCGGCGCCAAAGCGCGGGCAGTCGCGGTGCACGCTCTTGCGGCCGCCGTCGCGAACTGTCCATACGATCATGCCCTGCTTGCCAGCGCCACCCCACTCGTCGGACACCAGCAGGGCCCCGCCGCGCGAGGTCGAGAGGCGCAGCGGACCGCCGTCGCCCATGGTCAGGCACGGCAGCGCGAGCCCCTCGCAGTTGGCGACCCGGCCGCGCTTGCCGTCGGCGACGCGCCGCAGCCGGATGCCTCCTCGCTCGAGGCGCAGCGCGAGCTGCTGGTTGGTATCGACGAACTCCAGATCGTTGACCTTGTCGTCGTCTGCGAGCGGCGCGCCCCACAGCCGCGCGCCGTCGCGCAACCTCCACAGCGCCACGCGATCGTCGCGCCCGCCGCTGGCCCCAACGCCCTGCTGGTCGAGGTCGAGCAGCGCCGCGGCGAGCCACTTGCCGTCGCTCGAAAAGCGCAGCTTGTCGACGAACACCTTGGGCGAGGGCAGCGCCCGCGCTCGCGACCAGCGCAGCACGCGCGTTCGCGCACAGCGCGCCAGATCCCACAGCTCCACGCCCTCGATGCCGACGGCGAGACGCTTGCCATCCGCCGACAGCGCGACGCTCGGAGGCTCTTTGGTGCCGTGATAGGCGCGACGCTCGACCCGCAGGCAACAGCGCGGCGTGAAGGCGCGCGGCGCGCCGCTCGTCGCGGGGCAAGCGATCTTGCGCGTGCGCGGCTTCGCCGGCGGGGGCGGGCGCTTGGTCGGCCGCGACGTGGGTACGGTCTTGACGACGTTGGGGCTGGCAAAGCCCGGCTCGCTGCGCGCGCGCGGGCGCTCCTCGCAGCCGAACGCGGCGAGCGTCAGCAGCGCCGCGGAGAGTCTACGGGTCGGGACGGTCACATCCCGATCATACGGCGGCGAACGTTTCTATCTATGACGGGTCGTGCGAGCACGCGGGCGCGGCGGACGCACGATGATCGCCATGCGGTGAAAGCGCTGGCGGGGGCGGCCGAATTGGTAGCGGCGGCCGCCACGGTCCTTGGGGACGAACTGATCGTGCCAGCGCGCGAGCAGCTCGGCGTGCGACAAGACGATGGGCTTGGGCGAGTACCAGGGGTCCATCAGCGTGACGGTCTTGTCGTCGACTGCCCGCACCACGGCCCAGTGACCGTTGTCGTAGCCGCGCGCCGGCTCGGGCCAGAACTGCAGGTTGATGATCAGCGAGTGCCCGCGCACGAGGTGCTTGCCGAGCTGGCGGATCGAGAGGTGCTGCTGGGCGCGCGCCGGAAGCGAGCGCGAGAGCATCAGCCGCACGATGTCGCGCGGATGGGTGCCCACGTCGGAGCGTGTGCCGAGCAGCCGGCGCAGGCTCGCCTCGTCGTCGCGGCCGAGCCGGCCGTGCTGCGAGAGCACTGAGAAGCAGCTCGCCGCCCCGCAGCTGAACTCGGTTTGCTGGTGCGCTTCGGGTACCGCCTGCGCCGCGCGCGAAATCGGCCGGGCGCTGGCCACAGGCGCCGCGCAGACGAGCGCCCCCAGCACGGCGCATGCGACAAAGGCGCGGTATCTCGACGAGTGTTGGCGGCTAGGGCGCGTCACTAACGCAACGCGGATGCACGAGGCGTGCCCGCTAGAGCGACGGGCTCCGTTCGCCGACGCAGTGGCCACCTTCGAAGTGGCAGGTCGGGTCGGCGGGTCGCCGCGCGCAAATGCCGCCGCAGACGATCTCGGCGTAGAAGGCGCGAGTACACGCCCCTGCCACGCACCACGTGTCGATGCGCGCCTTCAGCTTCTTGTTCTTCCAGAACGTGTGACTGACAAGGTAGCTGCCGTCCGCCTGTCGTACCCCGAGCCCGCAGGTGTACTTGCAGCCGCACTTGGCTGCGACCACGGGGAGGCACTCTCGCGCGCTGTTCGCGGTCGCTGCCGTGCCTGCCGAACCTGCCGCCAGCGCGCTCTGGGAGGACGAGCGCTTCGAGCTCGAGCAGCCCACTGTCACGACCACCGCGAGCGCCACCACCATCAGTCTCGCGCAGCTCATACCAGAAGCACTATACGCGAAAGTCCTCGGCCTTCACCCCGTGCTGCTTCATGCGGCGGTAGATCTCGCTGCGGCTGATGCCCAGCTCCGTTGCAGCAGCGCTGACGTTGCCGCCCGTGCGCTCGAGCGCCGCGCGAAGCTGCTGCGCTTCGTCCTGCGGCGGCTGCGCGACGGCCGCTAGCGCGTCGCTCGAGCCGCTCGCCGCGCCGTCGGCGGCGCGGATCTCGTCGCGCAGGTGCGCGCGCGCGAGCCGCTCGCTGCCCGCCACCGTGGCCTGCACCGTGGCCTCGCCGATGGCGCGCTCGAGCTCGCGTACGTTGCCTGGCCAGTGGTGCAGCGCCAGCTGCTCGAGAAAACGCGCGGTGAGCTCGAACGAGCGCTGCTCGCGCTCGCGGATGCGCGCCAGCACGTGCTCGCAGAGCAGCACCACGTCCTCGCGCCGCTCGCGCAGCGGAGGCATCGCGATCGTCGCGCCGCGAATGCGATACAGCAGGTCCTGGCGAAAGCGCCCGGCGGCGGCTTCGTCGCCGAGATCGCGGTTGGTGGCGAAGACCAGCCGCACGTCCACACGTCGCGCGTTGTCGCTGCCCACCGCGCGCACCTCGCCCAGCTCGAGCGCGCGCAGCAGCTTGGGCTGCAGCGGCAGCGGCAGCTCGCCCACCTCGTCCAGAAACAGCGTTCCGCCCTCGGCTTGTACGAACAGCCCCGCGCGGTCGGTGTTGGCGCCGGTGAAGGCGCCGCGCTTGGCGCCGAAGAGCTCCGCCTCGATCAACGACTCGGGCAGCGCCGCGCAGTTGACCGGCACGAATTGCCCCGTGCGCCCGCTGTGCTCGTGCACCATGCGCGCGGCGAGCTCCTTGCCGGTGCCGCTCTCGCCAACGATCAACACCTCCACCACACGCGGCGCCAGCGCCTCGATCAGGCGGCGCACCTGCTCGATGGCGGGGCCGCCCAGCAGCGGCTCCACGCGCGCGCGCGCGGGCCAGCCGGCGTACTGTGGGCAGCGCTCGATGCACATCAGCAGATTGCCGCCGCAGCGCACCAAGTCGCCGTAGCGCAGCGGCACGCTGGTCGCTTCGGGCACGCGCACGCCGTTGACGAACGTGCCGCCGCTGCTGCCGAGGTCACGCACCGACATCGCCGCGCCGCTACGTCGCAGCACGGCGTGCTCGCGCGAGAGGCTGGCGTCGTCGACGATGGCGATGGACTGCCCCTCGTTGCGCCCAACCGTCAGCTGGCCGCCGTCGCGCAGGGCGTGCACGTGCGGTGCGTAGGCGTCGAGGCTCGGCGCGAACAGCAGCACCACGCCCGGATCGGGCACGGACTGCAGACCTGTCTTGGTCTCACCGTCGACGATGGTCGTCGTCATCGCCCGACGACTATATCAGGGGGGCCATCATCGGCGACGGGCGACGCTAAAGTCTCGGCTGTCTCTGCCGTTGTCGGCGGTGAACGCCTGTCGGGAGGACTGATGCGCGCTGAGACGCTCGAGCTTTGCTGCTGCCCCGAATGCTACGCCGACCTCGCCCTCGAGCCAGGGTACGAGTCGGATGGTTGCGAGATTACCCGCGGAAGTCTGCGCTGTGACGCGTGCGGCGAGCGCTACGCCATCGACCGCGGGCTCGTCTTTCTCACGCGCGACAACCACGAGTGGCGTCTTCTGCGCAAAGAAGCGCAGGAGTGGGGCAAGTACGCAGATTGGGACACCATCGCCGAAGAGTACTTCGATCAGCTGCCGTACTTCGCGCCCTCGGGTGCCAAGCAGGACAACGGCTTCGACGCCGACACCTACTGGGGCATCGAGGCGCTGATGACCGCCTGGAACCTCGACGTGCTGCGCGACCTGCTCGCCGGCGTCGAGCGGCCGGCGATCTGGGACATCGGCGTGCAGTCGGCCTGGACGAGCAAGCTGCTGGCCAAGCACCTTTCCGGCGCGCGCGTCATCGCCAGCGACATCGTCGATCAGGACAACTTCGGGCTCGGCGTGCCGAAGAAGGTCTTCTTCGATCGCCACGACATCTTCTTCGAGCGCTTCATCAGCGACGTGCACTGGCGCAATCTCAAGCGCGAGAGCATGGACGCAGTCTACGCGGCGATGACGCTGCACCACTTCGAGTACCTGCAGCAGGGGCTCGACAACATCGCCAGCGTGCTCAAGCCCGATGGTGTCTTCTGCGCCGCCGAGCCGATCGTCGATCTGTCCTGCGACAAGTACACCAACAGCTACGAGACGGATAACTGGGTCAAGCACGGCATCCGCGAGATGTCCTACTACTTCACCGACTACTACCAGTTCCTCGCAAACGCCGGGTTCAAAGACATCCGCATGTATCCGTACTTCCTGCTCGACGAGCGGGCCAAGCCCGACGGCTACAACCGCGACCTGATGCTGCCCTACTACCCGATGCCGCAGCGCTATGTCGCCGAGTGCCGCGGGCCACGCAAAGCGCTCTTCGACATGATGGCGAGCTTCGAGTTTCGCGAGTTCACGACCCCATTCTACGTCTTCATCTACGCGTCCAAGACGCGCTCGCTCGAGGGGCTCGATCGGGTCTTCCTGATGCGCGACGTTCGAGCTCGACGGCTGGTGCAGGCCGCGCGCTACGAGTTCATGCACCACCCTGGGCGCGCAGAGGCGATAGGAGCGGAAGGTGATGGAAGCAGGGACGGCCAGACCCCGTGTGCTGTGCGTTGATGACGAGCCGCGCGTGCTCGAGGCCCTCGAGCTCAATCTCGAGGCGAGCTACGACGTTAGCGTCGCAACCAGCGGTCGCGAGGGCCTCGACCTAATCGCGTCTCGTGCAGAGCCGTTCGCCGTCATCATCTCCGACATGCGCATGCCGGCGATGAACGGCGTGGAGTTTCTGTCCAAGGCACGGCAGGCGACGCCCGAGTCCGTGCGCGTGCTGCTCACCGGACACGCCGACTTCGACGCTGCCATCGGGGCGGTCAACGAAGGCAACATCTTCCGGTTTCTGACCAAGCCGTGCCCGTCCGAGCGCTTCATGTCGGCCATACGCGCGGCCGTCGAACAATACGATCTCGTGGTCGGCCAGCGCGTGCTGCTCGAGCAGACCCTGCAAGGCTGCATCGACGCCCTCGGCGAAGTGCTGGCGCTCGTCGATCCGGAGTGCTTTGGCCAGGCCAAGCAGATCAGGCAGCTCGCCGACGAGCTCGCACGAACGCTCGAGCTGCCGCAGGCCTGGCAAGTCGTCACCGCGGCGGGGGTCTACTACCTCGGGCGCGTTTCGCTGCCGCGCGACGTGCTCGCGGCGGAGCGCGCCGGACACTCGCTGTCGCCGCCCCAGCAGGCCGCGCTCGACAACGTCACCCGTGTGAGCGTGAGCCTGGTAAGCCACATCCCGCGGCTGGAGAACGTGGTCGCCATCGTCGAGCGAGCCGGAGGGCTACGCCACACGGCGCTCGCCGAGGACCTCGAGCTGGCGGCGTCCGCGCTGCGTGCGGCGGTGGGCTACGTTGGCGCGCTGAGCGATGACCGTGGGCCCAAGCAGGCGCTCGCCGAGGTGAGCGCCGGCGGCCAGATCGCGCCGCAGGTGCTGCAGGCACTCGAGCGCTACGTAGGAGCCCAGCCGCACGCCGAGGTGCGCAGCCTCCCGCTGTCGGAGGTGCAGCCGGGCATGGTCTTTGTGCACGACGTGCGAATGGCGAGCGGGCTGCTGATCGCGGCCAAGGGCTACGTCGTCACGCAGACCTTCGTACAACGCGCGAGGAACTACGCCGTGAGGATGGCCGAGCCGGTGCGGGTGCTGGTCTAGCGGCGCTGCGGGTAGCGGCGGCGGTGCTGGCCTTGCCGCTGGCCGATAGGACTACGCCAGTTGCGCGGCGGCCTCGCGATAGGCGTCGATGGAGCCGGCGACGCCGATCTGCTCGAGATAGGCGGGATGCTCGTCGAGCTGGCAGTCCGCGCCGTCGAGCTCCTCGGCGAGCATCTCCGCGAGATACAGCACGTCGACCAGCTGCTTGCCGCTGTGTTGTACGTCCCATGGCCGATGGTGAAAAGCCACCGCCTCCATCACGGGGTAGGGCATACCCCAAAGCCCGAGCAGGTAGGCGCCGATCTCGGCGTGACCGACCGGCGCGAAGTCTTCCTCCTGCACACCGGTCGTGATCAACACCAGCTTACCGATGTCGTGCAGCGTGCCGGCGAGGAACGCCATTTCGGCGTTGGCGCTGTCCGCTACGATCGACTTCGCGATGGTGCCCGTGAGAAAGGAGTGGCGGTTGAGGCGTTCGATCGCGCGCTCGGTGGCGGGCGTGGTGTGCTCGAAGACCTCGAGACACGTGACGAGATCCTGCACGAAATGCTGGCCTAGGCGCATCACGGCTTGCCGTATGGAGGTGATCGATGCGCCGCGCGAAAAGAACGCCGTGCTGGCGATCTTGACGACCTTGGTGGCGAGCGCGATGTCGCGCTCGATGACCTCGGCGAAGGCCTTCATCGATGCGTTTTCGTCCGCGGCGATCTCGGCGAGACGGCTCGCGACACGAGGGCGGGTGGGCAGATCGCCGAGGCGCCCGATGCTTTCGCGCAGCGTCTCGCTTTCGACGAGCGCCCCGAGGCTGCACGCGCGGGCGAGCGCCTCGATCAGCTGCTCGGCGGCGACCGGCTTGCTCAAGAACTGGTGCGATATGGGCATCGCGCGCAGGGCGCGTTCGACGTCGGCGTGTCCAGAGAGGACGATGCGCACCACCGAAGGATGGCTCTGCTTGGCGCGTCGCAGCAGCTCGGCGCCGTCCATGCCGGGCATGCGCATATCGGTGACCAGCACATCGAAACGCTCGCTGTCGAGCAACGCGAGCGCCTCGGTGCCGCTCGTCGCGAAGCGCAGCTGCCAGGCGTCGGTATAGTCGAACAGCAGGTTGTCGAGGCCCTCGAGCACGCGCGGCTCGTCATCGACAAAGAGCACCCGTTTGGTTGCCACCAGCTCCTCCCCCGTCAGTAGAAGAATCTACACTATCACGCCATTTGAGTGGTCTTGATCGTTTATGCAATGTTTGAATGGTATGCTTACAGAAAAGACAGTGCCGCCGCCCGCGCGTGATGGCGCGAGCGATAGCTTGCCTCCGTGTTTGTCGACAACCACCGAGCGTGCGATCGCGAGGCCCTGTCCGGTGCCCTTGCCGACCTCCTTGGTGGTAAAGAAGGGATCGAAGACCCGCTGCCGAATCGCGTCTGGGATGCCAGCGCCCGTGTCGCCAACGGTGACCACCACGTCGTCGCCTTCGACGCCGCTGCGAACAGTGATCGTGCCGCGCTCCTCCGTGCCTGACACCACGTCTTCGATGGCGTGAGCCGCGTTGACGATGAGGTTCAGGAAGACCTGACTCATCTCGCTGCGCAGGCATGATACTGGCGGCAGATCGCCGAGCTCGAGCTCGACATCCGCCACGTACTTGTACTCGTTGCGACTGACCTCGAGCGTGGTGCGAAGCAGCTGATTGAGGTCGACCTCGGTCTTGTTGCCGTTGTCTGGGTGCCCGAACTCCTTCATCGCCTGCACGATGCTCGTGATGCGGTCGAGTCCCTCGCGTACCGCCTCGAAGGCTCGTGGTATGCGCGCTTGTAGGCGCTCGATGCGCAACTGCCGTTCGAAAAGCGCGACCTCCTGCAAGAGCGCCGCGCCGGTGGGGCTTTCGGCTTGCCTCTCGAGCGCCTCGCGCATCTTCGTGTGCACGCGAGCGCAGCTCTCGTAGCCGCGAGACAAGAAGTTGATGTTGTCGCTGACGTATTGCGTTGGCGTGTTGATCTCGTGGGCGATGCCCGCTGCGAGCTGGCCAATGGCCTCCAGCTTGTTCGCCAGCTGCAGATCCGCTTCGGCCTGCTTGCGCTGTGCGATCTCGCTTTCCAGTCGATGCGTGGTCTGCTCTAGCAAGGTGGTGCGCTTGTTGACGAGCTGCTCGAGCTGCTCTGCGTGGCGGCGCTGCGTCTGGTGCAGCTTCCACTTCTGCGTCAGCGCGTACGCGATCTGGATCAGCTCGGCGTTGTCGAAGGGCTTTTTGAGGATCAGCAGCGCGTCGGTGGTCCCCAGCCGGGCGTTGATGTCGTCCCAGCTGTAGTCGGAATAGGCGCTGCAGATGACCACGTGCAACGCGGGATCGACGCGCCACAGCCTCTCGATGGTCTCGATTCCGTCCCAGCCAGGTGGCATTCGCATGTCCACGAAGGCCAGCGCGTATGGGGCACCCACCGCGACAGCGCGCTCGACATGCGCGAGCCCGTCGCGCCCCTGCATCGCCGAGTCGAGCTCGAAGCTCGGCCTGCGCGGCGCGTGTGGCTCGCCGAGAAGCTCCTGCTCGAGCTGGGCCAGCTCGTCGTCGCGCTCGGGTGGACACAAGACCTTTCGAAAGTCTTCGTGTATTGCGGCGTTGTCGTCGACCACCAGGATCCGAGGGCTCAGCTCGAGCAGCGCCGACATCGACCACCTCCTCGCTCTGTCGATCGGCGGCTCGGCGCAGATCTGTACGCTCAAGTGAGCTTCGGTCGCGTCGATGTAGAGGTATGCAACGCGTTGCACACGCGCTGTGGGCGCTTCGGGCCAAGCCCAGCGGGCTGCTTCTCGCGACAGTCATCGGCCAAGTGGGCCTCTCACTTCCCTTCGTGCTGTTGCTGAGCTGGGGGCGTGCGACCGCGCTGTCCGGAGACCCGACGGCGCAGTGGACTACAATGATCGAGCTGGTCCGTCTCGGATTGCTGCTCGGCGTGGTCTGCGTAGCGAGCCTGCTGCTGCTGATGTCGCCCATCGCGCATTGGCTGAGCGGAGACCAAGCTCAGGGCGAGCGGCGCATCCAACGAATCGCGATCTACACGTCGGCCGTCCGCGTGCTCTACCCAGTGATCGTCACGTCGCTGTGGATCGTGTGGGCAGCGATCGCCACCGGCAACGATCGTTCACTCGGCTCGCTACTCTTTGTCGCGACGCTGGTGCTAGGGCCGTGGCCTATCTGCTACTCGCTGGCGAGCTGGCTCGTCTCGCCCGCGGCCCAGCTGATATCGCACAGCGAGCAGTCGCTCGAGGGGTGCAGCCGAGCGCCACGCAGACGGCTGACGGTGCAGCTCGCAGCGTATGGCATCTGTCTGGCGCTCTCGCCGGCCATCTACGTCGCGAGCATCGCGATCATCTGTGTCGAACGCGGAGCGGCGCTGCGCGAGCTCGTCTACTCGGTCTCCGTGTATGGGGCGGCGGTTGTGGCGTACGGATTGACCACCGCGCTGCTGCTCGGCAACACGCTGCTCGGCCCGATTCGTGCGATTCGCCAGCGCCTGGATCAAATACGCGATGGCAGCAACCAGCTCATCGAGCGCGTCCCGATCGAGATCGCCGACGAGGTCGGCGAGCTCGGCATCAGCGCCAACCGCATGCTCGATCGTTTGGAGCAGACCGAGCGGGAGCGGCGGACGTACCGGCTGTGGATCGAGCGTTCCAACGAGATGCTCGAAACGCGCGTCGCCGAGCGCACCTTCGAGCTGAGCTGCAGCTTCGACGCGCTGCGGGCGACCCAAAAGCAGCTCGTCGATACGGCGCGTCAGGCCGGCATGGCCGAGATCGCCACCGGTGTGCTGCACAACATCGGCAACGTGGTCACCAGCGTCAACATCGCCGCCGCCACCGCGGCGCATAAGCTGCACGACTCGTCGCTGCCGTTGCTAGAGCGCGTGGCCCAGTTGCTCGTGGAGAATCGCGACAGCGAGCGCTTCCTCGTCGACGATCAACGTGGACGGCGCATCCCCTGGGCAGTGCAGAAGATCGCCGCGGCCTTGCGCAGTCAGCACGACGGCGTGCGCGGCGAGCTTTCGCAGCTGCAGGAGCGCGTGGCGCACGTCATCGCGATCATCGGCAGCCAGCAGCGCCTCGCACGCGAGAGCGCCGTTGCGGCCAAGGTGACGCTCGGACCTTTGCTGCAGCGCGCCTTCGACCTCGCTGGGCTCGCGGACGGCGCCGGCTTGACGGTCGATCGCGCCTACGACGCGGAGCTCGAGCTCGAGGTCAACGAGCACAGGCTGCTGCAGATCATCGTCAATCTGCTGAGCAACGCGCGCCAGGCCGTGCTCGCCAGCGCGGCGGAGGAACGCAGGGTGGCGGTCTGCTCGCGCTGCAAGGACGGTGTGTTGTCGCTCGAGATTCGCGACAACGGCGTCGGGATCGACGCGCAGACCATCGGCCGCATCTTCGAGAACGGGTTCACCACGAAGGCCGACGGACACGGCTTTGGACTGCACGTCAGCGCCATCGCAGCGCGAGAGCTCGGTGGCGACCTGCGCGCGAGCAGCGACGGCGCGGGCCAAGGCGCGAGCTTCGAGCTCGACGTACCGTTGACGCCTCCCGACATGGCGCGGCGCCGCCGCGAGCGCGTATTGGGGCCGACGGGGCCGAGTCCTCGAGCGAGGGCTTGATCGCGTCTCCTACGCGGGAATCAGGCGATCAGCGCGAGCGGCAGCCACAGCTCGAGCTCGAGACCCGTCTCGGTGCGCTGCGCCGTGAGCGACAGGCCTAGCCGGCTGGCGAGGTGCCTGCACATCGGCAGCCCGAGCCCAGTTCCGTGGCGCGCGCGAGGCTGCGCGTCGGAGGCGTCGAAGAGGCAGTCGATGTCCACCGCGGCCACTGGGCCGCCGTCGTCGGAGATCTTGATCGTCAGCCCGTGGTCGTCTTCTCGCGTCGCGACGCGCACGATCGGCTCGCCCGCCGAGGCGCTGGCGTGTGCCGAGGTCGAGATCAGATCGACCAGCAGCTGCACGAGCAGCGAGCGTTCGAGCGTGACCAAGGGCAGCTCGTCTCCGTCGACCACCACGTCCACGTCGGGGATCGAGCGCGTCACCAGCCAGGCGCAGACGTGCACGAGCTGGTCGATGTCCACCGGCCCGTGCCGCGAGCTGAGCTGCGTGGCGAAGACGCGCAGCGCCATCAGGCTGCGCTCGCAGCGGTCGAGCGCCTCGAACATCAGCGGCAGGCGCGCTACGTCGAGGTTTCCCGCCTCGGTGGCGACCTCCAGCGTGCTGCGCAGACCGGCGATGGGGTTGGAGAGGTCATGTACGACACCCGACGCCAACAGCCCCATGGCGGCGAGGCGGTCGAGGGTTAGAAGCTGGCTGTGCTGCGTCTCGACCAGCTCGCTGTCGCAAAGCTCGATGGCGATGGTGTTGACGCGCGCGGCGTCGAGCAGCGGGATCGCACGCGCTGCCAGCCGACGCACGCGCCCGTCGCCGAGGCGCACCGGCAGCTCGAAATCGACGCTGCACGATTCGCGCACGGCGGTCTGCAGCGCCGCCTCGACCTCGGCCGCACCGCCGTCGTCCACCAAGCGCGCGTCGGTGACGGACGATCCGATGCACGCGGCGAACGTCCCGCCGCAAAGCTGCGGATCGCCGTAGACGAGGCGGCCTTCGAGATCTACCAGCAGCACCGAGCGCGGGCTGGAGACGGGCGTGGGCACGACGGGCGTCAACATCAGCTGGGTCCCTGCTAGAACGGCAGAAGGTGCGCGGCCACGCGGTCGACAACCGCGGGGCGTCGTTCGAGCTCGCCGAAGCCATAGAAGCCGCACAGCGCGATGCACTCGCGCAGGTGCTCGACGAAGCCGCAGCGCCTGTGCGTCACGACCTGCGCGTCGGCGCCGGCGCCGGGCAACAGCAGCTTGTACTGGTTGCGGGCGAGGCCTTCCTTGGCTGCCATGTCGGGGCCCAGCGGCAGCGTCCATGGCGCGTCGAAGCTCGCTGGCGGCGTCGCTGCATCTTCGCGCAGCGTGCGCGCGGCCGCGAGCAGCTGGTCGATGGAGCTCACCGAGAGCGGATCGCCGAAGCAGTGGTCCTCGCGCGGCACTTGGCGAGCGCCCGGCTTTCGCGCCAGCGACTCGACCCAGCCGTCGTAGCAGCCCTGCAGATGCACGTGATAGAAGCGCTCGTACCAGGCGACGAGCGCAGGTGGCAGTGGCCCGACGATCTGCTCCAGCTCGGCGATACGCTGCGGCGCGTCGGCGTCTGCGGCCTCGATCGGGTCGAGCCACGAAAACGCGATGCCCGAGGCGACGAGGCGCACATTGAGCTCGCGCAGGTTGTGCGCGACGCGGTCCATCAGCTCGCGCGCGATCTGCAACGCCGCGGCGCGCAGCGGCGAGCCACCAGCTGGGAAACCAACATCGAGCGGACCCGCCGACGCGATCTCGTCCCAA
>JAGQIK010000222.1 GCA_020431405.1 Myxococcales bacterium
CGAGGCGAGCACGATACGCACCGCGACCGCGACGAGCGACCAGCGGCGACGCGCTGCCTCGGGGTGCGAGCAGGGGGCCGGCGACGAGCGCGATCAACAGGTGGCCGATCCCCGAGCCGTGTGGGCCGTGCGCCGCTGCGTGCAGCGCGTCGGGCCCTAGGGGATCGACTGGCCCGCGGCGCTCGGAAGCCCCGTCGTCGTGGGGGTGACGGTGTTCGTGCGGATGACCGTGATCGTGCAAATGGGCGTGGTCGTGCGCGCCGCCGTGGCGTGGCCGGGCGTGACCGTGCTCGTGGCCATCGTCGTCAAAGCCCGAATGCTCGACGAAGCGCGCCGAGCCATCTGGGCCATGTCGGTGGTCGCCGCGGTGATGCGAAAGATGCATCGCCGGCAGCAACACGAAGGCGAGGCACCATCCGACCAGACAAGCCTGGCTCGAGAGCCCGCGAGCTTCGCGATGTGACACTTGCCGATTCACGCGCACGTTATACGACAGCCGCCGCCCACCGGATCGGCGTGATGGCGCACCTGGCGTCAGCGCTTGTCCGCTGCCATGCTCGATAGCGATGCGCTGGCGGCCCCAAACGCTGATCATCGCAGCCATCGCGCTGCAGGCGTGCTCGACGACCTCGGCCTCGACACTCGATTCGCGCGCCGACACCGTCGATCTCGGCGCCCCCGCCGACCTTGCGACCGACGACGGCGGCGATGGCCCCGCCGGCTGCGCGGGGTGTCCGCGACTCGTCGGCGTCTGGGGAGGCTACGGCACCGCGCCGGGGCAGTCATCGAGCCGAGCAGCGTCGAGCTGAGCAGCGATGGCACGGTCATCGTCGCCGGCCACGAGGACCGTGTTCAGCGCTTCGATCGAGACGGATCGCTGATCGATGTCTTCGGCAGCTCTGGCAGTGGCGACGGGCAGTTCAACCATCCACATGGGCTCGCCGTCGACCGAAAGCGCGACGATTTGATCTACGTCGGAGATCAGGAGAACAACCGGCTGCAGGTCTTCTCCGCCGACGCGAAGTTCGTGCGCCAGTGGGGCGACGCGCAGTTTCAGCACATCCACGACGTCGGCATCGATCGCGCCACCGGCGACGTCTTTGTCGGCGACCTCGAGACCCACACGCTGCGCAAGTTCAGCGCGACGGGAACGCTGCTGGCCACGTATGGCGGCCCAGGCAGCGAACCAGGCAAATTCGACGGCCTGTGGGGCGTGTCGACCGACTCGACCGGCGCCGTCTATGTCGGCGATACTGGCAACAGGCGCGTGCAGAAGCTCGGCCGTGACGGACGCTTCATCGCCGAATGGAAAGACCACGGCGGCACGCCCTTCGTCAAGCCAACGGGCGTATATGTCGATGACAGCGACCGCGTCTACGTCTGCGACTCGCTCGCGCAGCTCGTGATCGTCTTCGACACCGCTGGCGGCGTGCTCGCGCGATGGGACATGGCTCGTATCACGGGCACACGCACCGAGCCCGAAGACCTGGTGATCGACGCCGCCGGTCAGCACGTCTACGTCGCCGAGGTATTCGGCCATCGTGTCTACCATCTGGTGACGCGCTGACACACGCGTCGGGCCGCGCGCGACAGCTCGACAGCTCAGACGTCGAGACGCAGCGACGGATCGACGGTGGTCTTCAGGTCCACGACCAGCTGCCCGTCGCAGCGCAGCGCGAGCGCGACAGACGGCAAGTCGAACTGGGCGGGCCCCGACAGCACGCGGCCGTAGTGGTCGAAGGTGCTGTAGTGGCACGGACAGACCAGGCCGGAAGAGATCACGGCCTTCGGCACGGCCAGCACGCAGTTGCGGTGCGTGCAGATAGCCGAGCGCGCGTAGAGCCCGCCCGCGTCTCGCCCGATCAGCGCCGCGACCTTCGGGTCGCTCCACGGCGCGGGGTGAATGCGATAGGCGGCGTAGTCGCATGACCGCCCGACGACCAGCCCCGCGGGATCGACGATACATCCCGGAGCGCCCGCGCCTGGATCGGTGCACGGCGGCGCAAACGCATCGATGGTCGCGTCGCGCGCGGGCACATCGTCGGTGACATCGGTCGAGCGTATGTCGCTCGCGTCGCGTGCCGCATCCGCGTCGCGGCCCAGATCACGGCGTAGAGCGCGATCGACCCGAGGGGCGGCAGCGTCGCCGCAGCCCCACGGCGATCCGAGCGTTGCCACGCCGACGCAGCGCAGAAAGGCTCGCCTGGTCCGTCGCCAAGAGGTCACGCCTGCCGCCCGCGGCGTCTGTCGCAGCGGCGCCGACGACGCCACGCGCCGAACAAGGCCAGCACGGCCACGAGCAGCAGCGGCCACACGTCGTTGGGTGCCGTGCGTACGGCCTGGCTGCAGCCGCAGCCGCTCTCCGTGGTGGCCGCGGCGCCGCCGTCGGCCCGCGCACCGTCGGCCGCTCGCGCATCAGACTGCGCTGCGTCGTCGCTGACTCGCATATCGCCCGCTTCAGCGTCGAGCCTGTCTGCCGCATCGGCCGTGGCGATGTCTGCGGCGAGCCCATCGGGCTGCGCATCAGCTCCACCATCTGCCGCGCCAGCGCCGCCGTCGACGATGTTCTGACACTTGCCGACGATCTGCCCCTTCTCGATGCTGCCTCCCTGATCGTCGACGGCCTCGAAGTCGAGCTTGCAGCCATCGACCGCCACGAGCAGCGCGCTGCGCGCCGACCTGGCGAGCTTGGAAAACCCGTTGGGCCAACCGAGCGAGCGCGGTGCGGCACCGGAAGAGACTTCGATGTAGGTCACGCCGCCCTTTTCGCTGCGCTCGTATATCTTGTCGTGGCCATTGAGCACGAGATCGACCTTGTGCTTTTCGAAGCGCGGTACCAGCTCCTGACGCACCCAGGGGCGCTCGGTGACCTCGCGCGAGATGCAGGTCAGCTCGCCGCAGCTCGAGTACGGCGGCACGTGAAAGAAGGCCACGATCAGCGCTGGATCGTCGACGCCGTCGGTGGCCTTGGTCAGCTCGGCGTCGAGCCACGTCAACTGGTCGGTCTTGCTCTTCGGGTAGAGCCAGTGATTGCTGTCGAGCCCCAGAAACAGCGTGTGACCGTAGCGAAAGGCGTACCATCGCTCGTTGCCAGGCGCCGCGAGCAGCTCGATCGAGACCACGTCAGCGCCGCCGAAGACGTTGCCGTCGTCGAAGTTGTGATTGCCCATGGTGTTGAACAGCGGCAGAGACGGATACCAGGCGCCTTGCGTGAAGAAACGCTGCCATTGGTTGAGGTCGTGCCCCTCGTCGATGTTGTCGCCGGGCTGGATCTGAAAGTCGGCGCCGAACGCGGCGATAGGCGCGTCGAAGCGCGCGACCTCGACCTCTTCGTGTACTTCGGCAAGAAACACGAACTTGAATGCCTGACCCGGCGCTGCAGCGGTGCGAAAAGCGAAAGGTCCCGCCGAGGCGACGACTTGGCCGTTCCCGTCGAGCGAGCGGATCGTGTAGTAGTAGCGCGTGCCGGGCTGCAGGCCGGTAAGCCGCACCTCGTGCTGCTGCGCCAGCGCGCTGTCGGTCTTGCTCTGCCCCAGCGCCTGGGTGGGTCCGAAGGCGACCTCGCTCGTGCCGGCGACGCTCGTGCGCCAGGACACGCTCACCGCGTCGGATGTGGCGTGGCCGAGGTAGGGACCGAAATCGGGGTTTCCCACGGTGTGGCTGTTGGCCGCCGCCGAGCCAGCCAGCGCCGCGAGCAGCGCGGACACCAAACAAGCGTAACGCATCCCCTACTGTATCACTGCGGGCGACGGCGGCGACGGAGCCACGAGTTGGTCGCCACGAAGAGCGCCAGCCCGCTGAGAACCGTCACGAGCCCCAGCAAGGCCAGCGCCTGCAGCCACCAGGTGTTGAAGTCGTCGCGATCACGGTAATCCATCGTGTGCAGCATCCAAAACCAGTCGAACCAGCGCCACTGCGCGTTGCGGCGCGCCACGACCTTCGCCCGCGTTGCCGAGACGTAGATTCGCGTCTTACGGGGGTGGTCAAAGCGCACGCCGTATAGTGGCAGCGATTTGCCGCGAAACTCGCTGCCCCGCGACCGTTGCGTTATGCGCTCGACGTCGCGCACGGCGGCGCTGGGCGCGAAGTCGCGGCGTGCGACGTCGATGGCCTCGTCGCGTGAGAGCGGCGAACGCAGCGCGCCGCTGTCGCTGCGCGCGAGCGCGAAACGCGCCGAGCCCTTGTCGCCGCGGCGGTAACGCAGCACATAGACGCTGCCGCGCCCCAGCGGTCTGAGCGTCACCGACAGCACGCGCGCGTCAGGCTTGGTGGCGACGAGCGCGGCGATGGCGAGGCTCGGCGAAGCGAGCGGCTTACCCGGCGACGCCGATGACGGCGCGACAAGGGCACACGCTGGCGCGCGCTCCGGTGTTCCGCGCACGCTGCCGATGGCGTTGCACGAAAAGAACAGCCCGCTCGACGTCCACAGCAGAAGCTGCGCCGCGGCGAAGATCCCCAGATAGCGATGAGCGAGTCGACTCAGGCGCGTCAGCGATCGTTTGGCCTTGGGCATGGCGGCGAGGATACCGGGCTACGCCCTCGCCTGCGCTCGACGTGTTTAGTCTCGACGGCGCGCCGCGCGTCGACGGATGCTAAAGACCGCCACGAAGAGCAGCAGCACCAGCGAGGGCGTGCTTGGTGGCGCCGAGGCCGCCGTGCAGCCGCCCCCGCCACCACCGCCCGCCGTGCCGTCGGCTCGCGGCTCGCAGCGGCCGCCCGACGCGCACTGGTAGCCGCTCGGGCACGCGTCGGCGGCGCCCGCGGTGCACCGCTCCGAGCAGAAGCCGGCAGAACCGAGATCCGTCACACAGAGCGCGCTCTGGCACTCCGAGTTGGCGCTGCACGCCGCCGCGAATGCGCCGGACGCTGCCGGGCCCGGCACGCAGACGTCACCCACGCCCGCCTTCTGCCAGCAGGCGCTGCCGTTGGCGCACGGGGTCTTCGACGCCCGGTCGCAGCGCTGGTGGCAGGTGGGCGAGGCTCCGCCCTCGCCGTAGCAGATCGCATCCTTGGCGCAGAACGGCTGGCCTTCGACGGTGCAGGCCTCGCCGACCTTGACCGGGTGTGCACACGGGCCTGTCTTGGGAAACGCGACGTCGATTTGATAGACGAGCGGATTGCCCTCGAGCTCGTCGACGATCCACACGCGCTCGCCGTCGGTGGTCATGCCGGTAAACAGCTTCTTGACCCGCGACGGACGGAACGTACCGTACTTGGTCGGATCGGGGTTGTCGGGTGGGACGAGAAACGAGACCACCTCGCGCGACTTGGGATCGACCTGCAGATAGGCGCCGAGGCTCAGATCGCTGACCCACAGACAGCCATGGCCGTCCCACGAAACACCGCAGGGGCTCACCGTATTGCCGTTGACCTGCAGCTTGTCGAAGTAGGGCGTGTCTTTGCCCTCGCCCGTCTCGGCGTCGATGCGATAGATGCGCTTGTTGAGCGGATCGTTAGTCCACAGATACTTGCCGTCGTAGCCCATGCCCATCGGCGTCATGCTCGCCGCGTCGCGGAACGGCACCTCGATGGTCTTGACGATGCGACGTGTCTGCAGGTCGATGCGGATCAGCCGACCGTCGGGTGGGCCTGGATCGCCCGCCATCGAGTGCACGACCGCCCACAGATGGGTTCCGTCGAAGGCCAGGTGATCGGCCATCTCCATGTTCGGCAGCATGAACCTGTCGACCAGCTTGCCGTCGAGATCGAGCTTGACGAAGCTCATGCCGTCGCAGCCGCTGACCCACAACCCGCTTCCGTCCCAGGCCAGGCCGTCGGGGCTGTTGACGTCCCAGCTCAGCGGGCTGGCCGCGCTCTTGTCCACCAGCGTCGAGAAGCTCTTGACGACCTTGTAGGACAGCTCGTACGGCCCTTTCGCGAACGCGCTCGTCGGAGCTAGGAGACACAAACACAGGCCCCAAACACATCGACGCATCCTCGCCTCCTGTTCGCTCCAACTTCCGATGCGAAAGCGCAGACACCAATGACCACTATCAGCTCGGAGCTGCTTGCCACCTCGAACCTGACGTGTAACCCGAGGCGTCAAACTGTAACCGGAACCATCACACGTCGCGCAGCAGGGACGTTTGGTGTCGGGCGATTGCGCCATCCAACGATGGCGTGTCGTTTGCAGCGGGCGTCGCGCTCATGTTGCCCTCGAACGCTCCCACGCCAGCACGGTGACAATTGGTCGCGGCGCTCCCCAAGATCGGCGTTGTTGGAAGTGGAGCGAGCGCGTGCGCGCTGTCGTGCTACCTCGCTGACCGCGGATACGACGTGCACGTGCTGATGCGCGACCGCGACACGTTGAGCTGGCTCGACAGCACGCGTGGACGCTTGCGTGCCACGGGCCGTCTCGAGGGCACTTACGCGCTGTCGTGGTTCGGCAGCGACGCGGCGGCGCTGCTCGCGCGTGCGGATGTCGTCATCGTGGCCACGACGGTGCTGGCCTACCCCGAGGTCATCGAGCACCTCGCATCGCACCTGCGGCCGCGCCATCGGCTGATCTTGTTTTCGAGCAAGCTGCTCGGTGCCGTGCACGTCGAGCATCTGCTGCGTCGCCTGCAAGCAGCGGCAGTCCCCGTGGTGGAGGTCGACGCCTTGTTCGCGAGCCGGCTCCTCGAGGACCGAACGGTGTGGATCCGCGGGATCAAGGCGTGGACGCTCTTTTCGGCCGCCAAGCGATCGGTCACGGCGGCCTTCGCGCCGCTCATCGCCGAGCTGTTTGGCAGCCTCGAGCCCGCCGACAACGTCGTGCAGCGCGGGCTGACCGATTTCGGCGCGCTCGCGCACGCTCCAACGATGATCGCCAACATGAACGCGGTCTCGCGCGGCGAGTCTTTTTTGTTCTACCGAGACGGCTTCACCGAGCAGACGGTCGCGCTGCTCGAGGCCTGCGAGGCCGAGTTTCACGCGGTCGCGCGCGCGTTCGGATGCAACCTCGTGCCGATGGCCACACTGCTCGACCGCTACTACGGCTGCGACGCGACGAGCGTCCATCGCGCCATGCGAAGCGTGCCCAACTACCGGCACAGCCAGGCACCGACGACGCTCGAGCATCGGTTCCTGCGTGAAGACGTCGGCTGCAGCCTGGTGCCCCTGTCGCAGCTAGCAAGCGTCGCGGGCGTGCCCACGCCGACCATCGACGCCGTCGTGCACCTGGCGTCGGTGCTTCTCGGCGATGATCTGCGCGCGTCGGGCCGTACGCTCGAACGTGTCGGATGGCAAGGGCTGGGGCCTGTCGAGATCATGCGCAGCATCAATGGCTGAGCGCACGACGACCTCGAAGGGACGGAGCGTGCGCGTCGCGCTCGCTCTCGCGGCGTCGTGTGTCGAGCCTATCGCCGTCAAGCTCGGCTTTCGCGCAGCGGCCACGCCCGAGCAGACGCTGCTGGTGCGCAACGTCGTGGCGGCCGTGGTGATGGTGCCGCTGGCGCACGGCCGGCGGCGCGCGAACCGCCGCGATGCCGCGAAGCTCGCTGCTCTCGGCGCGCTGCTGTTCGCGACCGCGTGGCTCACCATCTTCGCCCTGGCCCGGCTCTCCGTCGCCCTCGTGCTGACCATCGCCTCGCTGACGCCGGTCGCCGTCGCGCTGGCCTCGCGCGAACAGGGACGGCGCGCGCGCTTTTTCGCCGGGGTCGGCTGTGCCGTCGGCGGCGCCGTGCTCGCGACGGGGCTGTTCGACGCGGCGACCGCGACCAACGTCATCGGCGTGTTGTGCATGCTGGGCGCCGTGGCGACCTCGACAACGTACCGGCTCGGGCTCGAGCGGGTCACCGACAGGCACACGCCCTCCGTGGTATCGACATGGGTATTCGCCAGCGGCGGCCTGCTGGCGCTGGTGGTCGTGACGCCGCTCGCGGGCATGCCGCCGGCCGCCGCGTGGTGGGCGGGCGGCTGGACGGGCGTCGCAGCGGCGGTCGCCAACGTCGGCTTCGTGACGGTGATCGAGGTCTTCGGCGCCGCGCGCGCGTCGCTGTGGATGCTCTTGCAGCGTCCGCTGGTGATCGCCATCGCCGCGCTGTGGCTCGGCGAACGACCGGGACCGCTGCAGATAGCGGGGATCGTGGCCGTGCTGCTCGGCGTGTGGCTCGGACAAACCGCACGACGCCAAACGAGCGCGCCATGAGCGCGCGCTTTTTCGCTGCCATGCGCTTCGTCGAACAAGAGCGCAGCTTTCCGGCGCGCCGCGAGCATGTGCACGGCGAGCGTTTCGCGGCGCTGCTCGACGCGGCGGACCTGACGCGACCGCTCGGCGCGATCCCAGCCGTCGTCGTGGCGGGCTCCGCCGGCAAGGCGTCAACCGCGCGGATGATCGCATCCATCGCGCGCGCGGCCCTCGATCGCGTCGGTATTGGGCGCCCGATCGTGCTCGGAACCAAGCCTCCGCTTCACGAAACGCCCGATGGCCACCGAGAACGCTACCAATGCCTGCCCCCCGGGCTGAGCCTGCCGCGGGATTCGGACGCGCTGACTAGCGCGTGGGCGCGCGCGTGCTGGATCGACCGGACAGCGTTCGCAGAGCACGTCGATGCGCTGCGGTCCACGGTCGACACGCTCGAAGCCCGCATCGGCAGGAGGCTTGCCCCCTACGATCTTCGCTACGCGATCCTGGCGCGGATGGCGCGCACCGAAGGTGCGGCGCTCGCCGTCGTGGAGGCCAACATCGGGCTCGTCGACGATGTCGCGCGTCGCTGGCCCGGCCAGCGCGTCAACGTGCTAACGCGCATCGCCGCCGAGCACGTGGCGCTGCTCGAGGCGCCGGCAGCGTTCGCAAGCGCGCACGCGGCGCTCGGATCGCTCGCGGGTCCGCTATGGCACAAGGCCGGCGGCGTAGCGAGTGGTGCCGCCGTCGTGATCGGGCCGCAGGAGCGGGGCGTGACGTCAGTCGCGCGTACACTGGCGCTCGCCGCGGGTGCGCGCGAGGTGCTGCGCGTCGACGAGCGCTGCACGATCTCGCGCTGCCGCACGCACCTGAGCGGCACGAGCGCGCTGCTGTCCATCGGCGGTGACGCCACTCCGATCTCGTTGTCGGCGCTTGGCGCCTTTCAGCTCGACAACGCGCGCGCTGCGGCCATCGCGTGCGAGGCGCTCGCCGCACTCGGCTTCCTCCCGCCTATCGATGCGGCATCGCTTCAAGAGGGGCTGCGCCGCGTGGTGGTGCCGGGGCGGCTCGAGCGGGTCGACAGAGCACCGACGACGCTGCTCAACGTCACTGAAGGCGCAGCAAAGCTCGACGGCGTAATGGCAGCCTTGCGCGACCTGGGCCTTTCACGCTGGGTCGTCTGCGCATCGATGGTCGCGCGCGCCGACGGTGCGGCCGAGATGGCGCGGACGCTGGCGCGGGCATCCGAGACGCAGGCGTTCGTCGCCACAGCTCACGCCCCCGATGATGTGGCCGCGACCGAGCTCGCGCGCTGGGCCTCGGTTTCCGGCGCCGAAGTGCATGCCCAGCCGGACGCGCGCGCCGCCGTCGCGCAAGCGCGAGCTCTGGCCGGCACCGAAGGCACGGTGCTCCTGATCGGAAATGGCGTCGCGCACGCGTTCGCGCGATGGTCCGACGTCAACGGTCGAGCTCGCTGATGGAGACCCCCATGCAACCGAGTTGGAGATGGCTCGCGGCGAGGCTGTTCGCCATAGGACTCCTATCGCTCTTTGTCACACCCGCCCTCGCCCACCGCGGCCACCGCAAGAAGTCGAGCGCCGCCAAACGAGCAAGGACGCCAGCGAAGGACGCCGGAGGCGCAGTCAGTCGACCCGACAGCGGCGCGCGCAGCGAGGCGTCGGCGCAGCGCTCGACGACAGACGCGGCGGCCAACCGCGGCAGCGCGGCGGTCTCACCGCCGGCGACGCCGACGCCGAGCGCGCCTAGCAAACACTCGGACGACGGGCTCGCTGACCTGATCGGCAAGCTGCATCCGATGGCCGTGCACGTCCCCATCGGCTGGCTGCTGCTGCTCTTGCTCGTCGACGCAGCGACGTTTTTGCTCAAGAAGCACAGCTGGGAGCCGGCGGGCCGCCTTCTGCTGCTCGCCGCGACGCTGTCGATGCTGCCGGCTGTCGCGACCGGTCTTCTGCGCCACGCCACGCACGGTCCCTCGGATGCCGAGGCGATGATCGTGCTTCACCGCAACGTGATGCTGGCGATGGCCGCGGCGAGCGCAGCCGCCCTCGGGCTGCGACTGTCGAGGCGCGAGGGGCTGCGAGGCGCCTACCGAGCGGGCTACCTGCTGTTGATCGCGGCGAGCGCGGCGCTGCTGCTCGTCGGCGGGCACCTCGGCGGAAAGATCGTCTTCGGAGCCGACTACTTGCCATTCTGAAGGCTTTCGCGCCGAGAAGCCTTACGCTTGACAACGGATGGGCGGACACATGAAAGAGACATTCGGTCCTCGCGGCCGAGCCAAGGAGGGACAAGATGACAGAGCACGGACGATCGAGCCGCAGCCTTGGGCGTATCGGGGCACGGCTAGGATGGGTCGCCATCGCCGGCTGCATCGCCGCAGGCAGCGGCTGCAGCAGCGACAGCGGATCGACGCCGCCCGCCGACACGGCGCCGCCAATCGCCGATCTCGCCGTCGCCGATCTGGGCGCGGCGATCAACTATCCTGCCGGCCCCTACGGCACGAAGAAGGGTGAGGTAGCCGAGAACATGAGTTTTCTCGGGTTCAAAGACCCGAACACCTTCTGTCAGCTCGAAAAGAACCTGGCGCTCGACACCGGCAAGAAGGTCGCCGTCTCCTTTGGCGACTTTCACAACCGCGTGTGCGAAGGCACGGGCAAACTCGCCAAACCGAAACAGCTGCTGTGGGTGATGGTCTCGGCCGGCTGATGCGGTCCCTGCATCACCGAGATCCGCGAGCTCGGCAAGATGATCGATGCGGGCAGCATCGACGAGCGAGTGGCCTTCGTCGACATTCTGTTCGAGGACGACGACTACAAGCCCGCCACCGAGGCCTTCGCCAAGCAGTGGGCGACGCAGCTTGGCATCAAGTTTCCGTTGCTGCTCGACCCGACCTTCAAGATGGGCAAGTACTTCGACCGCGCCGCCGTGCCCTTCAACATGCTCGTCGAGCTCGACACGATGAAGGTCTATTTCGCGACCACTGGCGCTGCCTTCGCGCTGATCGGGCAACAGATCCAGGCGTTCTTCGCCAACCGCTAGCTCCTGCGCGCGACGTGCCGGTGTAACCGCAGAGGTTCAGCTGTAACGGCAGACGTCACACCTTCCTCGCAGCGCTCCTAGCCAGCCGCTTTTCTTTCGCGCGATTGCAGAAGGCAGCCCAAACGTAGGCTGGCGCGCCGCTTGCTCTCAGCGAGCGCGGAGCAACCAGCCATGTCCAACCACAAAGACTTCAGTGCCGCCATCGAGGCCCGCCTGAGCGCTGTCGCCGAGCGCAACACACGGCGCAGACAAGCCACCGAAGCCGAGATGGCTCATCGCCGCGCCCGACTCGCCGCCTTCGCCAACGCCGCCGCACCGCTTCGCCAGCACATCGATCGCCGCTTGCGCACGCTCGCCAGTTACTTCGAGAACGCGACCCTCCTCGATGACGCGGAGGGCGCGACGAGCGTGTGCCGCTTCGAGCACACCCCCCGCTTCCCAGCCACCGCGAAGCTGTCGCTGAGCCTGGCCTACGATGCGGCGAGCGAGGAAGTCACGCTCGCCTACGACTTCGAGATCCTGCCCGTGCTGATCGAATACCAGCGACACGACCAGCTGTTCTCTCCCCTCGAGCAGCTCGATGTCGAGCGCGCCACCCGCTGGGTTGAACAGAAGCTCGTAGAGTGTCTCGACACCTACATGCAGCTCGAGACGTCGCCTCGCTACCACCGTGGCGATCTCGCCGTCGATCCCGTCTGCGGCATGCAGATCCGCAAGGCCGATGCGGCCCTCCATATCGAGCTCGGCGGAAACACGATCTACTTCTGTGCCAAGGCCTGCTACGAGCAGTTCGTTGCTGACCAAGCGGGTGCCCTGACAACGAAGGAAGGCCAACAATGAGCAGGAACAGCAAGAGCAAGCGAAAGCGGGCACAGCGCGACACGCCGACCTCGGGCGAGACGGCAAAGAGAGGCCCCACCCTCGGAGCGCTCGTCGTCGTGGCCGCGCTGGCTGTCGTGGCGACAGGCGCGTTCTTCGCGCTGCGGTCGGGCGACTCTGACGCCGGCGCCTCGAG
>JAGQIK010000021.1 GCA_020431405.1 Myxococcales bacterium
CTTCGTCGCGCTGCTGCTGATCGCGAGCAGCCGGCGCGCGCGCCGAGAGCAAGCTCGAGAGCAGCGCCGGCGCGCTCGCCGCCGCGAGCACGAGCAGCACGATGCTGTCGCTGCCGGCGCGGGCACGCAGCCACGGCGTCAGTGCGCACAGCGCCAACGCCGCGTAGGCTCCGGCGTGGCTCGCCGCCACCGCACCCGCGCGCCCCGTCGCCGCGGTCACGAGCGCCGCGCCGCCGGCGAGCGACGCGGTGGCACCTGCGGTCACCGCGGCGAGCAGCGCCGCTTGCACGAGCTGCGGATCGCTGGCGAAGCGCGCGACGATGAAGGGCAGCGCCAGCAGCGTGGCGAGCAGCAGCGCCAAGAGCCCGGCGAGGGTGCGCTGCTCGCCGCGCGCGGCGCGCATGCGATCGATCAGCGGCGCCCACAGCGCGGCGCCGAGCACCGGCAGCGCCAGCCACACCAGACGGTGCGCCTCTTCGAGCGACAGCCCGCGCGCCAGCAGCAGCGACGGCAGCGCGATGGCGCTCATCGCGAGCGGCAGCGTCTGCGCCAGGCCGACGGCGAACGCGCGCACGATCATGCGCAGCCGATCTGCGCGCGCGGCGGGCGGTCACATCGTGCCGGCTGGGGCCTCAGGCCTCGGGCTTCAGGCCTCGGGATCGCGCGCCGGCGGCCGGGCCGCTTCGCCGCATCGCTGTCGAACTGGGGTCTGGCGCCGCGAACGTCACGCTCGCGCGGGCACGCCGAGATGCATCTTCGAGTGCTGCGGCGTAGCGTGCGCGGAGTTGGCGAACGAGCCCGAGGCCCGAGGCCCGAGGCCCGAGGCCCGCCGCCGACGCTGGAGCAGATCACATCCTAGGCCGCGTGGTGCCGCTCGAGCCCCAGCGCGTCGAGCAGCTGGCGCGGCTCGACCGACTCGACGTTGACGCCGCTGACCTCGCTGGCGTCGATCTCGAGCGACGCCAGCCGGTGCTCTTGGCCGAGCACGAGCGCCTCGATGTGCGAGGCCGGCGCGCGCTTGGCCGCGCGCTGCAGCAGCGCCGCCAGCGCGCTGTCGACCACCGGCCAGTCGGGCGTATCGTCAGCGCAGGCGATCTCGATCGCGCAGTGCTCGCTGTCGATCTCGATCGCGCAGCCGGCGTCGCGCGCGTCGCGCCACGACAGCTTGGCCGCGCGGTCCTTGCCCAGCACGTCGAGCAGCGACGTGACGCGCTCGGCGGTCTGCTCGAGCGGCAGCGTCTGGCGCGTGCTGTAGCTCAGCTCGAAGCGCGAGTGGCTGACGCTGCCCGACAGCTCGGCCTCGGCCAGCTCGCGGCGCAGCGAACCGAGGCTTCGCCCGCGCGTCAGCACCGCCAGCACGGCGACGTCGCGCTCGCCGATCTGGCCGTCGAAGCACTCGGCGACCAGTCGAGTTTTGGCGTAGCTGCTGGTGATGGCCCAGATGAAGACCGCCACCAGCCCGATGGTGATCAACACCGCCGATCCGATCACCGAGCGGGCGCCGAACGACTCGCTCGCCGCGGCGCAGCTGACCACCGAGCCGGCGAAGGCGATGAGGCCGATCCAGCGCGCGCCGCGCGCGACGCGAAGAAGTTGATCCACCGACTGTTTGGACAGCGATTCGACGCTGCGTTGAGATAGCACCATGTTTGAAACCTCGCGCTACGGCTTGGCGACCAGCGCGTCGGGGCGCACGCGAAAACGGTGCCCCGCGACGATCAGCAGCGACACGAGCAGAAAGCCCAATGCCTGATGGGCGGTCGCCCACGCGATATGTACGTGCGTTAGCACCGTCAGCGCGCCGAGCACGAGCTGACCGCACGTCGCGACCAGCACCCACGTTACGGCGCGACGCTGGCGCGGCTCGTGCGCCCTGCGGCGCGCGAAGAAGAAGTAGACCAACACCGACGCGAGCACTACGTAGGCGAGCGTGCGATGAACGAAGTGAATGCCGGCTGGATTATCGAGCAGGTTCTGCAGCAGCGACGGCATGGCGAAGGCCGCGTCGGGCGCGAACGAGCCATACATGTCCGGGAACGTCGGGTACATCGCGCCGGCGCGCTTGCCCGCCATCAACGCGCCGTACACCACCTGCAGCGCGGCGAGCGCGAGCAGCGCCCAGGTGAAGCGGCGCACGGCGCGCTCGCCGTCGCGTTCGCCAAACGAGCTCTTGACCACGTCGAGCCCGGCGGCGCGCATCGCGCCGCGTTGTCTGAGCGCGAGCACATCGAGCATGAGCCACAGCACCCAGCCCGCGACCGCGAAGGCGAGAATCAGGTGCGCGGCCAGTCGGTAGTGGCTGACGGACGGCTCGTTGACGAGCCCGCTGCGCACCATGATCCAGCCCAACACGCCCTGCAGCCCGCCGAGGGCGAAGGCGATCGCCGAGCGCCAGGCGATCTTTCCGCGCAGCCGGCGTCGGATGACCAGAAACAGCCACGGCACGATAAACACGACGCCGATGAGGCGTCCGAACAACCGGTGCAGATACTCCCAGAAGAAGATGCGCTTGAAGTCGCGCATGGTCATCCAGTGGTTGACCTTCTGGTACTGCGGCGTGCGCTTGTACTTGTCGAACGTCTGCTGCCAGGCGCTGTCGCTGAGCGGCGGCAGCGCGCCCATCAGCGGGCGCCACTCGACCATCGAGAGGCCCGAGCCGGTCAGGCGCGTGATGCCGCCGATGAGCACCATGGCGAAGATCATGGCGTAGACCGCCACCAGCCAGCGGACCACCGAGCGCGGCGGAATCTCCACGCGGTCGGTGTTTTGAGGCGCGCTGGTGCTCATCGCCTGCTGCTTTACATCCCGGTCGAGACGCTGTCCAGCGTCACAAAGCGGCGAAATATTGCTCGAGGGCGGCGCGGATTTGGTCGCGCACGCGCCGAAAGGCCGCCGGCTCGTCCGCGGCACCCGCGGGATCGTCGAAAGGCCAGTGCAACCGCGTTACTTCCCCAGGGAAAACAGGACAGTACTCTTCCTGGCAGAGCGTGATGACCACGTCCACGCGGGCCTTGGGCAGCGCGTCGACAGACTTGGAGCGGTGCGCCGAGAGATCGATGCCGAGCTCGGCCATCGCCTCGACGGCGTTGGGATTGACCCGCGTCGGCGCCGAGCCGGCGCTGAAGTACTCGATATCGTGCGGGCCGAAGGCGCGCGCGAGGCCCTCGGCCATCTGGCTGCGGGCGGAGTTGGCGACGCACAAGAACGCGATAGCGCGAGGTTTTGCCATGGGCGAAGGCTGGCGCTGCCGCCGGCGCGCGGTCAAGCGCCGTTTGTGCGGGGCTCGCGTGACGCGAGAACGTCATTGCTCATGTGAGGGCGTGACCCCCAAGCCGGGGAGCGCCCGCTCCAGCGCGGCATCGAAAATCCTTCGAAGATCCAACGGGCGTGATCGCGCATGTTCCTTGCATCACGTCGACGTTGACTATGTCCACTCTCGCTACTCGGCTCTCATTGCCGCTGGGCGCTGTCCCGGCGCCCGAGCCGCGCGTCGTCGTCGAGCCGCAGCGCATCGGGCGCTTCGAGGTGCTCTCGACGCTGGGCGAGGGCGGTATGGGCACGGTCTACCGCGTGCGCGACCCGCGCCGCGGCGACGAGCTGGCGCTCAAGCTGCTCGGCGGCGCCTCGCGCTCGTGCGACGCGCTGCGGCTGCGCCGCGAGTTTCGCGCCATCCGGCGTCTCGACCACCCCGGCATCGTGCGCGTCTACGAGCTGGGCGTCACCGACGACGCGCGCGACTTCTACACGATGGAGATCGTGCGCGGCACCAACGTCGCCGCCTATCTCGCGCGCCGCGCGGCCGCTGGCGCTGCCCGCGTCGACCTCACGCTGCCGCTGGCGGCGCAAGTCGCCGAGGCGCTTTCGTACCTGCACGCGCAGCGCCTCGTGCACCGCGACCTCAAGCCCGACAACATCCTCATCGGCGACGACGGCACGGCCAAGCTCGTCGACTTCGGCCTCGCGCAGGATCTCGCGCGCCCCGCCAGCCGCCTCACGCGCGAAGACGCGGTGATGGGCACGGCGCTCTACGTCTCACCCGAGCAGGCGCGCGGGCTGCAGGTAGACAACCGCTCCGATCTCTACTCGCTGGGCGTGCTGCTCTACGAGATGCTCAGCGGCAGCCCGCCGTTTCGCGACAAGTCGGCGATGACCGTGCTCTACAAGCACGTGCACGATCCACCGCCGGCGCTCACGGGCGTTCCGCGCGCGCTCGAGGCGCTCGTCATGCGCCTGCTCGCCAAGAACCCCTTCGATCGCCCGCGCTCGGCGAGCGAGGTCGTCTGCGCGCTGCGCGCGATGATCGAGACGCGCGGCGCCGGAAGCCACGCGCGCGAGCTCGGCGACACCGTCGAGCTGACCGTCGAGGAGAGCGTGCGCGCGCTCGGCGAGCCGCGACTGGTCGGACGACACGGCGTGATGCAGGAGATCGCACGCGCCGTGTGCGACCTGCGCCGCGGCGAGGCCAACGGCGGGCTGGTAGTGATCGAGGGCGCGCTCGGCCGCGGCAAGACGCGCCTGCTGCGCGAGATCGCGGCGCTGCCGCCGCTCGCCGACGCGTGGCTGCACCAGATGCGGCTGCATCGCGACGACTCGCGCGTGCCCTATGGCGGCTGCGCGTCGCTGCTCACCGCGGTGGCGCGCGAGCTGACCGGCGAGGACGAGCGCGCCGACGCGCGCACGCTGCGCTGCGCGGCGGGCACGGCCTCTGACAGCGGCGACGTGCGTCCGCCCGGCGGTGTCGTCTCGGCGGCGCTTGTCGGCGGCCTGCGCCGCATCGCGCGCGAGCGCTCGGTGGTGCTGCTCGTCGACGATGGCCAGTGGCTCGACGCCGCCAGCGAGCAGCTGATCGCTGCCATCGCCGAGCTCGCCAGCGAAGAGCGGCTGCTGGTGTTCGTCACGCGCGACGAGCTGCCGCCACAAAGCCGCGCGCCGATGCGCGTGCTCGAGCAGACCGCGCGCCGCTCGGTGACGCTCGACCCGCTCGATCGACGCGCCGTGGGCCAGATGATCTCGGGCATGCTCGGCGCCGATCAGGTGCCGGACTCGCTCACCGATCGTGTCGCGGCCGAGTCGGCCGGCAACCCGCTGCTGGTGCAGGAGATCATCAAGGTGCTCGTCGAGCGGCGCTGCCTCGGCTGGAGCGCGCGCGGCTGGGTGCTCGACGAGAACGAGGATGTATCGACGCCCTCGGCCCGCCGCAGCGGCGACGTGCCGGCCACGCTCGCCGACGCTGCCGCGCGCCGACTGCAGCGGCTCGACGACGACGCGCGCGACGTGCTCGCCTGCGCCGCGGTGATGGGGCGCGAGCTTTCGTTCCGCCGGCTCGAAGCGGTGACCGGCCTCGCCGAAGAGGCGCTCTTCGATGTGGTCAACGATCTGATCCGCCACGATCTGCTTCAGCCCGCTGCGACGTCGAGCGAGAGCGCGCGCATCTATCGCGCCAGCGACGACGGGGTCGACTCGGCCGACGCGGCGGCGCGCAGCGCGGGCAGCGAGCGCTACGCCTTCACCTCGGCGGTGTTTCCCGGGGCGGTGCTGTCGGCGATGTCGCCGGCGCGCCGCGCCGCGCTGCACCGGCGCCTCGCCGAGGCCATCGAGCGCTTGGCCGAGCACGAGCCGCGCGGCAGCGTGCTCTTCGAGCTGGCGCACCACTACGACGAGGCCGGCGACGCCGAGCGCGCGCTCGACTACTGCCGACGTTCGGCGGAGCTGGCGATGTGTCGCCACGACCCGCGCTCGGCGCTGTCGTTCTACGAGCGCGCCTCGGAGCTCGCGTTGGCAAGCGAAGCACCGCGCGACGTACCGCGCAGCCTCGACATCGCCCGCGCGGCGTGTCTGGCGCAGCTGCGCGACTGCGACGCCGCGCTCGAGCTCGCGCGGCCGCTGCTCGACGGCGCCACCTGCGCGCTCGAGCGCGCTTCGCTGCACGAGACCATCGGCGACGCGCAGATCGGGCGCGGCAACTACGAGGCTGGCATCAACTCGTTGCTCAGCGGCCTCGCCGTGCTCGGCGAGCGCATGCCGCGCGGCGTGCTCGGCGTCATCTTTGGCCTGCTCGCCGCGACCTGGAACGGCTTCGTGCGTCGCGTCAGCGCGGGCGTGCTGCGCTTGCTCGGCCGCGACACGCGCCTGTCGGACGGCGACGCGCTGCGACGGCGCCTCTATCAAGAGCTGATCCCGCTGTTCGCCATCACGCCGCACCAGTATCACCGGCTGTCGTTCATCGTCGTCGGCGCACGGTTGGTGGCGCTGTCGGGCGGCGGCAACGATCTCGATCGCGCCGACGCCTACTTCATGTCGTCGATGAAAGAGATCCTGCTCTTCGGCGCGCTGCCATTTCGTGTGCGGCGCCTGGTGCGCAAGGGCGTACGGCTCGAAGCGCGCCTCAGCGATCCGATGGCGCGCGCGCGGCTGTGCGTGTATCGCGGTTGGCTGGCGCTCAACGGCGGCATGTTCGCCCAGGCCACCGCCGAGCTCGAGCACGGCGTCGAAGCGGCCGAGCTGACCGGTGATCGCTACGCGGCGGCGATCGGCACGCGCGTGCTGCTCGAGACGCTGGCCTACATGGGCGACTTCGAGGCCACCGCGCGACACTCGCCGCGCGCTGTGCAGTACGGCACCAGCGCCGGCGTCTACGGCATCGCCGCGCAGGTGTTCTTCATCGACGGCTACTGGCGCGCCTTCCGCGGTGACCTCGAGCGCGCGCGCCGCGCAATCGCCCGCGGCGAGGCGCTGCAGCAGCACGAGAGCAACCTGATGGCCGCGTACTACTACCGGCTGTCGCACATGACCTACGCGATCTGGGACGCCGACTACGACGCCGCCATCGCCCACGCCAAGGCCGCCATCGAGCGCTGCCGCGGCTGCGGCCAAAACCTCAAGGGCGCGACGTACACGATGCTCGCCAAGGCGCAGCTGTTCTCGAGCGACTTCGAAGGGGCGGCGGCGACGATGAACGCCGTGGGGCGCTACGCGCGCCGCATGCCGATGATCGGCGGGCTGCACCAGCTCATCTGCGCGCACGTCAGCATCACGCGCGGACAGCGCGGGCGGGCGGTGCAGCAGCTGCGTCGCGCCTTCGAGCTGTTCGGTCGCTGCCCGGCGGCGATGTGGCAGGCCTGGTCGCTGATGCTGCTCGCGCGGCTCGAGGGCGACGACGCGAAATACGCCGAGGCGTGCGCGATGGCCGAAAAGCTCGGCGGCCTGCACATGCTCGAGGCCACCGACCGCATCCTGCTGCGCCCGCTGGTCGAAGGCCGTCCCTGTCCCGAGCGGCTGCCCGGCTGCGCGATGGCGCAACCCGGCGAGCGCTCCGCCTGGCCCTAGGCCACCGGCCGCTGAAGTCGCCCGACCCCGCGAATTCTCAGATCACGCGAGATAGTAAATCGGCGGCAACCAAGCCTGCCGATCGCGGCCTGCCCTCGCCTGCATTTCACGTTGAAAATATGGGGTTTTTCTTAGTGTGTCCGGATTGCCACAGCCGGAATGGTCCTTGCAGACCCCAGCGTCGATGCCCGTTTCCGCTGTCGACCAACCGAAGCCACGGTTTTCGGTGACCTTGCTCGCCCTGCCGCTCTGCACGGCCGCGGCCGTCTGGGGCATCGTCTCGCCCAAGACGCTGACCGCCGCCTGTGACCAGCTGATCGACACGACCTTCGAGGCCGCCGGCTCGGTGGTGATGTGGGCAGTGACCGCGTTCGTGGTGCTGCTCGTCGGTCTCGCCGTATCGCGTGTCGGCCGCCTGCGCCTCGGCAACGCCGATGACCGCCCCGAGTTTTCGACCCTCTCGTGGCTGGCGATGTTGTTCGCCGCGGGCATGGGTGTGGGGCTGCTCTTTTGGGGCGTCGCCGAGCCCATCAGTCACTTCGCCAATCCGCCTGCAGGCGCCGCGTTCTCGGCCGAGTCCATGCGCCGCGCGATGGTGCTGACGTCGTTTCACTGGGGGCTTCACGCCTGGGCTGTCTACGCGGTCGCCGCGCTGGTGCTCGCCTACTTTGGCTTTCGCCGCGGCCAGCCGGCCCTTCCGAGCGCGCCGCTGCGCGCCACGTTCAAGGGACGCTGGGTCAAGCCCGTCGCGGGCTTTGCTGATCTGCTCGCCATCGTCGCCGTCGCCTTCGGTGTAGCGGGGTCGCTGGCGATGGGCGTGCTGCAGCTTCACGGCGGGCTCGCGGCGAGCACCGCCATCCCGGCCAAGTCGACGCTGGTGCCGATCCTGATCCTCGCGGCGTTGACCATCGCCTATCTACTCTCGGCGGCGACGAGCCTCGACAAGGGCATCAAGTGGCTCAGCAACATCAACATGGCGCTGGCCGTGATCCTGCTCGTGCTGGTCTTCGCCTTCGGTCCCACGCTCGAGCTGCTCGGCGGCTTCTTTCGCTCGCTCGGCGACTACGTCAGCGCGCTGCCGCTGCTGCAGACCGAGACGCTCGGCTACACCGCCGATCGCTGGGTGCAAAAGTGGACCCTGACCTACTTCGTGTGGTGGATCGCGTGGGCGCCGTTTGTCGGGATCTTCATCGCGCGTATCAGCCGCGGCCGCACCATCCGCCAGTTCGTCGCCGGCGTGCTGCTGGTGCCGACGGTCTTTTCCGTGCTGTGGTTCGCCGTGCTCGGCGGCACCGGCGTGCACGAGCAGCTGCACGGCGGCGGTCAGCTCGCCGCGATGGTCGCGAAAGACGTGACGGCGGCGCTCTTCGCGCTGTTTGACACGCTGCCGCTTAGCGGGCTGCTCAGCGCGCTGGCGCTGACGTTGGTGTTCGTCTTTCTCGTCACCAGCGCCGACAGCGCGACCTACGTGCTGGGGATGCTCTCGAGCCGCGGCGCCCTCGACCCCTCGCGCAAGATCAAGATCGCGTGGGGCATCGGCATCGCCGTGCTCGCCGCGGCGCTGGCGCTCTCGCACAGTATCGACGTCGTTCGCGCGATCACCATCACCGGCGCGCTGCCCTTCACCGTCGTGCTGATCCTGCAGGTGCTCGCGATGCTCGCCGCGATGGTGCGTGACCCGGAGCTGCGTCGTTCGCGCTATGCTGAGGAGCAATGTCCGTCCTCCGACAGCTCCTACAGCTCTTCGTCGCCGGCGCGCTCTTCGTAGGCTGCGGCGCGGGCCTCGCCAGCGGCGTCTATCGGCTCGACATCAACCATCTCGAGGCGCAGATGAAGGCGCGCGTGGGTGCCATGCCAGCGCGAGTGCGCGCCAAGATGCAGGCGGCTGATCTGCGTCTGTCGGTCGATGGTGACACGGCGAAGCTGCTCTCCAATGCGGCGGCCAAGGGCGAGCCGCCGCGCTTTCACGTGCGCTGGGACGGAAAGCGCTTCGTGCTCGAGGCGAAGCGCGGCCCCAACGTGTCGTGCACGCGCGTCGACGCGCGCAGCCTCGACTGCACCATGCCGCACGGCGCCAAGATGCGCTTCACGAGGGCGCCATGAGCGCAGCGCGCGGAAAGGAGATCATCGCGCGCGTCGTAGCGCTTGGCGCTCTCGTGGCTTTCGTGGCCGCGTGTTCGGAGAGCGTGACGGCACGCGACGGCGGCAGCGAGCTCGGCGTGCGCGAGGGCGGCGTCAAGGACACGCGCGTGGGCGACACGCGCGGCGGCGACCGCGGTGTTGCCGACGGCCCGGGCGCTGACCTCGGTGATGGCCCACCGGCCGCCGACACGATCGATCCCACGCTCGACAGCGACGGCGACGGTCTGCCCGACGTCTTCGAGAATCAGTTCGCCTCGCTGGACGCCCACAAGGCCGACAGCGACGGCGACGGCATCGGCGACGCCGACGAGGACGACGACAAAGACGGGCTGACGGCGGCCGAGGAGCTCGCGGCGCGCGTCGCGCTCGGCACGATGCAGAGCGGGCCCGGCCCCGAGACGCGCGACCTGCTGGTGGAGGTGGACTACCAAGTGGGACGCGCCCCGTCGAAAGCGCTGCTCGATGGTGTCGCGGCGGCCTATCGCGCCGTGGACCTGGTCAACATCGACGGCTCGCGCGGCGTCAACGTCTACTTCTTCATCGACGAGCGTGATCTGCCGGTGGCCAACATGCCGAGCTCGCTCGGCGGCCGCGGTGACTACCTGCGCAACCACGGTCCGAAGAACCTCAAGGGCGCGCACGTGGCCAAGATGCTGCATCTGATCTTCGCCAGCGAACGACCTGACGCGTCGTCGCGCGGCGGCGAGACGGTCGGCGAGTCGCAGCGGCCGCCCGCGGACGCGGGCGTGCTGATCTACGGCGGCAACCTCGACAAGATCTTTCCCGTCTGCGGTGCGCCGAGCTCGGCTGCCGTCAGCGTCGACGAGGCGCTGCTCTCGACGACGATCCACGAGCTAGGCCACACGCTGCAGCTCGGTCACGACACGTCGGTGGGCGGGGGCGTCAACCCTTACAACATCATGGCCACGTCGCTGCCAACCTGTGATGACCTCAAGAAACGCACACGCGGCGTGGGCAACACCAACCCCGCGCTGGGCGCCATCGAGAGCGTCGGCGCGCCGCGCTTCTCCACGGCGGCAGCCAAGCTGATGCGCTTCGACAAGAAGCTGTCGGTGGAGGTCAGCCAGCTCGACGACGGCGACGACGGCTACGAGATGTAGTGCGACGGAGTGGCGGCGACGCTCGCGCGCTAATCGTCTAGGACGTCGGTCATCACGCGGCCGTCGAGGCGCAGGCGCTGTTTGCCCCAGCCGGCCCAGCGCTTGGGCCACGACATGCCCATCAGGTAGGCGACGGTGGGCGCGATGTCGACCAGGCGCGCCGCTTTGATCTTGCGCCGTTGCCGCAGGCCCGCGCCCGCGCCGATCATGAAAGCGCGCATCTTGTGCATGCTCGGCAGGTAGCCGTGCGAGCCGACGGCGTAGCGGTGGCGCCGGTAGACATAGCGGCGGCGAGGGTTGCCGTTGCGGAAGTCGCAGTCGGCTTTGGAGAGCACGACGAGGCTCGGTGCGGAGCGGTGCGTGCCGGCGCGCGGTTTGCGCGCGTGCGTCGGGACCGGCAGGCCGAGCTTGCGGTACTCGCTCGGAGCGTACACGCCTGCGATGCAGCGCTTGTACTTGTCGTGGTGCAGCAGCTTGACCAGCTCGGGCAGCCGTTTGCGATCGCGCGCGCGGCGCGCGTAGATGTAGGCGACCTGGCTGTTGAAGACCGTCAGGAAGTGCTCGCGGCGCGCCTGCCGCGTGCTGCGCAGCGTGCGGTAGCGGTTGAAGCCCTTGTCGTAGAGCAGCTGTCTGAGGTCGACGGCGTGGCTGACGTTGAGAAAGCCGTGGTCGGAGACGACGAAGAAAGCGGTGCGCTCGGCGATGCCCGCCTCGCCGTAGGCGTTGATCAGCGAGCCGACGTAGCTGTCGATGCGCTTGAGCGCGCCGAACAGGTAGCGCGAGGTGCGGCCGCCCGCGTGCTGCACCGTGTCGGTGGTGACGAAGTGCACGAGCATCAAGCGCGGCGTGTTGCGCCCGTCGACGAGCTTGCGCGCGATGTCGCGGCTGAAGCGATCTGCGCGCAGGTTCTCGTGCTGCAGGATGCGTCCGACGCTGGTGGTGATGTCGACGCGCGGGCCCTCGGCGTTGCGCTGCGCCACGCTGGCGACGACGGTGCGCAGCGGCTTGGACATATAACGGTAGGCGTACTTGGGGCTGTACATCGTCTCGGGCAGGTTGAAGGTGATGCCCTTGGCGCGCTGCGTGGCCGGCCAGTTGATGGCGGCGCTGGTCCAGCCGCGCTTGGCCGTCAGGTCATAGAGCGCCGGCGTGCGAATGCGGCGCTGCGTCTCGACAACGCTGTACATGTAGGGCAGCACGAACCTGCGGTGGTCCCACCAACGGTTGCCGAGCACGCCATGGTGGCGCGGGTACTGGCCCGTCACCACCGAGACGTGCGCCGCCCAGGTCACGCTCGGGAAGACCGTGTAGGCGGGGCGGAAGAAGCCGCGATCGACGAGATCCTTGAGGTGCTTGAGCTTGCCGAGGTGCTTTTCGAGCACGTCGTAGTTGATGCCGTCGATGGAGATGATCAGCGCGTACTTGGCTTTGCCGCGCGCTTCGGTGTGTTTGGCGAAGGGGATGGCCGGGGCACGGATCCGGTAGGGGGCTGGATCCGTCACCAGCGACAGCGCGCCGCGGGACAGCTGCACGGGGCCGCGTGCTCGCGCGGCGGTGGGGGCGGCGGCGGCGACCGTAAGAAAAAGCAATGAAAATCGGGCGACTATGCGTGCCTGAGACATGCCTGCCTAGATTGTGTTTGGGTCTTGTCCTACGAAGAGGTCGTAACAAGAGGCCGTTGTCTTGTAACGTCCGCCACGTAGGACGACTGTCCCGATCATGATAGCATCCGTGGGCGCCACGTCGACTTTCTGGCCCAACAAATATGTGATTTTTGTGATCCAGTGGGGTTCCGAGGCCGTGTCCAACAGGCGACGCCGGCTGGATCCGGCGGTGGCGAGCACGTGACATGTAACGGCCCCCACGCCATGGCGTATGCTCGACGCGAGGGCTATTCTCACCGTGATGTCCCCCAACACGCAGCGGGCTTGCAGCGACCACGATGCCGATGCGCAGCGACGTGATGTCGCGCTGGTGTTGTTCGCTCGGCGGCGCGAGCACCGCGGCAAGGCGCTCGGCCTGGGACGCGCCAATGCGCGGCTGAGCAAGCTGCTGCTCGAGCACGCGTTGCACACCACGCGCGCGGCGGCCGCCGGACGCATGGCGCTCGCCGTGGTCACCGACGAGCCGCTGGCGGAGGGCGCCTTGGCGCCGCTGCACGGCCGCGGCGACGACGACGTGATGCAGCTGCTGCAGCAGGGCGACGACTTCGAGAGCCGGCTGCTCGATGCGCTGCGCCGCGTGGCCGCGCGCGGCTATCGCCGCCTGGTGCTCGTGGGCTCTGACACGCCGTCGCTGGCGAGCGCCGACCTCGAGCGCGCAGCCGTCACCGACAGTGCGCGCGCGGTGCTCGGACCCTGCCCCGACGGCGGCTTCTACTTGCTGTCCATCGACAGCGCGCACCTCGACGCGCTCGCCGGTCTGCCCTGGCGTCGCGCGAGCCTCTATCGCGCGCTGCGCCAGCGCCTCGTCGCGCGCGGGCTCGCCATCGAGACGTTGACGTCGCGCGCCGACCTCGACAGCGCGCGCGATGTGCAGCGCGCCTTCGCGCTGCTCGACGCGCTCTCGCGCCACTACCTCGCTCGGTCTCTAGTCGACGCGCCGGCCGCGCACGCTCGCAGTGGGCGTCGCAGCGACCTCGCGCCGCGCTCGCGCTGCGACGGCGCCCGCGCTCCGCCGCTCGCCTAGCTGCGCCCTCCGACCCGACGAAGAGATCGAAACGACGCTCGAGCAGAGCGTGACGCTGTCGCGGACACACGTGTCTCCGCGGCCAAAGGACATCTGTCATGGCTGAAAACGCCGCCGTGCTGAAGGTCGACGCAGCCGACGTCGAAGGCCCCAAGGCGACGCAGTCGCTGCGCTCGCGCCGCGCGCCGCTCGCCCCGGCCGAAGCGCAGCTCGACGTGCTCGCCAAGCTCGAGCTCGCCGGTGCGAGCTGCGAGCGCGCGGACTTCGACGCCGACCTCGCACCGCATGGCTTCGCGCCGCTCGCGCCGGCCGAGCTCGAGATCTTTCAGATCAACGTCGGCAAGCTGTGCAACATGACGTGCCGTCACTGCCACGTCGACTCGGGCCCCGATCGCACCGACGCGGTGATGACACGCGAGACGGTCGACCAGTGTCTCGCCGCGCTCGACAAGACCAACGCGCACACCGTCGATCTCACCGGCGGCGCGCCCGAGCTCAACCCGAGCTTTCGCTATCTTGTCGACGCGTGCATCGAGCGCGGCAAGCACGTCATCGATCGCTGCAACCTGACAGTGCTGTTGGTGCGCAAGAACGAGGACCTGCCCGAGTGGTTCGCCGAGCGCGGCGTCGAGGTCGTCTGCTCGCTGCCGCACTACCGCAAACGCAACACCGACGCGCAGCGCGGGCTCGGCACCTACGACAAGTCGATCATCGCTCTCGAGCGGCTCAACGCCGCAGGCTACGGCAAGGGCGACCCGAAGCGCGTGCTGACGCTGATGTCCAACCCCGCGGGCGCGTTCCTCTCGCCCAACCAGGCGCACATGGAACGCGAGTGGAAGGAGGGGCTCGCGCGCAATCACGGCGTGACCTTCGACCGCCTCTTCGCGCTCAACAACATGCCGATCTCGCGCTTCCTCGAGTGGCTGCTCGACTCGGGCAACCTCGAGGCCTACATGGAGCGGCTGGTCAACGCGTTCAACCCGTCGGCCATCGCCGGGCTGATGTGCCGCAACACGATCTCGGTCTCGTGGGACGGTCGCCTGTTCGACTGTGACTTCAATCAAATGCTCGAGCTCGAGTGCGAGCTGCCCGGCGACGCGCGCCCGCACATCTCCGAGTTCGATCCCGCGCTCTACGCCGAGCGCCGCGTGCGCACCGCGCGTCACTGCTACGGCTGCACCGCCGGCGCGGGCTCGTCATGCGGCGGCGCGACGGTATGATGGGCGCCGCTTCGCGGCGCGGGTCGTTTCGGGCGGGCGCACTCGCCGTTGTGTTGCCGGCGGTAACGGACGCCTCGGGGTCTGCGTCGCGGTTGCGTATGAGGCGCCGCTGTGACCATCTGTTGACGGCGTGAATCTCTCGCTACAGACAGAGATCACACTCAGCACCGCGCATCTCGCGCTTTCGTCACAGCTCTCCACCGCTTAGGCGCTGCGCGGCTCGCTGGCACGCGCGCTGCTTTATCCCCCTGCGTCCGAAGAACTAAAGGGGGCTCCCATGAAGCGGCTTACGATCCTGCTTTCCACCGTCGCACTCACCGCCATCTTCGCCACCGGCTGCTACGTAGCCGTCGACGACGACCTGCTCGACATCTTCGAGAGCGATCTGCGCGTCAGCTGGCGTGTCGATGGCTCGCAGCGCACGTCGCTCTGCGACACCTACGGCATCGAGAGCTGGCGCATCAGCGTCAGCGGACCCGACGCGCGCAGCATCACGCTCAGCTGCCGCGACAACTGGTGGAGCTCGGAGAGCGACTTCTACTCGCTGACCCACGGCACCTATCGCGTGACCGTACGCGCGCTCGACGCCGACGGCGCCACCATCGGATCGCGCACCCGCAGCATCGCCGTCTACAGCGACTTCGGCACCTTCGACCTGCCCATCGACTTCAGCGCCGCCGACTTCGACGCGTCGGCCAAGAAGAGCGCCACCAAGTAGCTTTGAAGCCATCGCGCCGGCGTGCTACACGTCCGGCGCCGATGGCCGATGACGCTCCCAAGACCGCCGAACACCGTGGCTCGCGCCTGCCCGCGCGCCCCGACGCCCTCGAGCAGCGCGTGGCCGACGCGACGGCGCTGCTCGAGTCGATCGTCTCCGATCGCGGCGTGCTCGCACACCTCGACGAACAGGCGCGCACGCGGCTGCTGATGGCGGCTGGCCAGGCCGCCGGGCCCGACAAGCGCGCGCGGCGCAAGCTGGCGCGCGCGCGCCGGCGCAAGACGCAGCTCGATACGCGCGCCGCCGACGAGGCCGTGCTCTCGGCGACAGGCATCCGCGAGAAACGCCGCGCCGACGTCTTCGAGACGCCCGCGCCGGCGCTCAGCGCCGCGCCGCCGAGGCATCTGCCGGCGCCGCCGCTCGAGATGGCGGGCGGCTCGTACGGCGTCGAGGCCGAGGCTGGCGTCGAGGCCGAGGCTGCCACCGAGCCGCCGGCGTCGCGCACCGTCAACGAGCCGCGCAAGTGCTACGTCTGCAAGGCGCCGTTTGTCGAGCTGCACGCGTTCTACGACGCGATGTGCGCCGACTGCGCCGAGCTCAACTGGCGCAAGCGCAACCAGACGGCCGACCTTCGTGGCCGGGTGGCCATCGTCACCGGTGCGCGCGTGAAGATCGGCTATCAGGCCGCGATCAAGCTGCTGCGCGCCGGTGCGCACGTGATCGTCACCACGCGCTTTCCCCGCGACGCCGCCACGCGCTACGCGCGCGAGGTCGACTTCGCGGACTGGCGCGAGCGCCTGACCATCTTCGGCCTCGACCTGCGCCACACGCCGAGCGTCGAAGGCTTCTGCCGCCACGTGGCAAAGACGCGCGATCGCCTCGACTTCATCATCAACAACGCCTGTCAGACCGTGCGCCGCCCGCCCGGCTTCTACGCGCACCTGATGCAGGGCGAACGGAAGCCGCTCGCTGCGCTGCCCGACACCGAGCGCGCGCTGGTGCGCGAGCACGGCGTGCTTCACGGCGACGCGTCGACATCGCACGCGGCGGGGCGCGAGGCGCTCGACGAGAGCGAAGCCTCGCGCTACCTGCAGCGCGGCGGCATCGCCGGCCTTGCCGCCTGGTCGGCCGAGCTGACGCAGGTGCCGCTGCTCGCCGAAGACCTGCGCGGCGGCGACGCGCTCTTCCCACGCGGCGCGCTCGACGCCGACCTACAGCAGATCGACCGGCGCGACATCAACAGCTGGCGCCTGCAGCTCGCCGAAGTGCCGGCAGTCGAGCTGCTCGAGGTGCACCTGGTCAACGCCGTGGCGCCCTTCATCCTCAACGCGCGCCTCAAGCCGCTGATGACCGCCACGCCGGAGCGCGACAAGCACATCGTCAACGTCTCGGCGATGGAGGGGCAGTTCTATCGCGCCTTCAAGACCGACAAGCACCCGCACACGAACATGGCCAAGGCGGCGCTGAACATGATGACGCGTACGTCAGCGGCGGACTACGTCGCCGACGGCATCCACATGAACAGCGTCGACACGGGCTGGGTCACCGACGAGGACCCGATCGAGATCGCGCGCCGCAAGACCGCCGAGCACGGCTTTCATCCGCCACTCGACATCGTCGACGGCGCCGCGCGCATCGTCGATCCGATCTTCGATGGGTTTCTCAGCGGGCGTCACGTCTGGGGCCTGTTCCTCAAGGACTACAAGGCTGTCGCCTGGTGACGGCGCGCGCGTGCGATACTGCCTGAGATGTCGCGCGACCTGGTCCTGGCGGCGCTCGTGCTGCTCGCCGCGTCCTGTACCCAGAGCAACGGCGCCCCTCGTGCGCGCCCGCGCGTGATCCTCGCGCCGGCGGCGGGCGAGGTCGCTGCGCTCGTCAGCGCCCAGCGCGCGCGCAGCGGCGCCGCCGGACGCGAGCTGATCGTCTACGTCGGCGCCAAGTGGTGCGAGCCATGCCGTCGCTTCATCGGCGCGCTGCACGCGGGCAAGCTCGACCGCGAGTTTCCGCGGCTCGACGTGCTGAAGTTTGATCTCGACCGCGATCGCGCGCGCCTTGCCGCCGCCGGATATCGCTCGCGCCTGATCCCGCTCTTCGCGCGCCCGCGCCGCGACGGCCGCGCCAGCGGCCGCATGATCCAGGGCTCGGTCAAGGGCACAAAAGCCGTCGCCAACATCACACCGCGCCTGCAGCGGCTGCTCGCCGCCAACATGGAGGCCGGCAAGCGATGAGCACGGCGATGTTTTCGGTGGCGCCCAAAGAGCTGCTCGAGCGCATCGCCGATGACTGGCAGCGCGCAGCCTCCGAGCGCCGCAAGGGTCTGCCGCCGATGCCGGCGCTGCCCCCGCGCTCGGCCATCGAGCAGATCCTCGAGGCCGCCTTCTGGGCCAGCATGCGCACCGAGGAGAAGCGCTTCCTGTCGTTTCGCGTGGCCTACTGCACGCCGCGCGAGCTCGCCACGGCGGAGGACTTCGTCGGCGAGCGCCGCATTATCGGCGGCGGCGAGCGCGAGGCGCTCGAGTTCTCCGACATCGTGCCGCTGTCGCCGATGCGGCTAGGCAGCCTCTGTCCGGCGCTCGACTTTCGCCAGGCGCTCGTCGCGTGCTCGACCGCCGAGGCGCTGCGCGCCGAGGACATCTTCGTTCCCGACGCGATCGAGCCGCAGCGCATCGTGATCTGGGGGATCATCGACACGGGCCTTTCGTGGTGGGAGCACACCAACGCCGAGCCGCGCCGGCGCGTGCATCGCAGGCCGCCGCCCGACTGCTTCACGGTCTCGTCGCGCCAAGCGGGGACCTTCGACATCTCGTGTCGCGGGCGCGTGGTGCTCTCGGTGCGCGAGGGGCTGATCGTGCCGCCGCTGCCCGACACGCTGCGCAGCGGGCCTATCGGCGAGTTCTTCGGCGAGCCGGCGCAGCGGCTTGTCGACGAGGTGGCCGAAGACCTCGGTATCGATTGGAGCACCCTCGACGACGAGACGCGCCGCGACGTGGAGCGTTTCTACGGGCGCTTCATCGAGCGCATGCTGGCGAGCATGCGCGAGCTGCGCGACGGCGGCGCCGTGATCTTCGTGCCCGACGACTTCGACGCCGAGAAGCTCCTGCTGTTCAAGTTCCGCACCAACGCGTCGAGCACCTGGTCGCTGCTCAAGGAGTCGCTGCGCACCCTGCGTCACTCGGTAGACGTCGCCGATCGCGCCTTCGCGGCGGATTCGATCTCGCGCGAGATGTTTCTCGACTTCGCCGTCACGCGCCAGCTTCGCGTGCAGAGCGACGACCGGCTGCGTGATCGCGCCACGCTGCTCGCGTCGTTGACGCGCGTCGACGGCTCGCTGGTGCTCAGCAAGTCGCTCGAGCTGGTGGGCTTCGGCGCCGAGGTGATCACCGGCGGTCCGCGTGTGGTCGATGTCTGCCGCGCGCTCGACGTGCAGGCCAACGCGGTCGAGCCGCTGCCGATGATGCGCTTCGGCACGCGCCACCGCTCGGCGTTCAGGCTCTGCGCGCACAGCCCCGAGGTGCTGGCGATCGTGCTCTCGTCGGACGGCGGCATGCGCGTCGTGCGCCGCGTGGGCGAGCGCGTGGTGGTCTGGAACGGGCTCGACGCCTCGGCGTTAGGGCTCTAGCGCGCGCCGTCGCCTAGTTAAAGAGCGCTACACGGCCCGGTGCGGCGTTGCGCTGGGTGGCGGCGCCGAAGCGCACCTCGAAGATCAAGGTCAGCTGGTTGTTGACGCCGCTGGCGATGAAGTTCGAGGGCGGGTCGGTGACGTTGTCGGTGACGTCGCGGCGGAAGTACCAGTAGTGCGCGAAGGTCATGCCGAAGCGATAGCGACCCCAACGGTAACGCACGCCGGTGTGCAGGCCGAGGTGATCGAAGGTCGGCTGGTCGAGGCTGATGGTGCGATTGGGCGCCGGCGACTTGTCCCAGTGCACGCCCGCCATCAGCTCGAGCTGCGGGTGCGGCGGCAGCTTGACCAGCACGCCGCCAGAGACCTGGTAGGAGTCGCTGTAGTCCTTGGGCACGACGAGCTCGCTGATGAGGTTGATGCCGTCGATCTTGGAGCGCTGCTCTTTGAGCGAAGAGTAGGTGTAGTAGCGCAGCTCGGCGCCGATCTCGACGTACTTGGTAACGTCCCAGTTGGCGCCGAAGTGAAACGACCACGGGATCAGCAGCGCGGTGGCCTGTGTGCCCGAGAGCTTGGTGCCAGGCTTGGTCGGCGCGCCGGGGCCGAGGATCACGTCGACGTCGCCGGTGAGGTTCATGTCGATGCGGCTGATCATGGCGATGCCGATGGTCAACGAGCGAAACGGGCGCAGCAGGATGCCGGCGTTGGCCCCAGGGCGCACGTCCTCGCCGACGAGGTCGATGTCGCTCTCGCCGCCGAGCAGACCGCTGAGGTTGGTGCCCGCGAGCTCGGGGTAGAGCTTGCGTTTGGCGCTGATGCGTACGTAGGCGAGGCTGAAGCCCGCGCCGACGGAGAGCCAGTTGGTGACGCGCCAGGCGAGGCTCGCGGTGGCGAAGCCGGCGATGAGGTAGCTCGTCCCGGCGTGGTAGCGCGCCGGTCCGTCGTCGACGACGATGCCGATGGCGTTGGGCACGTAGAACGACAGCGCGCCGTAGAGCTTGTCTTTGTAGATGTTGCTCGACAGCACGAGCATCGGGATCGCGCCGAAGCCGGCCGGGCTGATGCCTGGATAGAAGCCTTCGCTGTCCACCGGGTACTTGATGTAGTTGCTCGAGTTGCCCCACTGGCGCAGGCGAAAGTCGGTGTCGATGAAGGCGAGGCCCACCGATGCGTAGAGGCGAATGCCGTCCTGCATCGTGAGGCCGGCGGGGTTGTGATAGACGGCCGACGGGTCGTCGGGACGGCCGATGACGGCGCCCATGCCGTTCTTTCGGGTGCCCATCTCGACGATGGTGAAGCCGCCGGCGCTCGCGCGGCGCTCGGCGGCGCCCAGCGCGCATAAGGTGATGACGACGAGGATCGCGGCGTGAGCAGTCGAGCGCATGGCGGCCGATACTAGCAGGGATCTCTGCCATCGCGTCCGCGTGGCGAGAGCGCTATGCTCTCGGCCATGCGTATGGTGCTCGCTGCAGCGTTGCTCGTGGTCGCTCTCGGCGGTTGCGGTCCGAAGAAGCCGCCGCCGCTCAAGCCGGTGCCTACGCACGTCGACGTGCCGGACAAGGTGCCGCAGACGCGCACCTTCTGGACGCCCACGGACAAGCCGTGTCCCGTCTTCAAGAGCTACTTCAAGTGTCGCAAGGTGACGCAAGGCGAGTGCGTCGAGCGCCGCGGCACGCGCAACACCTGTAAGTCGTAGCAGTCGTAGCTCAGGGCGCCTGGCGCGCTTGGCGGCGCAGCAGCCACGCGCGCGCCGGCAGCGAGAACAGCAGCGCGGCGCCGAGCCAGGCGACCAGCGAGCCGAGCGCGGGGCCGAGTCGCGGCAGCGTCTCGCTGGCCAGCAGCGCGTAGCCTGCGACGGCGCTCGAGCCGAGCATCATCGGACCGACCGCACCGGCCTGCACCGCCTCGCCCTGAGCGAGCCACAGCGCGATCATCGCGGTGATGAAGATCGCCGGGAAGCACGAGGCCATGCCGGCTGCGATCTCGATGCCCGAGCGGGCCATGGCGGTGGCGACGCCGATGGAGGTGGCGGCCAGAGCGGCGCGCAGGATCAGTGTCGTGACGGTGACGCGGCGCGTGCCGCGCGGTGCCGGGCGCACGCGCCAGCAGGCGGCGACGCCGACGACCACGATCACGCCGGTGGTCAGCGCGCCGAAGATGCGCATGGCGAGCGCGGCGCGCGGAAGCTGGCGCAGGACGAGCACCAGCGCGGCGGCGGCCACACCCCAGGCGCCGAGCGAGATGGCGCTCATCAGCGCCAGGCGTTGGCCGAGCGAGCCGCGCCCCAGGCGCGCCGGGACGACGCGCCAGAGCAGCAAGAAGAGCGCATTGAGCAGCATCGCGGCGGGTGCGGTGTTGACGGCGCGCAGGAAGCCATCGAGATCGCGCGCCTCGGCGAAGAAGCCGAGGGTGGCGGGCACGATGGTGGTCGGCAGGGTGCCGATCACGCCGCCCACCACGCCGCCCCAGCGCTCGATCGCCACCGTGACGCCGATGGCGACGGCGCCGGCAAAGCCGGCCGAGAGCAGGATTGTCTGATAGCCGCTCGACATACCGTCGGGGAGTTTATGCAGTATGCTCAGCCACTCTGCTAGGAGGACAGCATGGCGAGACACGCGCGGCGATGGCTCTGTCTGCTCGCGGCGTTGGCGGTTGCTGCTGGCGTCGGCGCCTGCAAGACCAGCAAGACGGGCGGCGGCAGCGCGAGCGGCAGCGGCAGCGGCAGCGGCGGCGGCGGTGGCAACGATCCTGGCAGCGGCTGGGGTTCGGGCTCGGTAGTCACGCCGAGCAAAGGCGAGTGCGGTCGCGAAAAACAGGTCGTGACCTTCAAGACCGAAGACGGCGTCAAGCTCGAGGGCGACTTCTACCCGGCCGGTGAAAAGAAGAAGGCCGCGGTGGTGCTGCTGCACATGATCCCGCCCAAGTACAATCGCCAGAGCTATCCGCAGAAGTTTATCGACGCGCTGACCACGCGAGGCATGAGCGTGCTCAACCTCGATCGCCGCGGCGCCGGCAAAAGCGGCGGCGATGCCAAAGAGGCCTATCGCGGCAAGAAGGGCGGGCTCGACGCCAAGGCCGCGTTCAACTTCCTCGCTGGCCACCCCTGCCACATCGACACCAAGCGCGTGGTGTTCGTCGGCGCCTCCAACGGCACCACCACTGCGCTCGACTTCACGGTCGCCGCGGCCACCGACCCGACGGTGGAGTGGCCCAAGGCGTTGGTCTTTCTCACCGGCGGCACCTACACCGAGAACCAGAACCAGATCTCGAAGCACAAAGAGCTGCTCGACTCGATCCCGATCCTGTTCGTCTACTCGAAGGCCGAGCGCACTTGGAGCGTGGCGCAGCAGGACAACAAGTCGACGGTGTGGCAGTTCAAGGAGTACGAAGGCGGCGCGCACGGCACGAAGATGTTCGGCGCCAAGCCCGAGTCCATCGACGAGGTGGCCAAGTTCATCGCCGCCGCGGTCAAGTCCGAGGCCTACAACTAGCGGCGTCGCTGTTGCGACGCCGCTGGCCACGGGCCTCAGGCCACGGGCCACAGGGGTGCTCGAGGTAGCGCTTGTCTGACGAGCAGCCGTTCGATCCAGGTGAGATCGAGATCGGGTCGCGGCCTGCGCGCGATGCCGACGGTGGCGATGCGCCCGCGGTGCGCGCGCCGGCGCGCAGCTCGCAGCGAACCATCGGATTGTTGCTGGTCGTGGTGGCGGGCGTGGCGTTGTTTGTCGGCGGTGCGTTGATCTACGTCGGCACGCAGCGGCTGCCGTCGCGGCTGCCGCCGCCGCAGATGGCGCAGGTGTTGGAGGTGGCGCGCGGGTATCTGCGCGCGGCGGCCTACGCGATGATGGGCGGCGGATTCGTGGCGCTGCTCGGTTGGCGCATGCTGGTGGCGGCGCGCCGCAGGGAGCGAGCCGATGGATAGGCGCGTGGTGCTGGTGGCGGGCGGCGCGCGCGGCATCGGCGCCGCGGCGGCGCGCGCGCTGGCGGACGAGTGGCGCGTGGTGATCGGCACGCGGCGCAGCCTCGACGCCGCCGAGGCGCTGGCCAGCGAGATCGCCGATGGTGGCGGCGAGGCGCACGTGCTGCAGGCCGACGTGGCGCGCCCCGACGAGGCCGAGGCGTTGGTGGCGCGCGCGGCCGAGCGTTGCGGGCGGCTCGACGCGCTGGTCTGCGCGGCGGGCGACTTCGTGCGCGCGCCGCTGCTCGAGCAGCCGCGCGACGCCTGGCGTGCGGTGTTCAACAACAACCTGCACTCGGTGCACTCGCTGGCACGCGCGGCGGTGCCGCACATGCGGCGCGGCGGCTGGGGGCGCATCATCACGTTCGGCGTGGCCAACGGGCGCGCCGCGCGCGCGCAGACGCACGTGACGGCCTACTACATCGCCAAGGTTGGCGTTCAGATCCTCACGCGCTCGCTGGCCGAGGCGCTCGGCCCCGACGGCATCACCGTCAACTGCATCTCGCCGGGCTTCATCGACACCGGCGTCGATCACGGCCCCGCGCTTCGCCGCGTGCAGCGCGACATCCCGCTCGGCCGCGTCGGCGAGGTCGGCGACGTGGTGGGCGCGCTGCGCTTTCTGCTCTCCGACGAAGCGAGCTACGTCAGCGGCGCCGATCTTCAAGTCAGCGGCGCCTGGGGCGTCTAGCGCCTGATCCGCCAAGGCGGCCGCTAGCGCGGCGTGACGTGCATGCGCAGGCCGTAGCGCGGCCGCAGCGTCACGCTGGGCTCGATCTCGATGCGCTGGCCGTCGAGCAGCTCGAAGCGCAGCGCGCGCCCCAGGGTGGCGAGGATGATGACGGCTTCCATCTGCGCGAAGTGATCGCCGATGCACTTGCGCGGGCCGTGCGCGAAGGGCAGGTAGGCCAGCTTGGGCCGCTCGGCGACGCGTTCGGGCAGAAAGCGATCCGGATCGTAGCGCTCGGGATCGGGCCAGTAACGCGGGTTGCGGTGCACGGCGTACTGCGCGATGTAGACAAACGAGCCGGCAGGGATGTCGTAGCCCTGGATCACGTCGGCCTCGCGCGCGCGGCGCGCGATCATCCAGGCCGGTGGATAGAGGCGCATCGACTCGAGCAGCGTGCGGTGCGTGTACTCGAGCCGGCTGACGTGTGACGCGTCGGGCGTGCCGTCGCCGACCACGGCGTCGACCTCGGCGGCGACGCGGTCGGCGATCTGCGGATAGCGCGCGTAGAACATCAACGTCCAGGCCAGCGCGTTGGCGGTGGTCTCGTGGCCGGCGAGCAGCATCGTCATGATCTCGTCGCGCAGCTGCTCGCGGCTCATCTGCTCGCCGCTCTCGGGATCACGCGCTGCCATCAGAAGACCGAGCAGGTCGGCGCGGTACTCGGCGTCGCCGCGGCGCGAGTCGATGATCTCGCGCACCACGCGATCGAGCGTGCCGATGGCGCGCCAGAACTGGAAGTTGCCGCGCGTGGGCAGGTACTCGGGGTAGGGCAGCGGCATCATCGTCAGCCAGTCGATGTGCCGCAGCGTCAGCTTGAGCGCCTTGCCGACCGCCTGCGTGTCGCCGCCGAGGTCGATGCCGAACAGCGTGTGGCCGGCGACCTCGAGCGTCAGCGCGTTCATCGCGCGCGCGATGTCGAGCGGCTGCGCGCCGGCGGCGCGTTCGCGCCAGCGACTGGCCAGCGCGTCGGCGTGCTCGCCGATGACGCCGCCGAGGGCCGCGACCGTCTTGCGGCGAAAGGCCGGCTGCGCGATGCGCCGCTGGCGCTTCCACAGCTCGCCTTCGCTGGTCAGAAGGCCCTTGCCGAGCACCAGCGAGAGCTTGCGGTAGTCGCGCGTGCCCTTGCCGTAGTTTTCCTGCCGCGCCACCAGCACGTGATGCAGGCTCTCGGCGTCGTAGAGCATGTACACGTGGCGGTAGAGCATGCGCAGGCGCGCGATGTCGCCGCACTCGCGGTGCGTGCGCATCACCATGCCCACGGGGTCGCGGACCATCGGCGCGAGGTGGCCGGCGAGGTCGAGCGTGGGGATGGTCGGTGGATGGCGCAGGCGTCGCGGCGTGCTCGAGGCGCGCGCGGATACCGACGGCGAGGACGAGGACGAGGACGAGGACGACGAGGACGCGGTGGGTGAAGCGGTCATCGAGACTCCCGGCATGAAGCTGAGCGATCGCTCGCATTATAATGTGAGCATCCACTCGCTTTTTCAAGAGGGCCTCTCGATCTACTCGTGCTCCTTCGCCTTTCTTCCCCTGGCGACGCCGCGAGGGCCCACCGCGCGCGCAGCCTCGAAGGCTGGCGCCAGGTCGAGCCGGTAGCTGCCCCACGCGTCGTCGAGCACTTGCGCCTTCAGCGCACGCCCTGCCTTGTCGACGCAGAAGCTGTCGCGCAGGCGTGCCCACGCCGGCGTGTCGTGCTGCTTGGCGGGCTGCAGCGCGGCCGGATAGTCGAAGCGCGCCAGCTCCACGCACCCTTGCAGATCGAAGCGCGAGATGCGCCCCCCTTCGAGGTCGATCAACAGCGTCTCGCCGCTCTCGGCGTCGTGGGCTGCCACGTGTTGAAAGAAGCGCGGACCGATGGCGCGCTTGTAGCCTTTGGGCGTCTTGCCGCGCCACGTCTCGCCATCGAGCAGCGCCGCTTCCTCGTAGCCAAAGCGCACGAGGCACCCGAGCGTCGTGTCGAAGGTGCAGGTGAAGTCGATCGTCGTGCCGCCGCGTCCGCTCGCCGCGGCGAAGTCCTTCGGCTTGTCCGACTTGCCCTTGAGCTGGCGCCAGTCGCTCGCCTCGAGCAGCAGCGTGTTGTTCGACTTGCGTCCACGTAGCTTGCCGCCCCAAGCGAGCACGCGTCCGCCGGGCTCGCACGCGAGCATCGCCTCCTCGCGCTGTTTGAAGACCGCTGACGCCGCGCAGCGCTGCGTCCAGTCGTCGCCGTCGAAGGCGAAGACGGCGCCGCTCTCCGCCACGGCGAGCAGGCCTTCGGCGCTGGCGACAAGCTGCATCGGCGCCCAGCCCCACAACGCCTCGCCGCGCGCCTTGTCGACGAGCTCGACCCAGCCTCGGGCCTCGTCGAAGCGCCAGGTCTGCAGGCAGTGCGTGGCGACCGCGTACCAGCCGCCGCGCCAGCAGCTGAGGTGGACCTTGCCATAGCTGGCCTTGGCTAGCGGCGAGTCCGCGCTGACGACGCCCATGCGTTGCCAGCCGCTCGCCTGCTGCAGATAGAACAGCCGCTGCTGGTCGGCGCCGCCGCTGTCACCTTCGTGAAAGCCGGGGCCGATCACGAGCGCCTCGAGCCGCGCATCGAAGCACATGTGCGCGTTGCCCATGCGCGGTGGGCCGCGCTCGTTGTGGCCTTGCAGCGCGTGCCAGCCGTCGTCGCCGAGCGCGAACAGCCCATGCTCGTCGCCGGCGTAGAGCACTACGCCGTGCTCCGGGTGCGCGCTGAGGACGCACCCCGGCTGGTAGAGCCCGTAGTGAAGCGCCTCGCGCGGCAGGCCATCGAGCGTGATCTCTTCGAGGGTCGCGCCATCCCAGCCGAGCAGCACGTAGCGGTAGTCGCCGCCCTTCTGCTGAAAGCAGTAGAGAACGCAGCGCGCGCGCTTGGCGTCGTAGAGGCCGCCGAAGCCGTGGTCGTTCCAGCGCGCCGGCAGCAGCGACGCGTCCTCGCTGACGCGGCGCCACGCATTGTCGGCCGCGAGCTCGTAGACGCCGCTGCTGCAGACGGCGACCCAAACGCCGCGTGCGGCGTGGAACGCGATAAGACCGGCGCCGTCGTTGTCCTCGTCAACGCGCGGCGTCTCGCCGCTGGTCTCTAGCTCGCTCGCGACGCCCGCGATGATCAGCATGGCGCGCGGTACGAGCCCGTCGCCATCGTCGGCGTAGCCCCAGCGCCAGGCAACGATGCCACCGCGCACGGCGTCATAGTCGCCCTGATGGATCGCCTCGCCGTCGAGCGAGATCTTCTGCTCGCCGAGCGCGCGCCAGCCCTGCTCGCGCCCCTCGAGCGCGTAGCTCTCGCCGAAGCCGTCGTAGCCGGGGCCGCAGACATAGACGCTGCGCTGCAGCTTCTCGTCGAAACACAGCAGATACCCGTCGAGCAGCATCGAGACGGGCGGCACGTCCTCACCTTCGGGTCGCGCCGGGCCGATGGCCTGCCAGCTCAGCCTCTGCACGCTCATGGACAGCGCCTGACCTCGAAGGTGCCGTTGAGCCCGTAGGTCTCACCCTTGTCTTCGAATGAGAAGCTCACCGAGCCCGCGACGCTCTCTGCGGTCGAGGCGGTGATCTCCACGTCGGCGCCATTGGAGCCCTTGCCCTCGAACTGGCCGACGTTGTGGTAGAGGTTGACGAAGATGCCGCTGTAGGTGCCGACATCGAACGACGGCGGTCGCATCACCGCGTTGTTGCCGTCGGGCGGCTCGGTGTCGTCGACACTGTCGCAGTTGAGCGGCCCCTCGCCGATGGCGATCAAAAAGGTCTCGCCGCGCGAGCGCGCGAAGCCGTTGACGCCCTGAAACGTGACGCCGCTGCCGTACTGACCGGTGACGGTGCTTGAGAGCACGGGCAGCGGGTCGTCGCCGCATGCGCCGAGGGCGAGCCCCAGCGCGAGCACTAGTAGAGCTTGCTTGATTGCCATGCCGCCATCTTATCCGAGCCAGCGCGCTCGCTGCATCGACAGCGCACACAGCACGTGCTCGTCGCTGACCTCCTCGCAGCCGGCGAGGTCTGCCAGCGTTCGCGCCACACGACACGAACGATGCAGCGCGCGCGCGCTGAGGCTGTAGCGGTTGATGTACTCGCCAACGACGTGTCGTAGGTGGCGCCGCAGCGGCACGAAGCGCCGCAGGTGCCGCGCGCTCATCTGCGCGTTGCAGTAGATCGCCTCTCCCGCGAAGCGTTGCTGCTGCCGAGCACGCGCGTGCGCCACGCGCTGGGCGATGCTTGCCGACGCCTCGGCGCGCCGCCCGTCGAGCAGACGCTCTGTCTGTACCGGCGCGACGTGCACGAAGAGATCGAAGCGGTCGAGCAAGGGCCCCGACACGCGCGTGCGATAGCGCATCGCCGTTTGTTCGCCGCACACGCAGACGCGCACCTCCGTGCCGCGAAAGCCGCAAGGGCAGGGGTTCATCGCCGCCACGAGCATGAAGCGCGCCGGGAAGGTCACCGCCAGCCGCGCGCGCACCACCGAGACAGCACGGTCTTCGAGCGGCTGGCGCAGCGCCTCGAGGGCCGAGCGCTGAAACTCCGGCAGCTCGTCGAGAAACAGCACCCCGTTGTGCGCCAGGCTGACCTCGCCAGGACGCGGCATGCTGCCGCCGCCGACAAGCCCAGCGCACGAGCCCGAGTGGTGCGGCGCGCGAAAGGGGCGGGTCTGCACCAGCGCTTCACCGCGCAGAAGCCCTGCCACGCTGTGGACCTTGGTCGTCTCGATGGCCTCGTCGCGCGTCATCGGCGGCAGAATGCCGGCGATGCGGCGCGCGATCATCGTCTTGCCCGATCCGGGTGGGCCGATGAGCATCAGGTTGTGTCCGCCGGCGGCGGCGACCTCGGCCGCCCAGCGCGCCTCGCGCTGACCGCTGACGTCACAAAAGTCGGCGGCCTCGTGGCACGGCTGCATCGCCGACGCGTCGGGCGCGGCTGGCTGCACCTCGCCACGACCCTCGACCAGCGCCACGGCTTGCGCCAGGTCGGCTACGCCGAACGCTTCGACGCCGTCGACTAACGCCGCCTCGGGCGCGTTGGCGCACGGCAGCACGACGCCGCGCAGCCCTTGCGCGCGCGCCGACTCGGCCAAGGAGAGCGCGCCGCGGATCGGTCGCAGCGCGCCGTCGAGGCTCAGCTCGCCGGCGAACAGCAGATCGTCGCGCGCGACCTGAATCAGCTCGCGCGAGCCGAGACAGCCGAGGGCGATGGGAAGCTCGAGGGCCGCCGCATCCTTGCGCACCTCGGCCGGCGCGAGATTGACCGTGGTGCGCAGCGAACGCAGGTCGTAGCCGCTGTTTTCGAGCGCGGCGCGCACGCGCACGCCGCCTTCGCGCACCGCGCCGCTGGGCAGTCCCACCAGGTGAAATCCGGGTAGGCCGCGCGCGGTGTCGACCTGCACCTCCACAGGGACGGCGTCTATGCCGATGATCGTCGCTGTCTTGAGCGTGCAGAGCATGCGCGCGTGTAAAGCACGTCGCGCGCCAGATCCTCCGCTCGGGCAATTCGCGGTACTTGCGCGCCAACGTCGTGCGTCCGCGCGTCCGCGCGTGCGGATAGCGGTCCGGCGCCGCACGACATCCGCACGGCATCCGCGCTGCGCCCGAGCGGCGTCGTAGGTATGCTGTCAGGCGTGCAGCGTGGCCTATATATGATCGTCTTGGCGGTCCTCGCCGGCTGCTCGTCGAGCACGCCCGCCGCCGATACGCGCGCGGGCGACAGCACACGCGACAGCGCCGCACGCGACATCGCTCGCGCCGACGCCGACGGCGCCGGCGACGACGCGGGCGTGGCGCTGCCGCGCTGTCCGCAAGTCACGCCCACCGCGCCGCCCGTTGCCCTCGGCCTCGATCCCTTCTACACGCAACACGTAGACGCCGGCGGCATTCCGATCGTCGGCTCGGCCAAGGTGCCCGCTGCGGCCTTCGCCCAGGCCTACTACATCCTCGCCAACATACTGCGCCAAAGACCCTGCATCCGGCTGGCGCTGATCCGCGCGCGCATCCGCGTCGGCATCATCGCGCGCGACGAGGTGCCCACCGACATGCCCGAGTACAGCGACCTCAACACGGCATTTCCCGGCACCGACTGGAACGCGCGCGGGCGTGGCTACGGCGCGACCTTGCTGCGCCCACTGACCAGCGGCGCCGTGGAGAACCTGCTCGGCGAGCCGGGCGATCGCTGGTTCGGCGAGCTGATCCTCCTTCACGAGCTGGCACACACCGTCTTCGATCACGGCGTGGTCGTGCGCGACGACGGACCGGCGCAGGCGGCCACGTTGCAGGCGCTCTACCAGGCGGCTCTCGCCAAAGGGCTGTGGGCCAACACCTACGCGGCCAGCACTGTCGCCGAGTACTGGGCCGAAGGCGTGCAGGACTTCTTCGACGACAACAAGCAGGCCTCGCCGCCCGACGGCATCCACAACCACGTCAACACGCGCGCCGAGCTCGCCGCCTACGATCCCGATCTGTCCGCGTTCATCGGCAAGCAACTGGCGCCGCCGCTCGCCGCGGCCGGCTGCGTGCCCGACGGCGCCATCGCCTGGCAAGATCCGACCCCCGCTAACCCGCTGGCCGCCAGCTGCACCTTCGCCTCGGGTTACCCCGACGACGAAGGCTGCGGCGCCACGGCACCGAGCGCGTCGCCGCCGCCGCCGCCGACGGCCGACGCCGAGCTCGTCGTGGTCAACCGCAGCCATGACCAAGCGGTCGAGCTCAGCTGGCTCGACACTAACGGCCAGGCCGTCGCGCGCGGCAGCGTGCCCCCGCGAAATCAGCGAACGCTCGCCAGCGCGGTGGGGCAGGTCTACCAGCTGCGCCGCGGCGGCGCCTGTCTTGCGACCTATAGGTTGCGGTATCCACAGCGCAATATCGTCGCCGCCGAGTAGCGTGCTTGGTTTCGGACGTCTTCTCGCAGTACCCTAACCAGATACCCTTACCGGAGAATCAAAGATGCACCGTGGTCTCGTGCTCTCCCTGGCAGCCTGCGCGGCGCTATTGATCGCCATCGGCTGCGGTGATGATCGCCAGCCCGTCGGCGATGGCGGCGGCAAAGATCAGATCGTCAACAACGACACCGGCCCGACCGACGGCACGCCGCCGCCCACCGACGGCACGCCGCCGCCCACCGACGGCACGCCGCCTGGCGACGCGCCGCCCGCCGCGCAGTGCACCAGCGCCGCGCAGTGCAGCGGCTACGCCTGCAACCTGCAGTCGATGACCTGTCGCACCACGTGCACGCAAGGTAGCCACTGCGCCAACGGCTACACCTGCAACGCCAACAACCAGTGCGTGCAGCCCGCGGCCTGTCCGCCCGAGAGCGCCTGCGGCGGCTACGCCTGCAACGCCGCGCAGGGCATCTGTCGCGTTTCGTGCAGCCAGCAGTCGCACTGCGCGCAGGGTTACACCTGCAGCAACGGCGCGTGCATCCAGACGATCCAGTGCCAGAACGACACGCCGTGCATGGGCTACACCTGCAACACGACGCAGGGCGCCTGCCGCACCAGCTGCAACACGTTCGTCGGCTGCGCCCAAGGCTACGCCTGTCGCAACAACACCTGCGTGCAGCAAGCGCAGTGCACCACCGACGCGCAGTGCAACGGCTACGCCTGCATCACCCAGCAGAACATCTGCCGCATCAGCTGCCAGCAAAACGGCCACTGCGCGCAGGGCTACGGCTGCAACAACCAGCAGATGTGCGTGCAGGCCGTGACCTGTCAGAACGACAACCAGTGCAGCGGCTACGAGTGCAATAACGGCACCTGTCGCACGGCCTGCCTCTTCTCCGGCCACTGCGCGCAGGGCTACGTCTGCCGCCAGTTCGCCTGCGTCCAGCCCTAGGGCAGGGCGCTCGCCGCGTGAGCCCCGGCGCCGCGAGATGAACAGCAGCATCTCGCCGGCGCTGGGCGTCTCCGTCCTCCTCGCCTACCTCGCCGTGATGGCCTGGCACGCCTTTCGAGGCGGCCGCGCCACGCGCGACGTCAGCGACTACCACGTCGCTGGCCGCAGCGTTTCCGGCGTCACCATCGGCCTGTCGTTCTACGCGACATACATGTCGACCAACTCGTTCGTCGGCCACGCGGGCAAGTCGTGGTCCTTCGGGCTGCTCTACACGCTGATCGCGCCGCTGTTTGTCGTCGCCGCCTGGAGCAGCTGGACCTTCATCGGTGGGCCGCTGCGCCGCCGCAGCGAGGCGCTGGGCGTGATCTCGCTGGCCGAGTACTTCGGCGCCGCTTTCGCATCGCCGAGCTACCGGCGCGCCGCCGCCGCGGTGATCGTCTTTGCCAGCGCGCCCTACCTGCAGGCCGTCTTCAAGGGCTGCGCGCTGGTGCTGATGCAGCTGACGGGGCTTTCGATGATGCCGTCGCTGGCCCTGGTGTGGCTCGTGGTCGTCGGCTACACCGTGGCGGGCGGCTTTCACGCGGTGGTCAAGACCGACGCCACGCAAGGCATCGTGATGCTCGTCGCCGCGTTGGCGCTGCCGCTCGCCGTCGTGATGCACGGCGGCGGCCTTGGCGCCACGCTCGCTGCCACCGCGCGCGCCGCCAAGGTCGACGGCGTCGGCGGGCTCTTGCTGATCGGCGATCTCGGCGTGCTGCTCGGCATCGGCATCGCCGGCGGCTTCAAGATGCTCTCCGAGCCGCGCCAGCTGTCGCGCTTTTTCGCCATCGACCAGACGCAGCTTCGCATCGGCCGGCTCGTGGCGCTCGCCACGCTGCTCTTCTCCTACAGCTTGCTGCTGCCGGTGGGGCTGCTCGCGCGCGGCATGATCAGCACGCTCGAGCACGGCACCGACGGCATCGTGCCGCAGTTGCTCGCGCGCGGCGACGTGCTGCCGAGCCTCGCCTCGGTGCTCGTGCTCGCCGCGCTGCTCTCGGCCGCCATGAGCAGCATCGACTCGGTGCTGCTGGTGGTCTCGGCAGCGATCCAGCGCGATCTGCTCGGCTGGACCGACGGGCGCGGCCCGCTGCCCGAGCTGACCATGACGCGCGTCTGGATCGTGCTCTACAGCGTGATCCCGGCGGTGCTGGTGCTCGTGCTCGAAGGCGGTATCGTCGAGCTGACCACCTACTCGGGCGCGATCTACGGCGCCGTGTTCCTGCCGCCGCTGATCTACAGCCTGCGCGGCGACGACGACCTCGCGCGCGCACCTGCCGCTCCCGCCTGGACGTCGCTCCTCGTCGGCGCCGCGCTGGTGCCGCTGTGGGCGCACGGCGTGCGGCGCTGGATACCCGCGCTGCGTCCCGTACACCAGGTGGTGGCGAGCGCGGTCGGCTCGTTTTTCGCGTACGCCATCGCCGCGCGCTACAGCTCGGCACGCGCCGCAGCTCGGCTGCGTCGCTGACATCACCCACGCAAGCGCGATCTAGGGAGCGTGCAGCTCCAGCGGCAGCGTGTCCCAAAAATCGCAGGTCGCGGACTGCAAGGCGCTGCCCTCCTTCTGCGTGACCCCGATCTCGAGGTACTTGCCGCTTGCCGCATCGTAGCGTGGCCACGCGGCGGCGCCGCCACCGTTGGGATCGCTGGTCTTCGCGAAGCGCGTCCAATAGCCCTGAATCGCCGTCGCGACGGGCTTCTCGCTTGCTGGGAGGGGGGCTGGGATCGGCATGCCGAATAGGTAGAGCAGCTCGGCGCCGTGGGGCGAGCGCAGAAACGCATCGACCGCGGCGAAGACTGAAGGCTCGTGCGTGAACTGGTAGAGGTATACGGGCTGCCCCGCGGCGGCGACGGCGCGGGCCATGCGTCGCACCGCGCAAGTGAAGATGCTGTCGGTGATGAGCGCGACCATCGCTTCGACCGGGCTGCCGTAGCTGCTGGTGTCGTAGCGCGCGAGGATCTTGTCGGCGTCGGCGGAGCTGAAGGCGTTTTCCACGAGCTGGCGCATCGTCGCGGTGTCCATCGCCTTGAGCTCGCTGGTGTTCAAGAATAGGGTCGCCTCTGTCGCGTTCGACCCGATGATCAGAGGCACCTTGTTGAAGTTGCCGTTGGCGAGGGCTTCGGGCGGTTGCTCGAGCAAGGTGTCGCCATCGACGAACGGCATCATGAACGGCCGCGCGTCGTAGTGCAGGCGCAGTGGCAGCTCCATCGCTTCGGCGAGGCGCTTGGCGCTCGTGTCGCGCAGACACTTGGCCTCGTCGCTCGCCGTGTCGCACCCCACGGCTTTGGATACCAACTGGCCGTAGCTCTCGGCCTGTGCCCGCGTGCGCATCTTCATGCAGGTGCCGCTCTGCATCACGGCGCGATGGAACAGGTCCTTGCTCTTTGGCGAGACGAGGTGATAGCAGCACGAGAACGCGCCGGCCGATTCGCCGAAGATCGTGACGTTCTCGGGGTCACCACCGAAGGCGCGGATGTTGTCTTGCACCCAGCGCAGGGCGGCTTGCTGATCGAGCAGTAGAAAGTTGCCCGGGCCCTGGCCCAGCGCGGGGTGCGCCATCATGCCCAGCGGCCCCAGCCGATAGTTGACCGCGACCACGACGACGTCGTGCAACGCCGCCAAACGCTGTCCCGAAAACAACTCGGTCGCGGCGCCGCCAATGGCGAAGCCGCCGCCGTGAAACCAGACCATCACCGGCGCCTTCGCGGGCGCGGGGTTTGGTGACCAGACCGCGAGACTAAGGCAGTCCTCGTCGAAGTTCTCGGCGACGCTCACGCCGAGCACCGGCTCGGTATAGGGCTGCCAGCACGATGGACCGTGCTGGGTCGCGTCTCTCGGCGTCGTCCAGGCTTTCGGTGGCTCTGGCGGTTTCCAGCGCAGGTCGCCTACCGGCGGCGCCGCGTAGGGAATGCCCAGGCACGCGCGAAACCCTCCGATGACCTTGCACTTGATCGGCCCCTGCTGGGTAGTGACGAGCGTGGGATCACCAGCGTCTGCCGGTGTCGCGTCGCCGACCCCATCGCCGACGCCCATGTCACCAGGCTGACTGCTGCTGGAATCGCAAGCGGCTGCGAAGGTGAACAGGCACACCACGGCAAGCCGAACGACAATGCGCATCACGCCCCTCCCTATACAGTGCCGCCTGCGCTGCGGCGTCCCGCTAGTTGCCCTGCGCGCCGTCCTTCGGGCCCGCGTCCATCGGCGGCGGCGGCGCTTCGATGACGCCGAAGTCCTCGCGCACGTCGACGCTGAGGTCCATCGGCGGCGGCGGCGCTTCGATCACGCCGAGGTCCTGTTTCACGTCCACGCGCATGTCCATCGGCGGCGGCGGCGCTTCGATCACGCCGCTGTCCTGCTTGGTGCCGTCGCCGTTGCAGCTGGCGATGCCGAGCGCTAGCACCAGCGCCGCGGCGTGGCGCGGGATGCGCGAGAGCAGGCTCGCCGAGCGGCGCGTGATCGGCTTCGATGGCTCGAGGCCGAGCTTGCGATAGGACTGCGTGCGCAGCGCCTCGCGCAGCTCGCAGGCGCGCTGCTGCAGCACGTGTGTCGTGGCGCGCTCGTGCTGGTGAAGCTCGGCGAGCTCACGCGAGAGCGCCTCCGACTCGAGGCTCGGGTTGGCCTCGCAGGCGTCGATCAGGCGCGCGATGAGCTCGACGCTGTCGCTGTTGACGTCGTACTGGAAGGCGCGCATCTCGGCCACCAGCGCGTCGACGTCGGGGCCGACGTAGAAGTGACGGTAGACGGCGGCGAGGTGGTCGAGCTGGATCGCCTGGCCGAGCAGGTTCTGCTGGCTCCAGCAGCGATCGCGCAGCAACTCGACGCCGGCCTGCCAGATCACGGGCACCACGTCGTCGCTGTAGCTGTAGCTGCGCGCCAGGTAGTCGCCGCGCGCGCGACCGGCGTCGAGCATGCGCTGCTCGAGCGGCGTGCCGCGATAGGCTTCGGCGCGGCAGAAGCTGAGCGGGTGCTGGATGTGGCGCCGCGCGAAGTCGAGGTCGTCGCGCATGGTCTGCGGCGTCGCCTCGGGGTGGAAGGTGATGATGGTGTACTGCGTGGAGATGCCGAGCTCGGCGCAGACGTCGAGCGCGCGATGTTCCTGCGCGACGGTCTGCTGCCTGCGCCCGAGCGACGCGAGGCCGGCTGCCGACGCCGACTCGATGCCGAGAAACACGCGCAGCAGGCCGAGCGCCTTGAGGCGCTCGAAGACCTCGGCGTCGACATCGGCGGGGCGGCACTTGAGCACAAGGCCGATGCTCTCGACGCCGCGTTCTTCTAGCGCCGTGGCCAGCGCGTCGATGCGTTGCAGGTTGTGCGAGACCTTGGGCACGAGGAAGTTGTCATCGTGAAAGACGAACTGCCGCACGCCGCGCCCGTGGTAGAGCGAGGCCATCTCGTCGGCGATCTTTTCGGGCGCGCGTTGGCGAAAGCGGCGTCCCGGCGCGAGCCGATGAAGCGTCGTGATCGCGCAGTAGTCGCAATTGCTGACGCAGCCGCGGCTGCCCATCATGTAGGCCGTCGGCACGCCGACGACCAGGCGCGCCGGGCCACTGCGATCAGCCCACGGCAGCGTGTCGAGGTCAGCGACGATCGGCCGCGGTGCGGTGTGCTTGACCATGCCGTCGGTGTCGCGGAAGGCGATGCCGCGCACGTCGGTGAGCGTCTCCGGCGAGATCGCGTCGAGGGAGGCCAGCTCGACGATCGTGCGCTCGCCTTCATGGATCACGATCACGTCGAAGACGGGATGAAACGCGAGCAGCTCGCCAGCGGCGCACGAGGCGTAGTGTCCGCCGACGATGATCGGGCGCTCCGGCCGGTCGGCGCGCAGCGCCTTGGCCAGGTCGATGAACTCGCGCGCACGGATCTGGTAGCACAGCGAGAGCGCGACGAGATCGGCCCGCTCGCAGGCGGCGCGCACGTTTTCGAAGTCGGCGTCGGTGTCGAAGGCGATGATCCGAGGCGTGTGACCGGCCTCTTGGAGCGCGGCCGAGAGGTAGCGGATGGAGAGGTTCTCTTCGAGATCCGGACCGATCAACGCGACACGCATTGCGCCTCCTATGTCATCCCAGGGCAGCGATGTTAGGAGAGCGCGCGGTTGTCGCGCATGATGTCTGTCAGGCGGGAGTGCTACAGCGGCAGATCGCGCCAGAAGTCGCAGGTGTCGCGCTTGAGGGCGTTCTTCTCGGTCTGCTGCTCGGCGTCGAGCTCGAGGTGCTTGTCGCTCGTCGCATCGTAGCGGGGCCACGGCACGGCGCCGTCGCCGTTGGGATCGCCGGTCGAGGCGAAGCGCGCCCAGTAGCCCGTCATCGTGTCGACGAGCGGCTTCTCCTTGGCGATGAACGGCAGCGGTGTCGCGGGGATGCCGAATACGAAGGGCAGCTCGGCGCCGTGCGACGCGCGCAGATAGGGATACAGCGAGTAGTGGCTCGGCGCGTAGACCCATTGGTAGAGATAGACGGTCTCGCCCGCGGCGGCGACGGCGCGCGCGGTGCGGCGCGTGGGACAAGCGAAGATGCTGTCAGTGACGACCTCGGCGAGCGCATCCCGCGGCGTGCTGTAGCTGGCGCTCGGGTAGCGCGCGATGACCTTGGCGGCGTCCGCGGCCTCGAAGGCGTATCCGATGCGCTCCTGGTACTTCGCGTCGTCCATCGCCTTGTGCTCGTCGCCATTGAGAAACAGCGTGCCTTCGTTGGCGTTGCTGCCGAGCAGCACGGACACCTTGTTGAAGCTGCCGGCGGCGAGCGTATCCACGGGCTGCTCGACGAGGCTGTCGCCGTCGACGAAAGGCAAGAGCAGCGGACGCCCGTCGTAGTGCAGCAGCAGCGGCAGCGGCGCGGCGAGGACCAGCTCCTCGGCGGTCTTGCCGCGCAGACACGCGGACACGCTGGTCGCCGTGTCGCAGCCGACGGTCGTCGCCAGCTGCTGGCCGAACGCTTCTGCATCGGCGCGCGTTGGCAGCTTCAGACACGCGCCGCTCTGCATGATGCCGCGCTGAAAGAGCCCCTTGCTCTTGGGCGAGGCGAGGTGCAGGCAGACGCTGATGCCGCCAGCGCTCTCGCCGAAGAGGGTCACGTTGTCGGGATCGCCGCCGAAGGCAGCGATGTTGTCTTTGACCCAGCGTAGGGCCGCCTGCTGGTCGAGCAGCCCGAAGTTGCCCGAGCCGCTGCCCAGCGCCGCGTGCGCGAACTGTCCCATGGCACCGAGGCGGTAGTTCATCGCGACGACGACCATGCCGTGCTTTTCTGCCAGGCGGTAGCCAGCCCAGCCGGGCACGGCTGCGCCGCCGAGCGCGAAGCCGCCGCCGTGGATCCAGACCATCACGGGCGCTTTGCGCGGCGCCGGGTCGGGCGTCCAGACCGCGAGCGTCAGACAGTCCTCGGAGAGCTTGTCGAGCACGATGATCGAGTTCTTCGCCTGCACGCACGACGCGCCATACTCGGTGGCGTCGTGCGGCGCGGTCCACGGCTGCGGCGGCTCGGGTGCTTTCCAGCGCAAGTCGCCGATGGGCGGGGCGGCGAAGGGGATCGAGAGGAAAGCGCGGTATCCGCTCTCGACTTTGCCCTTCACGGGGCCGTTGGTGGTCACGACGAGGGTGGGATCGCCGGCGTCGCCGTCAGGTCCAGCGTCGCCGGGCGCCTGCTCGCCGCTCGACGTGTCGTTCGCTGGCGTGTCGTCATCGCTGCAGCCCGGCGTGCCGAGCTGTAGTAGGACAATCAACGCAGCCGTCGTCGTTAGTCGCATCGCTGCCTCCTCGAGCTGCTGCTACCGCAGGCGCGACGATCCGTACATGATAGCCGTCAACGCGCGAGGGGCGACAGCAGGCGGCGATCTAGTGCACGCTGTCGCCATGACTGAGGTACGGGCTTTCGTGGCAGGCGCCACCGGCCACACCGGACGCGAGGTCGTGCGCGAGCTGCGCGCGCGCGGCGTATCCACCGTCGCCCACGTGCGCCCCGATTCGTCGCGCCTCGCGCATTGGCGCGCGTCTTTCGCCGAGCTCGGCGCCGAGGTCGACGTCACGGCGTTCGAGCTCGACGCGCTGTGTGCCACCTTCGAGCGCCTCGCGCCGACACACGTCTTCTCTTGCCTCGGCACCACGCGCGCGCGCGCCAAGCAGGTCGCGCGCGCCGGCGACGCGCCGCCGACCTACGACAGCGTCGACTACGGGCTGACGGCGCTGCTCGTCGACGCGTTGGCGCAGAGCCGCAGCGAGGCGTGCTTCGTCTACATCTCGGCCGCAGGCATCTCGCCGAACACGCGCTCGGCCTACATGCGCGCGCGCGTCAAAGCCGAGGCGCACATCCGCGAGAGCGGGCTCGCGGCCGTCATCGCGCGCCCGTCGTTTATCGTCGGCGATCGCGACGAGCGGCGCGTAGGCGAGCACGTTGGCAGCGTCGTCGGCGACGCGGTGCTCGGCGTGCTCGGCGCGTTCGGCGCACGCAAGCTGCGGGCGCGCTATCGCTCCACCACGGGCGCCGAGCTGGCGCGCGCTCTCGTCGCGCACGCGCTGGACCACGGCGGCGGCGGCGTCAGCGTGATCGAGGCCGACGACCTGCGGGTCTAGCGTTGAGCTAGACTGGTGCGATATGCGCGCGGTGCGGCCACGCTACGAGGAGCGCTTCGATGTCTCCACCGAGACGGCGCTCGCGCGCGCCAAGGTGATGCTGACCGCCGAGGGCGGGCCGTTCGAGGGCAACGTGCTCGACCGCTTCGTCGACATCCACATCCGGCAGGCTGACCGACACTTCTGGTCGCCGTGGCTCAACGTCGAGGTCGAGCCGCTCGAAGGCGAGCAGACAGGCTGCTTCGTGCACGGGCGCTTCGGGCCGCATCCCAACGTGTGGACGCTGTTCATGATGCTCTACGGCGTGCTGTCGATGCTGTCCTTCGCGGCCTTGATGTGGGGCCTCTCGCAGCTGATGGCCGGCGAGTACGCCTGGACGCTGTGGGGTCTGCCGCCGCTCTTTCTGCTCGCGACGCTGCTCTACTTCGCCTCGCAGGTGGGCCAGCGCCTCGCAGCGCCGCAGACCGAGCTGATCATCGAGCGCCTCACCGCTGCACTGCGCGGCGCTGATGCGCCGGCCGCGGCGCCGTCGTCCGCGGGCAATGGCGACAGCGAGCCGTCGTCGTGAGAGCCGTGACGCTCGCCCTGCTGCTATTTGGCTGCAGCCCTGCACCCGAGCTCGTGGATGCCGACGCGAGCGCCGATGGCGTCGGCCTCGCCGACGCGGGCGTCGACGCGGACACCGCACCGCGCGCGGACGCGAGCGCCGACGCGGCGTCGCGCGACAGCGCGGTCTCGGACGTCATCGCCGACGCGCCGAGCGCGCTCAACGCTGCCATCGACAAGGCGGCGCGCGCCATGCAGGCCTCGCAGCAGCTCGTCGGGCTCGCCGTCGGCGTGGTCTACAAGGGCAACGTGGTGCACCTCGGCGGCTACGGCCTCGCCGACCGCGAAAACAACCGCTCCGTCGATCCGCGCGTCACGCGCTTTCGCTGGGCCTCGATCTCGAAGACCGCCACCGCGGTGGTGGCGCTGCGCCTCGTCAAGTCGGGCGCGCTCGCGCTCGACGAGCAGGTCTCGGCGCTGCTTCCCGGCTACGCGCCGCCCACCACCTTCGTCGAGCCCTGCGGCAGCCAGACCACGCGCACGTACAAGGGGCAGACCATCAGCTGCTACCTCGGCCTCTTCGAGATGCCGCTGGCGCCCGCCGAGCAGGCGCTAAGCCTCGCGCAGCTGCTCGGTCACCTCGGCGGCATTATGCATTACACCAACGGGCGCGGCTCGCCGGTGCCGCCCGACGCGCTGGCCTCCGACCCGAAGGTCAACACCGGCGTCGCGTGGGCGCTCTCCTATCTCACCGACAAGCCGCTCGTCGCGATCCCCGGCACGCGCTACAGCTACTCGACCTTCGGCTTCAACCTCGCCGGCGCCGCGCTCGCGGCGCGCAGCGGTCAGAGCTTCGCCGCGCTGATCAAGATCCACGTGGCGCAGCCCGCAGGCGCGCCGAGCATCGAGCCCGATCACGAGTGGCTCGCCACGAAAGAGCGTGCGGCCGGCTACGCCATGTCCGGCGGCAGCATCGTGCGCCAGGGCAGCACCGACGTGAGCTGGAAGCTGCCAGGCGGCGGCCTGCACTCGACGGTGCAAGACATCACACGCTACTGCCGCGCGCTCGACGACCACACACTGCTCGACGCGACGCAGCGCGCGCAGGCCTTCACGGCGCAGAAGACCAGCGACGGCAAGTCCACCGGCTACGGCCTCGGCTTCGATCCCGGCAGCCGCGCCGGGCGCCCCTACGCACAACACAGCGGCTCGCAGCAGAAGGCGCGCACGCAGCTGCGCCTCTACTTCGAAGACAACCTCTGCATCGTGGTGATGAGCAACTCGACCTACGCCGACACCGGCGCGCTGGTCAACGGCATCGAGGATGCGGTGCGGCCGCTGCTATGATGGCCGTCTCGTGAAGCGCCTGCGCAAGCCGCTGCTCTGTCTGCTCGTCGCGCTCGCTGCCGCCGGCTGCGCCGCCGACAAGGTCACCGAGATCGTCGTGCGCGTCGACACCGACCTCGCCGTGGGCGCGGGTATCGACATGCTCGGTTTCTCCGTGCGCTACCTCGATCGCAGCGAGACGCTACTCGACGTCAACTGGGACGTCGACCCGAACGTCGCCGACCACGTGGTGTTTCCCGTGGAGCTCGGGATCCTGCCAGGGCGCGATCCTTCGCGCGTGGTGCACTTCGAGGCGCGCGCGCTGCTCGACGGCAAAGAGCGCGTCAACCGCCGCGCGGCGCTGACCTTCGCCACTGACCGCATCGTGCTGCTGCGCCTCAACCTGCTCGATCGCTGCATCGGCAAGACCTGCGCCGAGGACAAGACCTGTGGCGAGCAGGGCTGCGAGGACGTGCTCAAGGACGCCGACAAGCTGCCCGACTACGCCGCGGGCGACGCGGGCACGCCCGACAGCGCCGGCGATGGTGCGCGCGACGGCGGTGGTGGCGACGGAGACGCCAGCGACGACGCGCCGCGCGAGGCGGGCGGCGGCGACGGCGCAGACAGCGGCGCCGATGGCCCCGGCGTCGACGCGGTGGTGCCGACCAAGACCGAGTGCAACCAGACCGACGTGCCCGTCGTCGACCTGCAGCCCACCACGGTCAAGCAGTACGAGATGACCTGGGCTGTCGACCGCGCCCAGCAACCGCATTTGGCCTATTGGGACCGTGGCGCGATCCGCCCCGACTTTCATCACTACGCCTATCAGGGTGGCGTTTGGGTGAACGAGACGGTCGGCATCGCAGACCTCGGGATCACCGGGACGCTGCGCCATGCCGGCGTGGGGTTCGACCGACGCGACCGCATGCACATCGCCGGCGTCGACAACAACCTCGGTACGCTGATCCTCTCCACGCGCGCGGCGAACGCCTTCGCCGCGAGCTGGCCCGCCGCCGGTGTGCTTGGCCCGTTCGAGGCCACGCGCTTCGTTCAATTCGACCGCGACGCGCTCGACCCGACGCTGGCCGTCACGCTCAGTGACGACAGGACGCTCGTGCGCTACGACGGCACCACGGCAGGCGCCACGCTGTCCTTCGCGCGCGCGCTGCATCGCCAGTGCGCCACGTGCGGCCCCTACGTCAACGGTCCGCGCTCGGTGGCGCGCAGCGGGGCGCTGCTGGTCACCGGCGCCTTTCGCAGCGGGCAAGGCCCGGGCTACGAGCTGAGCGCGTCCAACGCCAGCGGTCCGTTCGATGCGTTCAACGTCGGCGAGGGGCGCCCCGGCGATGTGGCCGTCGCCATCGACTCCAAGGGCGTCGTGCACATGGTCTACAACCTCGGCGTCAGCACATCCGAGGGCAAGCTCACCTATCGTCGCTGGCAGCCCGGCGCGGCGCCCGGCAGCGAGCACAGCGTCGACCCGTCGACCACGGTCTCGCTGCGCGGTGTCGACATCGTGATCGGCCCCAACGACACGCCCTACATCGGCTACTACGAGCACGTGACGGTGACGAGCTCGGCGCGCGTACACGTGGTGTCGGTCACCGGCGTCGCCACGCCGCAGTTCCTGCCGGCCAACGCGCCGCTGCTCAGCAACGCCGCAGCCCTCGGCTTTCTCGACACCAGCTTCTTGCGGCTCGCGCACCTGTCCGGCCGCTTTCACGTGCTCTACTCGGACACGACCCAGAAGCTGCGCTACCGCTGCTACGAGCCATGATCGACCCACGCGACGTCACGCTGAAGGCTGTCACGCACCTCTTTCGCGGCGCTTTCGAGCTGCGCCGGCTCGGCGCGCGCTTCGGCCGCGACCCAGACGCGCGATCTGCTGCGCCGCAGCCGCGGTACGCTCGCGCACGCGCCGGCGACGCGCAGCGCCGCAGCATCCTCTTCATCACCAGCGACCAGCAGCGCTACGACGCCCTCGGTGTCAACGGCGGCTCCGTCGCGCGCACGCCGGCGCTCGACGCGCTCGCCGCCGCCGGCGTCAACTACCAGCGCGCGCACGTGCAGAGCGTGGTCTGCATGCCGTCGCGCAGCACGATGCTGACCGGCCAGCACCCGCGCACCCACGGCGTGCTGGCCAACGGCATTCCGCTGCCGGCCGCCGCGCCGAGCGTCGCCGAGCTGATGCGCGCCGCCGGCTATCGCACCGCGCTGATCGGCAAGGCGCACTTTGATCCGCACTTCGATCCGACGCTCTCGTTCTTCGAAAATCGCTGCGCCGCCGAGCGACGCGACGGGCCGTGGCACGGCTTCGAGCACATCGAGCTCGCCACGCACGGTCCCGTGGGAGGCCACCACTACGCCGATTGGCTCTGGCGCAACGGGCGCGAGCACATCGGCGGCTTCGGCGGCGTGCTCACCGGCGCACCCGGCGGCGACACCGGCGCGCCCGAGGTAACGCTCAACCCGGTGCCGCGCGATCGCTACCACACCGACTGGGTCGCCGAGCGCGCGCGCGCCTGGCTCGACACGCTGGCGCCCGACGAGCCGTTCTTCCTGTGGGTCAGCTTTCCCGACCCGCACCCCCCGTTCGACCCGCCGGCCGTCGAAGGGCGCCCGCGCGTCGACTGGCGCGACCTGCCGCTGCCGCGCGGCTACCCGGGCACGCCGCGCCACGCCGCCGAGCTGCTCGCGGGCCGGCCGCAGCACTGGCTCGACTGGCTCGAAGGGCGGTTTCGCAACCCCGAGGGTGGCCCGATCAGCTTCGCGCCGGCGCGCCTCACCGAGGATCAAGTGCGCGAGGTCAACGCCATGATCCACGTCGAAAACGAGCTCATCGACGAGGCCTGCCAAAGCCTCGTCGCGCATCTCGGCCGGCGCGGCGTCGAGCAACGCACGGATATCTTCTACACCTCCGACCACGGCGAGCTGCAGGGCGACCTCGGCCTGATGTTCAAGGGCCCCTACCACGTCGAGTCGCTGCTGCACGTGCCGCTGATCTGGCGCCCGGCGCCGTGCGCTGACGTGGCGCCGGCCGTCGTACCGGAGCCCGTCGGGCATGTCGACTTGGCGCCGACGTTCTGCCGCATCGCCGGCCTCGAGGTGCCGTCGTGGATCGAGGGGCGCGCGCTGCCCGTCGCCGCCGGCGAGAGCGGGCGCGAAGCGGTGCTCACGACCTTCGATAGTCAGTTCGCCGCCGTCGGCATGCACCTTCAGACCGTCTTTGTCGACGGCCACATCTTCACGCGCTACGCGCCGAGCACGCGCGACGCGGGCGGACGCTTTCCGCTCTACGAGCTGGTGTGGCTGCGCGGCAGCCGCATCCCGCGCTACGACGGCAGCGAAGGCGAGCTATACGACTGTCGCGAAGACCCGCTGCAGTTTCACGATCGCTTTCGTGACGCGGGCAAGGCGGCGATCAAACGCCGCTGCATCGAAGCGCTCGAGGCGCTGCTGCCGCCGCTGCGCGACCCGCCGCTGCCCGTGGCCGCGCCGACCTAGCGCGCTAGACAATCAAACGATCAGCGCGCTGATCGGATCGCTGGCCACGCGCGGGCCGCCGTCGCTGTTCTGCTGGCCGATCTTCGCCAGCGGGATGCCGACCGCGCGCACCGCGGTGAGCAGGCACTTGGGCGCGTCTTGGTTGCCGCTCGGGCTCGCGTGGCGCCAGTGCACGCCCTTCTTGATGCCGCCGCCCGCGCCGCCGACGTAGACGTACGGATGATCGGTGTAGTTGTGGCTGCCGGCGTTGGCGTGCGCCGAGGTGCCGAGGATCAGCGTGTGGTCGAGCAGGTTGCCGCCGGCCACCGGCTGCTCGTACAGCTTCTGCGCCAGGTAGGCGAAGTTCTTCATGATGAACTTCACCACGTTCTTCATCTCGGTGCCGGTGCTGGCGTTGTGGCTCAGCTCGTGGTGCTCGGTGCTCGAGCTGACCTCCCAGTAGACCGCCTCGGACTGCGTCGCCGACCACTCGTAGGAGAAGACGCGCGTCAGATCGCAGGCCATCGCGATGGCGAGCAGCTCGGAGAAGAGCTTGCTCTTGGCTTCCTTCTCTTCTTTGCTGCCGCCGTCGCCGAAGTTGGTCTTGCTCGGGCGCGTCGCCGTCGGGCAGGTCGGGCCGGCAGGCGTCGGCACGCCGCGCGCCTGCAGCTGGCGCTCGATGGCGCGCAGGCCTTCGAGGTGCTGGTCGATGCGCTGCTTGTCGGCGTTGCCGAGGCGCGAGCGCAGGCGGTTGGCATCGACGAGCACCGCGTCGAGCATGCTCTTTTCGAACGCGGTGCTGGTGGCGAGCAGCGGATCGGGCGTCGGCGTGCTGCTGCCCTGCTGGTTGGAGAAGAGGCGATCGAAGAGCGCCTGCGGCGACGGCTCGTGTCGGTTGTAGCCCGAGCCGCCGCGGTTCCACGACGAGTTGCTCTTGTAGGGGCCTTTGCGGCAGATGCCGACGCCGACGTGGTCGAACTGCGCCTGACCCTTCCACGCCTCGGCGACGATAGCGTCCACCGACGGTTCGGGGTGGCTCTGGCCGCGGTAGGTGCCGACGCAGCTGCCCTGGCAGACCGTCATGTCATGCGACGACGAGAGCGCCAGGCCGCGCGCCGGGATGTGGCCGGGGCTCGAGTTGCGGTGGTTGGTGCCGGTGGCCATGCTGACGTAGCCGGCGAGGGCGCCCGAAAACGGCGAGAGCGCGTCGGGCAGCGCGAAGCCGGAGCCCTGTGCGCTCGGCACCCACGTCGAGTGCACGATGCCGCAGCCCCAGTAGAAGACGCCGAAGCGGCGCGGGATCGCCGAGCCGCTGGCCGCGTAGGCCGTGCCGTTGCCGTCGAGCATCGCCTCGAGCGTGGGCAGCGCGAGCGCCACCGCGGCGCCGCCGAGCATCCCGCGCAGAAACGTGCGCCGCTGCAGCGCGGGCGTCCCGGTCGTCTTCTTGGTCGTGGTCTTGATCTTCATAGCTCTCAGTTGTTCGGCTCGTAGTAGCGGAAGCCGTCGCTGCTCGTGATCGCGACGACCAGCGCCTTGAAGCGGCGGCCGCCAGAGACAAAGTCCTGCTCGAGCGCACCGACGAGCGGCTTTTCGCCGAGCGTGACCTCGTGGCCGGTGGCGTACTCGTAGAAGCGCTTGACGATGCAGCTGGTGGCGCGCGGGTCGGCCTTGACGTGCGCGGCGAGCTGCTTGACCGACGAGAGCTTGGTGCCATCGAGCTCGCCGCTGTTGTCCACCGGCTTGCCGCCGTCCATCGTGCGGTAGATGCCGATGGGATCGTAGTGCTCGAAGACGAAGCCGGCCGGATCGAACAGCGAGTGGCAGCCGGCGCAGGCGGGGTCGGTGCGGTGGCGCTCGAGGCGTTCGCGCAGCGTGAGGTCCTTGTTCTGCTCGGTGGTGCTGATCGCCTCTTCGTTGACGTTGTCGGGCGGCGGCGGCACGTCGACGCACAGCAGGCGCTCGACGATCAGCAGGCCGCGGTGCGTGGGCGAGGTGCGGTCGCTCGGCGAGTTGGCGGCGATGACGGCGCCCGAGGTGAGCAGGCCGGCGCGCTTTTCGTCGACTTTGACGATCTGGAAGCCGCTGCCGGACGGCGCGGGCAGGTTGTAGGCGCTGGCCAGCGTGGCGTCGACGAAGGTCTTGTTGCTGTCGAACAGATCGAGCACGTCGCTGTCGGTGTCGAAGGTGATGTGCTCGACGAAGCGCGAGAACTGGCCCAGGTACGACGCGAGCAGCTGATCGTTCCAGTTGGGGAACATCGAGGCCTTCTTGTCGACGACCTTGAGGCGCGAGACCTTGTAGGCCTCGGCGAAAAAGCGCGTGGCGAGCGCGCGCGCGCGCGGGTCGGCGAGCATGCGCTGCGCTTGCTTCTGCACGCCGGCGGCGCTGTCGAGCTCGCCCGCTTCGGCGGCGGCGAGCAGCGTGTCGTCGGGCGTGGAGTTCCAAATCAGATACGACAGGCGCGCGGCGAGCTCGTAGCCGCTGAGCTTGACGCGGCCGCTGGCGTCTTCGACGCCGACCAGCGGCACGTAGAGGAAGCTCGGCGACATCAGCATCGCGGCGATGCTGAACTCGAGCCCCATGCGCAGCACCACGGGGTCGTCGCCCTGCGATCCGACCAGCGTCTGGTAGCCAGCGAGCTCGCTGTCGCTGAGCGGGCGGCGAAAGAGCCGCTTGCCGGTGCTGCGCAGCAGATCGGCGACGCACGAGTCGCTGGCCTTGCTCGGCTGGCAGCTCTGGTAGATGCCCTGCGCCTTGGCCATCACGCCTTTGGCGATGGCGAGCGCGGCGTCGCGATACTTCTCCACGGCGACGGTGGAGCTGGCGACCTTGGCGGCGCCGATGGTGCTGAAGCGCTCGGTGGCCTCGTCGGGATCGAGCGCCACGTCGACGTCGACCTCGGCGCCGAAGACATCGCGCACGCTGTTTTTGTACTGCTCGCTGGTGAGGCGAAAGGTCGTGGCGCCGAAGAGGCTCGTCTTGCCGGGCGTGGCGCCACCGCCGCCGCCGCCGCCACCGCCACCGCCGCCGCCGCCGCCGCCGCCGCCGCCAGGGCCACCCCAGGGATCGCCGATGCGACCGTTGCCGCAGGCGACGAGAGCGAAGAGAGCGCAGGTGATGGCGAGGGGCGTGTGGTGGCGAGGCATGACGAGAGAGGAGTGCGTGCGAGCCCAGGTTTGTGCGCGCGGGCGGGCGAATTATTTGCAAGAGCCTGTATTCGCGTCGGTTTTTTCGGCGACAGCCGGATCGGGTGGGCCAGCTGCCGAGCAATAGCGCGCCGCGCATCCACGTCGTCGCGCGCAACAACGTGGCGCACGTGTTGCTGGTCGACACCAACGGGCTCGACTACTTCTGCCGAAAGTACTGAGCCTGGCCGCTAGAGCGTGACCAGCCGCTCGAGGGCCTTGCGCCCCATCTCCTGGCGGATGCGCTTCTTGGTCGCCGCCCAGCCGCAGATCGGGCACGCGATCAGATCGTGATGGCGCGCCGGGCAGTGCTCGCGGCCGAAGAAGATCATCTGCAGGTGCAGCGAGTTCCACAGCGCGCTGTCGAAGGTGCGCTTGAGGTCGCGCTCGGTGGTCTGCACGTTGCGTCCGCTGGAGAGCCCCCAGCGCGCGGCGAGGCGGTGGATGTGCGTGTCGACGGGAAACGACGGCACGCCGAAGGCCTGGGCGAGCACCACCTGCGCTGTTTTGTGTCCGACGCCCGGCAGCGCCTCGAGCGCCTCGATGTCGCAGGGCACCTCGGCTTCGTGCAGCTCGACCAGCTTCTTGCTCATCGCCTTGACGTTTTTCGCCTTGGTCGGCGCGAGGCCGAGCGCGCGGATGTGACGGCGGATGGTCGTCACCGGCAGCGCGGCCATGTCGGCCGGCGTCGAGGCCTCGGCGAAGAGCGCGGGCGTGACCTCGTTGACCTTCTTGTCGGTGGACTGCGCGCTGAGCATCACCGCGACGAGCAACGTGAACGGATCGACGTGCTCGAGCGGCGGCGCGGTATCCGGGTAGAGCTCTTCGAGGATGGCGACGATGCGCTCGGCCTTCTCTGCGCGTTTCACAGTGGCTCCGGTGCTGCTAGACCAGGCGGCGAAGATGCGCGATGCAGCTCGAGCGATAGCTGCCGCCGAAGAGGTTGAGGTGGTTGAGCAGGTGGTAGAGCTCGTAGACGACGAAGCGGCGCTCGGCGCCCGCGGCGAGCGGCCAGCGCGCCTCGTAGCCGGCGTAGAACGCGCCATCGAAGCCGCCGAAGAGGCGCGTCATGGCCAGGTCGGCCTCGCGACGCCCGTAGTAGACCGCCGGATCGATGAGCACCGGCGCGCCGTCCTCGGCGACGAGGTAGTTTCCGCCCCACAGATCGCCGTGCAGCAGACAGGGCGGCTCGTCGGGCTCGCCGATGATCTCGCCGAGGGCTTCGAGCAGCCGCGCGCCGAGCGTGTCGAGCTCGTCACCGCGCCGCGCGTGGCCGCGTTCGCGCGCCAGCCCGAGCTGGTAGCCGATGCGGCGGCGGCCGAAGAACTCGACCCAGTCATCGAGCTCGCCGTTGGGCTGTGGTGTGGCGCCGAGATAGTTGTCGTGGGCGAAGCCGAAGCGCGCGGCAGAGGTGCTGGTGTGAAGCTCGGCGAGCGCCGCGCCGAAGGCGCGCGAAAAGCCTGGCGGGCGTATCGAGGACGTCTCGATGTGCTCGAGCACGATGAACTCGCGCGCCACGGCGACGACCTCGGGCACGCGCAGCACGTCGGC
>JAGQIK010000223.1 GCA_020431405.1 Myxococcales bacterium
CAGCGACAGCGCGCCATCCGGGTCGGCGAGCGTCTCGGCGCGCAGCCAGGCGCGCTCCTCGAGCAGCATCGCCTTACTCTGCGCGGTGACCTGCGCGCCGAGCGTCTGCATGGCCTGCTCCGCGTCCGCGAAGTCGCCGCGCGCGCGGCGCCGTTCGGCGACCGCTTCGAGCGCGGCGAGCGCCGCGCCGTCGCCGATCTTTTCGCGCTCGACTGCATCGTTGCCCACCAGCGCGGCCGCCGACTCGAAAAGCTCGTCGGCGCGTGCGGGCTCGTCGAGAGCGTCGCGCGCCAGCTCGGCGAGCTTGACGGTCAGTCGCGCGCGAGCGCCGTCGTCGTCGGCGTGACGCGCCGCCAGCTCGAGCACGTCGGCGAGCTTCTGTCGGTCGTTGGCCGCGCGAGCGACGCGCTCGAGCTCGCGCAGCGCGCCGGAGTCGTCCGGGGCGTCCGCCAGCAGCTCCTCGTAGACGGCGATGGCCTTGTCGTGCTCGCCGGCGGCGGCATGAACCCGCGCCAGGCGCGACAGCAACATCGGCCGCTGATCGGTGGCGCTGGTGTCGTCGGCGGCGCGGCGCAGCACGCCGGCCAGCTCCTCGTGCTCGCCTTCGCGCTCGAGCAGCGTCCAGGCGGCGGCCAGCGCGTGCGCGTCTGCCGGTGCCTCTTCGAGCACCTGGCGGTAGATCGCCACCGCGGCGCTCGGCATCTGCATCGGGCCTTCGAGCAGCGCCGCGCGGCGCAGCGCCACGGCGCGCTGCGAGGCCGGATCGTCTTCGAGCCCGTAGAGCTCGCCGAGGGTCGCCTCGAGCCGCTCGTGCTCGCCCACGAGCTCGAGCACGTGCGCCACGCGGCGCAGCAGCCGGCGGCGCTGCGTGCGCGCGTCGGCGTCATCGTCAGCGACCAGCGCGAGCAAACGCTCGAGCGAGGCGAGCCAGCGCGTCTTGTCGTCGAGCGGTCCAGCGTACAGCGCGGCCAGCGTCTCGAGCGCGAAGCGCTGTTGCTCGCGCGAAAGCTCGCGTCGCGCGATCGGCGCTGCCCCATCCGCGCCCTCGTCACCCTCGTCGCCCTCGCCTTCACTGTCCTGCGCCCCGGCGGTCGCGAGCTCGGCCTCGAACAGCTCGGCCAGCTCGGCGTGGCGACGCGCGCGCGTGAGCAGCCAGGCGCAGAGATCGCTGGCGGCGGCGTTTTCGGGCCTCGCTGCCAGCGACTGGCGGCAGGCATCGATGGCGGCGTCGATCTTGCCGCGCCGCGCCTCGTAGTACGCGACGCGCCACCACACGTTGGAGAGCCAACGCCGAAGCTGCGCGGGGTTTTCGGAGCGCGGCAGCGCGCTCGAGCCGATGGCGATGGCCGCAGCCTCGTCGCGCGCGCAGTCCACCAACGCGCCATAGTCGCCACGCGCCAGCGCGCGACGCTCGCGGTCGGCGAGCACCGGCTGGTAGCCGGCCAGCTGCCCGAGCGCCTCGGACAGCGAAGCGTCGGCCTGCTGCACGTCGCCCGCGCGGCGCTGCGCGTCGGCAAGCTCGACCAGTCGCGCGGCCCGCTCGGCCGGGTCTTCGCTGAGCTGCACGCGCTCCGCGAGGCGGCGCGCGAGCTCGTGCCACTCGCGGCGCTCGTAGAGCAGCTCGCGATGATCGCGCCACAGGATCGTCTCGTCGGGGCACAGCACCTGCGCGCGCTCGTAGAGCTCGTTGGCGCGCGGGCCATCGTCCAGATCGCCGCGCGCGATGATCGCGGCCTGACGCAAACAGGCCGCCGCCTCGACAGGAGTCTCCGCCGCGTCGGCGAGCGCGACGAGGGCGGCAACGCGGCGCTCGGCCAAGCCTTCGCGCGCGGCGATGAGCTCCACCTGCTGCAGCACCGAGACGGTAAGCTCGGCCGCCGCCGCGGTGTCTGCCTGACACTCGGTGAGCGCACGCATCAACGCCTCGATGGCGCGATCAGCGCGATCGGCGCGACCACGGGCCAGCTCGAGCCGCGCGCGCTCGCGCAGCAAGGCCACGCGGCGGGCCGGCTCCTCGGCGGCGTTGACGAGCCGGTCGAGGATATCGGCGCGCGCCTCGATGTCGCGCGCTTCGACGAGCAGCCGATCGAGCGCGATCAGCGGCGCCAGCCAGGTCTTGTCCGCGACGTGGGCGGCGAGCATGCACTCGCGCGCCCCCTGTGCGTCGGCGAGGTGGTCGGCCAGCACCCAGGCACGCTCGAGCAGGAGCTCCGCCTTCCGCGCGCCGTCGGCCTCGACCTTGACGCGCGCAGCGAGCATCGCCGACAGCTCGTCGTAGCGCTCGGCGGCGCGCAGTCGGCCGCGCAGCTCGAAGAACGCGGGCTCGAAGGTGGCGTCGATCTCGAGCGCCGAGCGCAACCGCGCGATCGCCGCCTCCTCGTCCTCCTCGAGCGCCGCCAGCTCGAAGCACAGCCCGGCGCGGCGCGTCGTCTGCGCCTCGTCGGCGCTGGCGAGCTCGCCCTCGAGCAGCTGCTTGAAGCGCTCGGGGTCGTGCGCCTCGGCGCTGACGATCGCTTCGCTGAGCGCCTCGTCCTGAAGCTCGCCAACTTCGCGCGTAGGCGGCGGCGCCGCGGCCGACGCCAGCTCGAGCTGCGCGACCTCGACCTTCTCGTCGGACTCCGCCTCGAACGCCGCCAGCGCTGGGCCGAACAGCGACGGCCGGCGCTTGCGCGGCGGCGGCTCGGCCGCCACGGGGGGCGGCGGCGGCGTGGGCAGCGGCGGCGGCGTCGCGGCGCCTTCGGCGAGCGGATTCTCCATCAGCTTGGCGGCGAACTCGTCGGCGTCCATGTCGGCGCTGACCTCGACGCTGGGGCGACGCCGGCGGATCTCTTCCAGTGGCTGTAGGAGGTCGGGATCGTCGACCAGCTCGGCGACGAGGATCTCGGCCGACTCGACCTCGAAGCGCTCGGAAACCTCGAGCGGCGCGCCGGCGAGATCGGGCTCGTCCTCCTCGTCCTCCTCGTCCTCCTCGTCCTCCTCGTCCTCCTCGTCGTCGTCCGTCGACGCGGCAGCCGACGCATCGCGCTCGGGCGGCCCCTCCAGCGGCGGCGCCTCCGACGATGGCTCGTCGCGCGTCGCCGCCAGCAGCTCGTCGGCCGGCGGGCTCAAAACCGTCGCCTCGTCCTCCTCGATGCCGATCGGCACATCGTCGTCGTCGTCGTCGTCGTCGTCTGCGGCGTCGTCGCCGGCGGCGTCGCCGTCAGCCGCGGCAGGCGCCGCAGCGTCGGGCACGCTGTCTTCGAACGCGGCCAACGCCGGCCCGAACGCCAGCGACGGGCGCGCCGCGATGGGCCCCGCCCCGTCGTCTTCGGATTCGGATTCGGCCTCGGATTCGGATTCGGCCTCGGATTCGGATTCGGACTCGGACTCGGATTCCGATTCGGCCTCGGCCACCGCCGCCGCGGCGACGCCCTCGTCGATGCTGACCTCGGAGGCCGAGCCGTACGGCGTGAAGCTCAAGCCTGGAAGCGACTCTTCGGGCTCCTCGACACTGGCCTCGTCAGACAGCGCGGGGGGCGCCGGCGGCGTGGGCGGCGGCGCTGGCGGCGGCGGCGCGTCCTGCACCTCGACGAGATCGTCGAGCACCAGCTCGGCGGTGCGCGGCGCGTCGAGCCCGAAGCCCGCACCGAGCGGCTCCTCCACCTCGCCGGGCGGACCGATCGCCGCGCCCTCGCCCGACTCGAAGCGATCGCGCAACGAGTCGAGCCAACGTCCGCGCCGCTCGCCGGCTGCAGCCTCGGCGTCGCCCTGCTCGGCGGCGCCGTCTACGCCGGCCTGCTGCTGCTCGACGTCGCCCGGCGCGGGCGTGTTGTCTTCGCGTGGTCCGTTGCCCATTCAACTCGTCGGTCGCGGGTCTTCCACGACAGTTGGGTCGCCGTCACGGCGGTGCAGCAGTCGCCGGCCGGGTGTGAAGATCGATGCTGTTGACGGCCCTGGCAGGGTATCCCAAAGAGCGCCCAAATGTCAATAAAATGAAACCATTTCGCGGGGCTTGGCGTGCTACGCTCTCGCCCATCGTGGATCTCGAGATCGTTCACGGCGGCGGCGCGGTCGCCGGCCCCGACGGCACCTGGCGGCTCAAGGACCTGCTCGCCGTGCGCGCCGGCGGCGCCCCGCCGCGCATCCGCGCCGCGCAGCTCGACGGGCCGTGGCTGCGCCTCGCGCTCGACGACGGCAGCCGCCACGCCGTGCTGGCCCCCGGCGCGCGCGCTGACGAGCCCCACAGCCCGGCGCGCGCGCTGCTCGTGCACGACATCGGGCAGCTGCTGACCTTCGACAGCGACGAGGGCGACGGGCTCGGGTTGCAGCGCGACACGGCGCTGCTGTGCGTCGACGGCCGCGTCGCGCTGTTCGGCGAGCAAGCCCTGGCGCGCGCGCCCACCGACGCCGAGCGCATCGATGCACGCGGCGCGCTGGTCACCCCCGGGCTCATCGACCCGCACACGCACCCGATCTTCGCCGGTGATCGCGCCGTCGAGTTCGGCATGAAGGCGCAGGGCAAGACCTACCTCGAGATCCACAAGGCAGGCGGCGGGCTCTACTCCACGGTGCGCGCCACACGTGCGGCCAGCACCGACGAGCTGGCGCGCGCCGGACGACGCAACCTCGATCGCCTGCTGCGCTGGGGCGTCACGACCATCGAGGGCAAGAGCGGCTACGCGCTCGAGACCGAGGGCGAGCTGCGCATGCTCGAGGCGCTGCGGCTCGTCGCCGACACGCACCCCGTCGACGTCGAACCGACGCTGCTCGGAGCGCACGCCGTGCCACCCGAGCACAAAGAGAGCCGCGACGCCTACATCGACGAGATCGTCGAGCAGATGATCCCGCGCGCGGCGCGGGGGCAGCTCGCGCGCTGGTGCGATGCTTACTGCGAGGACGGCGCGTTCACACGCGACGAGGTGCAGCGCATCTTCGAGGCGGCCCGCGCCCACGGCCTCGGCCTGCGCCTACACGCCGAGCAGTTCACCGACCAGCGCGGCGCGCAGCTCGCGGCAGAGCTCGGCGCCGCCAGCGCCGATCATCTCGAAGCCGTCAGCGACGACGGCATCGCCGCGATGGCCGCCGCTGGCACCGTCGCGATCCTTCTGCCCGGCGCCGCCCTCACCTGCCGCTGCCCGTGGCCGCCCGCGCGCGCGCTGGCCGAAGCGGGCGTGCCGATCGCGCTCGGCACCGACCTCAACCCCGGCAGCAGCATGACCGCGTCGCTGCCGCTGATGATGTCGCTCGCCTGCACGCAGATGCGCATGAGCTGTGAAGAGGCTTGGCGCGCCGTGACCATCGTCGCCGCGCGATCGCTTGGCCTCGACGATGTCGGCGTGCTGCGCCCCGGCGCCCGCGCCGACCTGGTGATCTTCGACGCGCAGGACTATCGCGTGGTGCCCTACTTCTTCGGCGACAACCACGCGCGCGTGGTGATCAAAGATGGGCGCGTGGTGGTTGGCGCCTAGCGGCGGCGCCTAGCGATCCACCAGGTTGTATCTGAGGATGCACGCCAGCGCCGACACAGCGTCTCGTGCGCCGATCTTCTTGCCTTCGGCGTACGAGCGGCCGCTGTACGAAATCGGCACTTCGTAGATGCGCCACTTGCGGTGCGCGACCTTGGCCGTGAACTCGGGCTCGAATCCGAAGCGGTCCTCGCGCAGGTGGATGCCGTCGAGCACCTCGCGACGAAACGCCTTGTAGCAGGTCTCCATGTCCGTCAGGTTGACGTCGGTGAAGACGTTGCTGAGCAGCGTCAGCATCTTGTTGCCGACGTAGTGCCAGAAATACAGCACGCGGTGCGGTCCGCCGAGGAAGCGCGAGCCGAACACGACGTCGGCGCGGCCGTCGAGGATCGGCCCCATCAGGCGATCGTACTCGCGCGGGTCGTACTCGAGATCGGCGTCCTGGATGATGATCACGTCGCCGCTGGCTTCTTCGAATCCGCGCCGCAGCGCGGCGCCCTTGCCCATGTTCCTGGGCTGCTCGAACACACGCAGGCGCGGCTCGTCGATAGCGCGCAGCACTTCGAGCGTGCGGTCCTTGGAGCCGTCATCGACAACCACCACCTCGAGCTCGAGCCCGAGGTCCACGGCGAAAACGCGCCCCAGAATCTCTTCGATGGTGCGCTCTTCGTTGTACGCCGGCATCACGACGGAGAGCTTGCTGATGTTCGGAGTCTTCATGGCAGCGGGAAACTACCAGGAGGGCCTGCTAATTCCCAGAGCCCATCGACGAGGCGATCCTAGTGCTCAGACCGGCAAATTCCGAGCGCCCTCGCTCGCCCTCGCGCCCGCTCGCGTCGTTGCTCGTCGGCGCGGTACCACCCGGTAGCGCTTCTCCTCGCGCCTAGCGAGCGAACGCGATCGCTTCGCGATCATCGCTCACAATTTACCGGTCTGAGCACTAGCGGTTGAGGCTCTTCCAGTAGAGCATCAGCACGCGATCGACATCGTCGGCGTCCGGCGCGTCGGGGCTCATCTCGAGGTAGAGGAGATAGGCGCCGGCGGCGCGCGCGTAGTTGTGCTCGCGCGCCAGCGCGATGCCGAGCCCGCGGTGCGCGCGCGCGTTGGAGGGCAGCGCGTTGATCGCGGCGCGAAACAACTGCGCCGCGAAGCGATGGCGCTGCCCGAGCAGCGCGGTGTAGCCGGCGGCGGCGAGCTTCTTGCTGCGCGTCACCGAGTCGCTTTCGATCTTGAACCTGCGCGGGAAGTGCAGCCCGCGCGTGACGAGCCGCTCGCGGATCGCCTCGAGATCGGTCTTGACCTCCACACCGCGCAGCTTGGCCTCGTAGAGCGTCTTCCAGAGCTGCACCAGCGCGCGAGGCTGTCTCGGGCTGCGCACCAGCACGCGCACCAGCGTCGACATGGCCGCGTCGAAGCGCCCTTGCTTGCGGTAGATCTCGGCCAGCACGAGGTCGACGCGCGACTTGTGCACGCCGTGCGATTGCGCCGCCTTGAGATGCTCGAACGTGTGGGCCGCGTCGTTGACCTTGGCGTACAGCGCGGCCAGCACGAGATGGATCTCGCCCTTGTTGCTGCCGCGCTGGCGCATCTGTCGCACCACGTCGCGCGCGCGCCGCTCGAGCGAGCGCGCGTGTGCGACTCCGCTCAGCAAGACGACGACGACGAGCGCGCGAGCGACCATGGTCCACATTCTGCGGCAGCGGCGACGGTCGCCGCAACGGCAACGACGCTAGCGCTGCTGCTGCCGCCTCAAGTGCTCCGCCAGCAGCTGCGCCACCTGCTGCGCTGCGCGCTCGGCGAGCCGCAACACCGACTGGCGCCGCGATCGCTCCGACTCGGCGGCGTCGGCCGCCAGCGCCCACGGCTGACGCGCGCGCAGCAGCGGGCTGCGCCACGCCGACGCGCCAGCATCGCGCGCGCACCATAGGCGCACCGACAGCTCGATCGCCAGATCGCGGCGCGCCACGCGCCGCTGCGCCACGCTCGGATCGCCGCTGCGCAGCGCCAGCACGCGCGTATCGAGGCGCCACGCCGCGCTCGCCGTCGGCGCCAGCGCCAGGCCACGCCGTGCGAGCGCCCGCGAAAGCGCCGTCACGTACGCGATAGCGAAGCGCGGCTCGTCGACCCGCGTAGCGCGCGGCGGCGCGATGTAGAGCCTGCCAGCGGACGGCAGCGCGACGCTCGCCACCGGCCGGTACCCGCAGCCGGCGACGACAGCAACGCTGACACCAAGCGCGACGAGGCGACTCACGATCGCTACAGCGGAACGATCTTGAGCAGCTTGTGCGCCGGATCCTTGCTCGGGCTGACCACGCCGCTGCCCGCCATCGTCCCGTCGGCGCTGCGCACCACGACGCGCCCCGAGCCGCCGCCGCCGCCGCCGCCGCCCGGCGAGTCGTCTTCGCCGCCGCCCGCGTCGAGCTGCTGACTGCCCGATCCCGCGCCGCCGTCGCCGGCCGTGGCACCGAAGAGATCGGCGCCGGGTCCGCCGCTCGCGCGCGCCCCGTCGCCCGTCGCGTCCGAGCCGTCGCTGCCCGACTGCCCCGTCACACCACCACCACCACCGCCGCCGCCCTCGGCGACGACCTTGCCTTCGACCGTGACCAGCGGCGCCTCGAGCAGGATCGCGCCACCGCTGCCACCACCGCCGCCAGCACCAGGCCAGCCGCTGCCCTTGGATCCATGACCGCCGCCGGCCGTGATGATCCCGCTGCTCATCACCTCGATGGAGATCGACGCCGTGATCTGCAGCGCGCCGCCGCCGCCGCCGCCGTGACCGCCGGTCTCGAACGTGCCGTTGCCGCCGCCGCCGCCGCTGCCGCCGGTAAGCGGCACGAGGTCGCTGGTGCCGCACGGCGCGCGGCTCGACGGCCCCGGCGTGCCGCTCTTGCCGCCGCCGCGCCCGCCGCGCCCGCCAAAGCTCGCGCCGGATCCTCCCGAGTGGATCGTGTCCCAGAAGTCGAGCCCGCGGCCGCCATAGCCTCCGCCGCAGCCCTCGCCATCGTCATCGTCGCCGCCGCCGTTGCCGCCGCCGGGGCCCGGCGACGAGCCACGCGCCGCCGCGTCGAGGTTGCCCTCGATGCGCACGCGCTCGGCGGTGATGATCAGCGGGCGCTTGCCGCGCACCCACAGTCGCGCGCCCGGCTGCAGCTGCATGTTGCGCACCGTGACGATGGCGTACTGCTGCGTGCCGAAGAAGTTCACGCCGCTCGGATAGGACACCGGCTGGCCGCCGACGGAGACGATGCCGGTCGTCGTGTCGAGCACTATCTCGCCCGAGATCGTCCAGTCGCCCGCGCCGAGCCCGAGGAACTTGGGATCCACGTTGGACGGCGCGAAGGTCGCGCATCGCACGCCGTTCGTGTCGCAGCCGAGCGCGCACATCGCCTGCTGCTTGAGCACGCCTTGCACGCACTCGAAGTAGATGTCCTGCTCGCACTTGCGCGGCTGCACGCAGCCGGGGCTCACGTCGGGGGCGAGCGTGTCGGGCGTGCCATCGGGCAGCACGATCGCCACGTCGGGCCCGGCGTCGGGCGGCGGACCGAGATCGAGGTCGGGCCACGCCAGCGTGTCACCGGTGGTCGGGCCGTCTTGCGTCTTCGTCTCCACGAACACGCCGCCGTCGTCGAACTTGCACCCCGCTAACGCGAGGCCGAGCCCGAGCGCGAGCCCGAGCGCGACGCGCCGCTGACGTGATGTGATAACGAGCATGCTAGCTTGCGCGGATGATAGCCTCGCGGTGTGCCCCATGCACCCCCGACCCTGGTCAGCTAACCCGTGCCGCGCCTGCTCGCAATAAGCGATCTTCATCTGCGCCACAGGCCGAACCTCGCAGGGCTCGCCGAGCTCGCCCACCACGAGGACGACTGGTTGATCATCGCCGGCGACGTCGGCGACAAGCTCGATGATCTAGCGGCCGCGCTCGACGCGTTGCGGCCCAGATTCGCTCGCCTTTTCTGGGTCCCCGGCAACCACGACCTCTGGAGCGACGTCGACGCCGACGGCGCCGGCATCCGCGGCGTGGACAAGTACGAACGGCAGGTGGCGATGTGTCGCGAGCGCGGCGTGCTCACCCCAGAAGATCCCTACGTCGAATGGCCTGGCGCGCGCCCGCCCGGCGCCGAGCGCGTGCTCGTGGCACCGCTCTTTCTGCTCTACGACTACAGCTTCCACCCGGACGAGATCGCCGACGAGGACGCCGTCGGCTGGTCGGCCGAGACCGGCGTGGTCTGCGCCGACGAGATGTATCTGCGCCCCGATCCGCATCCCAGCAGGCAGGCCTGGTGCGCGGCGCGCTGCCAGTACACCGAGCGCCGGCTCGCCGAGGTGCAGGCCGAGGGCACGCAGCTGGTGCTGATCAACCACTGGCCGCTGCTGCAAGAGCTCGCCTGGCTGCCGCGCATCCCGCGCTTCATGGTGTGGTGCGGCACACGCCGCAGCGCCGGCTGGCACACGCGCTTTCGCGCCTGCAACGTCGTCTACGGCCACCTTCACATCCGCCGCAGCTTCGAGCGCGACGGCGTGCGCTTCGACGAGGTCTCGCTCGGCTACCCCAAGCAGTGGCAGGTGGAGCGCGGCATCGATCCCTACCTGCGACAGATCCTGCCGCCCAACACACCCACTTGGCCGGGCAGACGCTGGTAAGAAACCGCGCCTGGGCCTAGGGCAACTTCTTCTTCGCGGGCGGCGTCCGAGGCTTCTTCCGCTTGCCGTACGGCTCGTACATCTTCTCGGCGTGGTCTTTGCGCACGTACACCTTGAACGCGCGCGCTGAGAAGCGCGGCACCTGCACGTACTTTTCGCGCAGCATCTTCTCGATGGGCTTCCAGCCGCGGTAGCTCTCGTTGTTGGCGGTCACCACGAACAGCGGCCGGCAGTCGACGATGTCCTTGCCCACCACGCGCCACGGGCTGTTGGCGTTGAAGCGCGTCATGCTCGTCGAGCGGCGCCAGGTGTTGTCGAGGTGCGTCGTGACCACGCTCAGCACCTTGTAGTAGCGGCTGCACGAGAGCCGGTTGGCGTGGAAGTACACCGGCCAGGCCCAGCGGCCCCAGACCCAGATCTTGTCGCCGCGCCGGCTGTTGTCCTTGACGATGGCCGAGATCTTGATCGCCTCGTGCTGGTAGTGGTTGTAGCGCTCGCGGTACTTGCGCACCTTCTTGAGGTCCGCGGCGTCGGCGACGATCGCCGGCAGCAAGCCGCACAAGAGCAGCACCACGGCGCCGACGCGCAGCAGCGCTGGCCAGACCTGACGCGGCCACTCGTCGCGGCGAAACCAACGCAGGATCGGCCCGTCAGGGTGCGCCGCGATCCAGGCCGCCGGCGGCAACGCCTGCAGGTAATAGCCCATGTAGAAGCGAAAGCCGAGCGCCAGCCCGACCACGCTGAGCACCATGTGCCCGGCGAGCAGAACGCCCACCGCCGTCGGCGCGCGCTGGCGCCGCAGCGGCACCGAGACGAGCGTCATCAACATCAGCAGCGTCGGCAGCGCCATGAACTCCCAGAAACCGAGCAGCCCGTCCTCGATGCGATCGAGCTTGCCGTTCCAGTCGACCTGCCCGCCGACGTACTTCCAGCCCGTCGCTGAAAAGACAAAGTGCTTGGTGGCCACCACCGCGCCGCTCACGCCCGCCGTCACCAGATAGAACATGACGAACGGCAGATAGCCCAGCGCCATGCCGCCGACGTATGCCAAAAGCCCCGACGAGCGCTTGATGCCAACCCAGCCGCGCGGCAACGGCAGGTGCGGCCCGAGCGCGATCAGCGCGACGAACAGCGGCATCACTACGCCGCCCTGCCGCTTGAGCAGCGCGGTCCAGACCATCGTCGCGCCGGCAGCCGCCAGCCAGCCGAGCTTGCCGCGACGCAGGCCGATCACGAACAGCGCCGTCGTCCAGACGTAGCCGGTGATCATCCAGCTGTTGTAGTTGACAGTGAGGCTGTCGGTGATCGGCGCGCCGAAGGTAAATAACAGGCCGGCGACGAAGCCGGCGCTGATACGCCCGAACAGCGCCCAGCCGCCGACAAACATCCCGACGGCGGCGAGCAATCCCCAGAAGATGCCGAAGCGCTCGTGCACGCGCACCGAGCGGCCCCAGACCTTGAAGATCGCCCACGTCAGGAAGAAGGCGCCCGGTGCCTTGGGCTCGAGGTTGTCGACCAGCGGCCGCTGTCCGGCCGCGATGAGGTCGGCGTTGTAGGTGATGCCCGCGACGTCCTCGTTGCGCATGATGTTGACGTCGGCCGCGGGCCAGCGCAGATACAGCCCCCAACCGACGATCACCATCAGCGACAGCGCGACCAGCCCCGCGCTGATCGCACGCTCGCTGCTCAGCCAGCGCATGGCCGCCGCGACGAAACGCTTCATCGCCTGCTGCCCTTCTCGGGTCGGCTGCCCTTGTTGCGGCCGTTGCCTTTGCCCTTGATGCTGATGCCGGGCGGCGGCGGCGCGCTAGCGCCTTCGGGGCCGATCACACGCTGAAGCTTGTCGAGCGACATCGCGTCATGTCGGGGCTCCCACATGCGCTCCATCCAAGGCATGAAGTAGTAAGGCGGCGGCTTGCTACGAAACGCCAATCCATACCAGTAACCGCCGAGCAGCGAAACCACGACGGCCAGCGCGGCCAGCGCGTTGGCGACGCGCGGCCCGGCGCGCCCGCGACCGCTCCACAGCAGCGCCGCGCAGAGGACGGCCAGCACGACAAAATAGGGCAGCACCGACGCCACGCCTTCGAGCCCGAGCAGCCAACCGGCGTTGTAGGGCAGATAGCCGGCCGATGCGAAGCGCCACGTCACGTCGAACAGCGGCTGCTTGAAGTTGTCGGGGTAGTGCGGAAAGACCGCGTTGACGGAGGCATAGATCACGATCGACGCCACCATCAGGCCAAACGGCAGCACGCGCCACGAGAGCGGCCGCATCGACAGGTCGCGCAGCAGGTAGGCCACCGGCACGATGTAGAACGGCAGCGCGCAGGTGATGTAGCGCGGGCCGACGTCCCAGCCGCTGATGAACACCACCGACGAGATGAAGTAGGCGAAGAACGCGATCACGAAGCCGCACAGGATCCCCTCGGCGCGAAAGCGGCGATCGCGCACCATCATCACCACGCCGGGCAGCGCCAACAGCAAGAACGGCGAGTAGTAGAACAGCCCGTCGTCGGGCGAGAAGAAGCGCCGCGCGAAGACCTTGAGCTTGAACTCCTTGAGCCCGAGGAAGCCCTGGCTGTGCCACTTCTTGAAGACCGGGTTGGTCGGGAAGTTGTAGCCAGTCTTGAAGGGGCTATCGAAGCAGGCCCAGTGGTAGAGCAGCAGCACACCCAGCGGCAGCGCGGAGCCGAGCGAAAAGTGGATCGCCGTGCGCAGCCGCCGCGGGCAGCGCACCACGGCGTAGACGAACAGCGGCGGCCCGATGAACGCGGTCTGGTAGTCGACGAGCACCGCGGCGCCCGCCGCGAGCCCCGCGAGCAGCGGGTAGTGCTCGCGGCCGCGACCGCGACTGTAGAGAAACAGCAAGATGAACCCGCTGCCCATCAGCAGCGCCGATAACTGGTGCGCCACCAGCAACGTGCCGTAGACCAGCGCCATGGTGCCCAGCGCGTAGGCACTCAGCAGCAACTGGCGCGACGTCAAGTCGGGCACCATCTCGCGCAGGAAGCGCCACAGCAGCAGCAAGAACAACAGCGACGGGATGGTCGCGCCGAAGAGCCGGAACCAGAAGAACATGCGTGACAGCTCGGGCGTGGCCCAGCCGTTGAGCGCCTTCTGCACGATGTAGACGGGCACCGTGAGGAAGCTCATGCCCGGCGCTTTGTTGCAGTAGAGCTTGCCCTTGTAGCTCGACGTGTCGGGTGTCGACTGGAAGCGGCGCAGCTCGGGCGTGATGTCGACGGCGCCGCGATCGACGAGCGCCATCGTCAGGTAGATGCGCGGCAGCTCGTTGGCCGAGCGGATGCCGCGCCAGTACGGGAACGAATAGACGTACAGCAGCGTTATCAGGCACGCGAGCCAGCGCCGGCGCAGCACGTCGCGCGCTGCGGCGAGCACGTCGCCGGGGTGCGCGGCCGAGAGCAGCGGCGCGGGTTGCGGGCGCGCGGCTGGTTCCCCTCGTGGGGGCGCGCTGGGACGGGGATCGCTGCTCACCAATGCTGATTAGCAGCGAGACCATTGGTTTATCAACTGCGCGCTGCGCTCGAGGCGCGTGACCGAGGTCACGGGAAGGGAACCGATCGCGCCGAAACGGCACCTGCTTGGTGGTGCCCCCATTAGTTTGCCTAGGGAGGCGGCCGCGCGGTATACATCCCCCGGTCGAGCATGGAGAAAAAGCGAATGAAGAGCCGACGTTCCTTGGTCGCGGCGCTGCTGTTGCTGCTCGCGCTGATCACTCCCCAGTCGGTCCACGCCCAGGACGACGATGCTGACCTCGCTGCCGACGCGACGGCCAAAAAGAAGCCGGAGCCCAAAGGCGATGACGAGGATCCGGCTGTCCGCGCGCCGACGATCCACGGCCTCTCGGGCCTATTTCGCACGGTCACCGGCGACATCGGCACCGCGCACAGCTTCCGCGTCGGACTGCACACCGAGCTCTTCTCGGGCAGCGACTTCCTCGTGCAGAACGACAGCAACAGCCGCTTTCGCGGCACGCTGTCGATCAACTACACGCCCTGGCGGATGCTCGAGTTCTTCGCCTACTTCACCAGCCAAGCCAACAGCAACGACCGCACCGATCCCAACCGCCTCGACCAGGACGTGATCCTCGCGCTCGGCGACTTCGGCTTCGGCGGCAAGTTCTTCTTCCCGATCCACAAAGCCTTCGGCCTCGGCGCGCGCATCGGCGTGGACTTTCTCAACTCGGTCGGCGGCGTGTCGATCGACGGCGACTCCATCGGCTTTCACATCGGCCTGATCAGCACGCTCGATCTCGACCCGCTCGCCAACTTCCCGCTGCGCTTCCACTTCAACTTCGGCTTCCAGCTCGACAACTCGCAGAAGCTCGCCGTCTTCAACAACTACCCGCTCGAGAGCCTGCAGGTCGAAAAGTTCGCCCTCGGCATCAACCCGAGCCGCCTGCAGATCCGCTTCGGCCTCGACCTGCCGCTGCGCAAGTACCTCGGCAGCTGGGGCCTCACGCCGATCATCGAGATCAACCTCGACGTCGCCACCGGCGGCGAAGACCCCGACTTCGCCGACCCGCGCTTCCTCGTCACCAACGGCGGTCCGCTCACCGCCGACGACATCGCCGGTCGCCTGACCGCATGGCTGACCTTCGGCGCGCGCGTGAGCCCCGTACGCGGCCTCAACCTCGAGCTTGCCGTCGACGTCGGCGCGCAGAGCCCGGGCTATGGCTTCGGCCCGCCGGTGCTGCCGTGGAACATGATCCTCGGCGTCAGCTACGCCTACGAGGCCAAGCAGCGCGTCAAGGTCGTCACCAAGACCAAGGTCAAGCGCGTCCGCGTCGGTCCGCCGCCGCGCAAGATCGGCAAGATCCGCGGCCGCATCATCAACGCCAAGACGCTCGCTCCGGTGGAGGGCGCCATCGTCACGTTCCCCGGCCGCGACCTCACCGGCCTCTCCAGCGACCCCGACGGCAGCTTCCTGAGCTACGAGCTGCCGCCCGGCAAGCTGCCGATCGTCGTGCGCCACCCCGACTACAAGCCGGGCAAGGTGATGGGCGTCGTCACCATCGACAAGACCGTCAAGCTCGAGATCAAGCTGCAGCCGGCGCCGCCCAAGACGGGCAAGGTCACCGGCCGCGTGCAGAACCGCAAGGCTGCTGCCGTCAGCGGAGCCACCATCGAGATCGTCGGCACCGAGAACAAGTCGGTGACCACGACGGCCGACGGCGCGTTCAACGCCGAGCTCAAGCCGGGCTCTTACACGCTCAAGATCGCCGCCGACGGCTACCTGCGCAAGGTCAGCCAGGTCGCGCTGACCGCCGGCGCCACGGCCAATCTCGACATCACGCTGACCAAGCGCCCGCGCCGCTCGGCGGTGCGCATCACGCGCCGGCTGATCCGCCTGCGCCGCAAGGTGCACTTCGCCACCGGCACGGCGAACCTCAAGGAGGACGCCAAGCAGCTGCTCGATCAGGTCGTCGACGTGATGCTCGCCAACCCGCAGATCAAGCTGGTGGAGATCGGCGGCCACACCGACAACCGCGGCGGCCGCGCCGCCAACATGACGCTCTCCAACAACCGCGCCACCGCCGTGCGCGACTACCTCATCGCCGGCGGCGTCCCCGCGGACCGGCTGGTGGCCAAGGGCTATGGCCCGACGCGGCCGAAGGTGCCCAACATCACCGCGCGCAACCGCGCGCGCAACCGCCGCGTCGAGTTCCGCATCAAGCGCCAGTAGAAGCGGCTGTAGTTCTGCAGCGCCCAGAAACTGCTTGCGCCGCGGCAAGCGGGGCCTTAGCTTTCCACGCCATATACGGGTGGAGAAACATCCCACCCACATCGCCGGCGGCAGCAGCCCGGTGCCTGCATAGGAGTCAGTAAGATCATGATTAAGCGCTTGATGATCGGTTCGATGCTGTTTGGCGCGCTCGTCCTCACGGTCGCCTGCGGCGACAGCAGCGGCACGCCCGGCAAAGAGGCCAGCGTCGTGCTGCCCGACGGCGGCGGCAACAACGACATCACCGTCGACGTGCCCGTGGGCACCGGCGACTCCACCGTCGACCAGAGCACTGGCCCCACCGCTGGTTTCGGCGACGTATGCGACCAGACCACGCCCTGCCCGACCGGCCTGACCTGTCTGCAGACGCAGGGTGCGGCCGCGGGCTTCTGCTCCAAGCCGTGCACCAACTCCGGCGCGCAGTGCCCCGGCGCCCCCACCGGCACGGCGGCCTTCTGCGTGGCGCAGGTGCAGACCTCGTCGGGTACGCAGACCTTCTGCGCCTTCATCTGCATGGCCCAGGGTCAGACGTTCACCTGCCCGTCGACGCTCAAGTGCGCCACCACCGACAATCCGCCCGGCAGCGGCCAGTTCGGCTGCGAGCCCTAAGCGCCCCCGTGATCGCCTCGCCAGCGACGCGCTGGCGCAGCGCCGCCACCGCAGCACTGTGCGTGGCGGCGTTGCTCGTCAGCGCCGCATGTAGCAACGACAGCAACGGAACGCCTGACGCTGGCGCCGACACCGGCCCCGTCATCGACGCACCGGCCAACGAGCCGTTCGGTCGCGCCTGCGACAACCCCGGTTCGCTCTGCAAGGATCAGGACCAGTCGGGCGTCGCCCTCTCGTGTGTTGGCGTCCAAGGCGGCGCGGCCGGCAAGGGCTTCTGCACGCGCAAGTGCACCGACATCGCCGGCGAGTGCTTCGGCGTGCCCAACGGCCAGTGGGCAGCGTGCGCGCTGTCGGGTCAGGACACCGACGCCGGCCCAGCGCCGATGTTCTGCGCCTACTTGTGCAAGAGCCAGCAGGGCGACTTCACCTGTCCCGGCACCCTCAAGTGCGGCCCCGAGAGCGGCGGCCAGGCGATCTGCGTGCCCTGAGCGGGGCCCAGGTGGGCGCAGCCTGCTTGGCCTCGGGCCTCAGGCCTCGGGCCTCAGGCTCAGGATCCCGGCGCGAGCGCATTGCACGCTTCGCGGCGGCGGCGGCGGCGGCGCTACCCGACAAAACAACTGCGAAGCGCGAAGCGCGAGCCTGCGGCCCGACCCGAAGCCCGAGGCCCGAGGCCTGAGGCCTGAACGCCTCGTCACCGAACCTTCGCTCCGCAGAGAATTTGAACCACCACCCGACCGTTGTTAACGTCCCGCTCGTGTCCACGCAGTCCAGCGCCCTACCCGTTCCCTCCGAAAAGACGCAGCGCCGCAAGGCGCGCAAGCTGCGCAACCTGAGCCTGCTGATCTCGCTGGCGCTGGTCGCCGCCTTCTTCGCCGTCAGCGCGCTGCTGTACTCGCGCTCGCTGCGCAGCCACAGCACCATCCCAGGCCTCGTCGTCGCGGGCGCCGACGTCGGCTCGCTCGACCGCGACGAGCTCGAGCGCGCCGTCAAGCGGCTCGGCGTGGCGCTGCGCACGCGCACGCTCACGCTCGAGGTTGGCAAGCACTCGCTATCGGTCCCGCTCTCGCGCCTCGGCGCGCGTGTCGATGTCGAGGCGACGATCAAGCGCGCGCTCAGCCTCGGCAAGGGCGGCGACCTGTTGCCCGACCTGCTCACCCGGCTGCGCGCACAGCGCGGCGGCATCAAGCTGCCGCTGGTGGCGCGCCTCGATCGCGACGCGGCGCGCGCGTACGTCGAGCGCATCAAGGCCACCGTCGACCGCGCCCCGGTGGAGCCGCGCATCGACCTCGACGCCAAGCGCATCGTCGCCGGGCGCCCTGGCTACAGGCTGCGCCTCTACGACACGCTGGCCGCTATCGAGCTGGCCGTGCGCGCCGGCAAGAAGCGCGTCGCGCTCGCGGTCTCGGTGGCCAAGACGAAGAACTTCGACCGCTACGAGGGGCTCGACATCAGCCACGTGCTGGCCGAGTTCTCCACGGTCTACGCGCTGACGACCAAGTACAAAGACCGCACGCACAACCTCAAGGTCGGCGCCGCCAAGCTCGACGGCTACGTGCTGCGTCCGGGCGAGCTGCTCAGCTACAACAAGGTCGTCGGGCCGCGTAACAAAGCGCAGGGCTATCGCACCGCGCCGGTGATCACGGCTGGCGAGCTCGTCGACGGCATGGCTGGCGGCAGCTGCCAGCTGTCGAGCACCCTCTTCGCCGCGGCGTTCTTCGCCGGCCTGTCGCTCGAGAGCTCGCGGCCGCACACCATCCCGAGCGGCTACATCAAGATGGGCCTCGACGCGACGGTCTCCTACCCGCTGACCGACCTCGTGATCAAAAACCCCTACCCCTTCCCGGTGGTGATCCACTTCACCGTCGCGCAGGGTCGCGTGCGCGTGCGACTGCTCGGCAAGAAGCGCCCCTACCGCAAGATCGTCTTTCGCCGCACGCTCAAGAAGCAGACGCCGTTCAAAGAGGTCGTCCGCGACGACCCGTCGATGCCGCGCGGCGTGCGTGTCGTCGTGCAGGCCGGCGTGCCGGGCTTCATGCTCGAGCGCGAGCGCCTGTTCTTCGTCGATGGCAAGAGCAAGCCGGTCAAGACCGAGAAGCGCGAGCTGCGCTACCCACCCACCTCGCGCATCGTCAAACGCGGCACTGGCAAGAGACAGAAAGACTTCGAGCCGCCCAAGAGCAAGAAGGACTTCGGCGGCGTGAAGGACGTCTACACGCTCTCGATGTAGTGGCCACAGTCTCAGGGCCTCCTCGCCTTGACACGCACACTCGCCGGGTCCGAACATGACCCGCTCGCATCATGGTCGAGGACTTCCTGCTGACAGAGGGGCTGCTTTCGCGCGATCAGCTCGCCGCGGCCGAGGCGCGTCGCGCGCAGCTCGGCGGAACGCTCGGCCAGCACATCGTCGCGCTCGGCTTCGTCGACGAGACGCAGCTGGCGCAGCTGCTCTCGCGGCGGCTGAGCGTGCCGCTGCTGTCGCACGAGGACCTCTTGCAAGCGCGCAAGGCGGCCCTCTCGCAGCTTTCGCCCGAGGTGGCCATCGAGCATCGCGCCGTGCCGGTGCGCATCGAGGACGGCCACCTGCGCGTGGCGATGGCGGATCCGAGCGACAAGCGCGCGCTCGAGGAGGTGATCTTCTTCGCGGGCATGTACGTGCTGCGCGCGGTGGCGCCAGAGTCCGCCATCGATGGCGCCCTCGCCGCGTTCTATGACTACGAGCTGCCGCCACCGCCACCGTCGGAGGCGGATCCCGAGCTCGAGCCCGAAGTCGGCTCGGAGCACTACGATCCACAGCCCGCCAGCGGCGAGCTGGCCGATCTATTTCCTTCGATGGCCGCGGAGGAGCCGCCGCCGCCGCCGCCGCCCGAGGCACCGCAGATCCTCGCCAGGAAGAAGAAGCGACCCGCGCCCAACTCGGCGATCCTGCTCACGCAGCCCAAGCAAGGCGTGACGCTCACGCGCGCGGTCGCCGAAGGCGCGCGAGCGCCCGACGACGTCACCGGGCCGCCGCCCGCGCCCGAGCCCGCGCCGAGCTCCAAGAGCGGAGAGATCGAAGTGCCGGCCGCGGCCGCGAGCGTGAGCGCCGCCAGCGGCCCGAGCGCCAAGACGCCGAGCGGCGAGGCCGAGGCGCCGGCGAGCGACAGCACGCCTTCGGTGGTGGTCGACGACCCGCGCTTGCCGCCCGCGCGCTCGATCGTGCGCGCGCGCGGGCGCAGCGTCGAGAGCTTGTGGATGCAGGGACCGTTCGACGAGCGACCGACGATCCCGATCCAGGCGCTGATCCCGCAGGTGCCGCCGGCCACGGTGCGCGGCACCATCGAGACCGATGCGACGGCCGCGCCCGAGAGCGCCGAAGCGAACCAGTCCTCCGATGCTGATGCCGGCCCAGCGGCGCAAGCCGCAGACGGCAGCTCGCCCGACCTCGAAGCCGACGCGCCCACGGGCTTGCATCCCATGTCGTACTC
>JAGQIK010000224.1 GCA_020431405.1 Myxococcales bacterium
CTGCAACTCGGCCCGCCGCGCCAAGACGACAGTCCATCAGCGCCGCGCCCCAACGTCCGCGCCCGCTCCACGTCCCGAGGCGTCTCGCCACGGCCCGCGAACGGCACCTTCGCGCACCCTCCACGCCCCGCCAACCACGCCAAACGCCCGCAGGCCACCAGCCTCCCTCTCCCGTCATCAGCCCAGCCGCGCCCGAACGCGCCCCAATCACCAACGCACGAGGCGTCCTCCCACGGTCGCGCCCCGCGCCCCGCCCCGCGTCCGCGGCCCGGCGTGCAGTGCTGTAGCGAACTGAACGCCGGGGGCGTGGGCGTGGAGGGCCGCCTCGCGCGCTAGAGGTACGCGAGCGTGGCAGGGCGGCCGGCTAAGACGGGATGGAAGGCTGGGGGCCTTCGGGGCGTTTGGCGCGCGTATGCGGGGCGTGGGAGCCGCTGCGGGCGTGCCGTTCGCCTGCCATGGCGAGACGCCTCGGTACACGAGGACATGCCCAATCTGCGGGCGCGCGAGGTGGCGCGAAAGGTCGCTATCGCGCTGTGGCAGGCGCCCGACGCGAGGACTCTCGCCTGGTGCACTTCAGTCGGGCGGTGGCGCGGTTTGCACAAACGCGTCGCGTTGCGACCAGCCCTCGAACCAGGCGGCCAGCGCGGGGGCGGCTGCTCGCCAGACGTAGTCTGGGTGGCGAAAGTCGAGATAGCCGAGCGCGCAGGCGGCGCTGACGTCGGCGATGGTGCACGGGCCCTCGGGCGCGCCGAGCGTCGCGACGTGCATCTCGAAGGTGGCGACGCTGCGATCGATGGCGGCGTGCCAGCGGTTGGTCCACTGCTCGGAGCGATGCACCAAGGCGCGCTGGTTTTGCAGCCGCAGCAACACGGCTGCGTCCATCACGCCGTCGCCGAGCGCGTGCAGGTAGCCCACGCGCCAACGCTCGGGGCTGTCGGGGGAAGGAAAGAGCGTCGAGCCTTCGACCAGCGTGTGCAGATACTCGCAGATCAGCGGCGAGTCGATGAGCGTGCCCAGCTGCACGTCATCGGTCTCGAGCGCCGGCACCTTGCCCAGCGGGTTGTGCAGCGGCACACGGCTGCCAGCCTGCAGCGGGTGGTCCTCCTCGAGCTCCAGCGCATCGGCGAGGCCGAGCTCGTGGGCGCAGACCAACACCTTGCGGGCGAACGGCGAGGTGCGCGTGTAGATGAGCCGCATCAGCTGAGGCTCACCGCTCGCTCGCCGAAGAGGCGCTCGACCTTGAGCAGCAGGTCGTCGGTGGGCTCCACGGAGAAGCGCTCCGAGAGCACCAGGCGCACCTCGGAGCGGTTGGGGATCGTGACCGTCACGCGCGTCGGCGTGTCACCCACGTGTGCGAGCAGGATCGAGCGCAGCTCGGCGAGCTGTTCCGGCTGCGCGATGTCGGCGTCGAGCCGCAGCGTCATGCGGTCGGTCTTCTTCTTGCGCAGGTCCTCGAGGGTCTGCGCCTCTTTGAGCTGAAGGCGAGGCACGCGCCCTTCGCCCTCGCCTTCGAAGACCACACGCGCCGTGACACACAGTGGCTCGTCGGACTTCAGGATCGTCTCGAACTCTTCGAACGGCTTCGAGAAGCACACCACCTCGACGCTGCCCTCCTGATCCTCGAGCTGGAAGATCGCCATGCGCCCGTTGCCGCTGCGCAGCGGCCGCTCGCGATACTCGGTGACCATGCCGCCGATGATGACCTCGGCGCGGTTCTTGAGCCCCGCGCCGCTCTGCAGCGCGCCGCCCTCGAGGCTGCCGGTGGTCGCCGTCGCGTGGCGCTTGAGGTCGCCGAGGTAGCGGTCGAGCGGGTGGCCCGAGACATAGAAGCCGAGCGCCTCCTTCTCGAAGGCCAGCGTCTGGCGCGGCTCCCACTCGGGCACGTCGGGGTAACGGTGATCGTCGATCGGCGTGCCGGCCTGGTCGGCCGCCTCGCTAAGCATGCCGAAGAGGCTCGTCTGGCCGCTCTCGCGGTCGCGCTGCGCGGCCATCGCCCGCTCCTGCGCAGCATCGAGCACGGCCATCAGCTGCGAGCGCGTCAGCGGCTGCGTCGCGCCGTCGGGCGTCACGTGTGCCGCCGCCACGCCGTCGAAGGCGCCGGCCTTGATCAACGCCTCGCTCACGCGCCGATTGACGCGCCGCCCATCGACGCGCTCGCAGAAGTCGAAGAGGTTCGTGAACGGCTGCTCGTCGCGCGACGCGACGATCGCTTCCACCGCGCCGCCGCCGACGTTGCGCACGGCGCTGAGCCCGAAGCGGATGCAGTCTTTGCCGTCGTGCTTGACCACCGTGAAGAACGCCCCCGACTCGTTGACGTCTGGACGGAAGACCTCGATGCCCATCGCGCGCGTCTCGGCGACGTACTTGGTGAGGTTGTCGGTGTTGTCCTTTTCACACGACAGCACGCCGGCCATGAACTCTGCCGGGTAGTGCGTCTTGAGAAACGCGGTCTGGTACGAGATCAACCCGTAGGCCGCACTGTGCGACTTGTTGAAGCCGTAGCCGGCGAACGCCTCCATCAGGTCGAAGATCTTCTCGGCCTGCTTGAGATCGACCTTCTTGTCCTCGGCACCGGCGAGAAAGACCTTCTTCTGTTTGGCCATCTCCTCGGGCTTCTTCTTGCCCATCGCGCGGCGCAGCAGGTCGGCTTGTCCTAGCGAGTAGCCGGCGAGCACCGAGGCGATCTGCATCACCTGCTCTTGGTAGACGATGACGCCGTAGGTCTCCTCGAGGATCTCCTGCAGCCACGGGTGCAGGTACTCGACCTTGCGCCGCCCGTGCTTGCGGTCGATGAAGTCGTCGACCATGCCGCCCTCGAGCGGGCCCGGTCGATAGAGCGCGACGGCGGCGATGATGTCCTCGAAGCAGTCGGGCTTGAGCTTCTTGAGCAACTCCTTGAAGCCGCTCGACTCGCACTGGAACACGCCGGTGGTGTTGCCGCTCGAGAAGAGCTCGAAGACCGCCTTGTCGTCCATCGCGATGGCGGTTAGGTCGAGCGGCTCGCCGCGCGCGAGGCGGATGTTCTCGAGCGCGTAGGCCAGCACCGTCAGCGTCTTGAGGCCGAGGAAGTCGAACTTGACCAGCCCGGCCTCCTCGACCTCGGTCTTGGCGTACTGCGTGACCAGCGCCCCGTTCTGGTCGCGCAGGCACGGCACGTACTCCCACAGCGGCTTGTCGCCGATGACGACGCCGGCGGCGTGTGTTCCATGGTGCCGGTTGAGCCCCTCGAGCGACGACGCGATGTCGAGCACCTCGGCGACCTTGGGATCTTCGTCGCACAGCTCGCGCAGGCGCGGCTCCTGCGAAAGCGCCTCCTCGATGCTCACGCTCTTGCCCTGGATCGGCTCCGGGATGAGCTTGGCGATGCGGTCGGCCTCGCCGTAGCTGAGGCCCATCGCGCGCGCCACGTCGCGCGTCACGCCGCGCGCCTTGAGCGAGTGCATCGTCACGATCTGGCCGACGTTGTCTTCGCCGTACTTGTCGGTGACGTAGTGGATAACCTCGTCGCGCCGGTTCATGCAGAAGTCGATGTCGAAGTCCGGCATGCTGACGCGCTCGGGGTTGAGGAAGCGCTCGAACAGCAGGTTGTAGGGCAGCGGATCGATGTCCGTGATGCGCAGCGCGTAGGCCACCAGCGAGCCGGCGCCGCTGCCGCGCCCGGGCCCCACCGGCACGCCGTTCTCCTTGGCGAACTTGATGAAGTCCCAGACGATCAGGAAGTAGCCAGCAAAGCCCATCGCCGCGATGACGCCGAGCTCGTGCTCGAGGCGGTCAGCGTAGGCCTTGGCGTCCAAGGTGCGCCCCTGCCCTTCGATCTCCTTGAAGCGCCGCTTGAGCCCCTCGTGCGAGATGTCCTTGAGATACGCCTCGAGCGTGTCGTAGCCGTGCGGCAGCTGATAGCGCGGCAGGAAGCACTGCGACAGGTCGAGCTCGAGGTCGCACATGCTGGCGACTTTGATCGCGCCCTCGATCGCCTGCGGCAGGTTGTAGAAGGCCTGCTCCATCTCCGCCGGCGACTTGAGGTAGAACTCGTCGACGTCGTGCTTGAGCCGATTGGTGTCGCTGACGAGCTTGCTGGTCTGGATGCACATCAAGCAGTCGTGCGCCACGGCGTCGCGCCGCTCGATGTAGTGACAGTCGTTGGTGGCGACCAAACCGATGTCGAGCTTGCGGCTGAGCTTGCTCAGCTCTTCGTTGAGCGTGTCCTGCTGGGCGAGCCCGTTGGGCTGCACCTCGAGGAAGTAGCTGCCCGGGTCGAAGATGCTCTGATACTCGCGGATCTTGTCTTCGGTCTGCGAGCGCCCGCGCGTCTCGAGCGTCTGCGCCACCTCGCCGCCGAGGCACGCCGACAGGCCCACCAGCCCGCCGGAGTGCTTGCGCAGCAGGTCCTTGTCCATGCGCGGCGTGTAGTAGAAGCCGTCGATGTAGGCCTTGCTGACCAGATACGTCAGGTTGCGATAGCCCTCGAGGTTCTTCGCCAGCAGCACGAAGTGGTAGCTCTTGCGCGTCCCCTTGTCGGTCATCGGACCGTCGGAGATGTACGCCTCGCAGCCAATGATCGGCTTGATGCCGGCGGCGCGCGCGCGCTTGTAGAAGTCGATGGCCCCGAACATGTTGCCGTGGTCTGTGAGCGCCACGCTGTCCATGCCGAACTCGTGCAGCTTGGGGAACAGATCCTTGAGGCGGATCGCGCCGTCGAGCAGGCTGTACTGACTGTGCAGATGCAGATGCGTGAACGTGCCCATAGGCCGGATACTGTATCAGCTCGCCCCCTGCGCCGGGCGGCGCTCGGATACGCGCCGTGATACGATTGGAGATATCTGGACTTGAAGTGATCGACCCTTACTTGACGCTTCGCCGCGCGGCGCTGTGCGTGGGACTGTGCGCGTGTTTGATCGGCGGCGGCGGCGGCGGCTGCGACGCCGACGATCCCCCCGGCGACGGCGGCCCTGGCGCACGCCGCGCGCTCGCGCTGGCCGGACCGGGCCCCGATGTCGGCCTCTCGCCCGGGCAGACCATCACCCTTTCGGTGCGCTACAGCGACCTCGACCGCGGCGTGGCGCTCGCCGGTCAGACCGTGCGCTTCGCGATCTTCGGCGACCCGCGCGGCTCGACGCTGTCCACCGACGAGGTCACCACCGGCGTCGGAGGCAGCGCCAGCGTCGTGTTGCGCGCCGGCAGCAGCGCGACCAGCTTTCAGGTCATCGCCAGCGCCTCCGAGGCGGACGACTTCGCGTTCTTCGTGCAGGTCGGCGCCGCCGGCTTCGCCGCGCTGAGCGTCGACGCGCGCGTGGAGGGCAACGTCAACGGGCTGCGGCGCGTGCGCTTCTTCCTCGTCCCGTCCAAGGGCTGCGCCGAGCTGTCGGCCGCATCGCCGCCCGCGAGCGCGCGCACGCGCAGCGCCGACGGCGCCGGGCGCCCGGTGACCTTCGGCGCCGTGCCGGTAGACACGCGCCACGCGCTGCTCGGTCGCGCCGAGGACGAGAGCGGCGCCGCCCTCGCCTTCGGCTGCCTCGAGATCGGCGACGCTCAGCTCGCGGCCAGCCTCACGCTGCGCCTGACGCTGACGCTCGAGCCGCCGCCGCTCGACATCGCGGGCAGCTACCGGCTGACCAGCCGCATGACGCTGCCCGCGGCGCGCGCGCTGGCCGGCGCCTTCGCGCCGATGCTCGACGCGGCCGACTGCCCGCTCGATCCCATGCAGCTTCTGCTCGACTGCATCCTCGACGCGCGCGACGGCACCGATCCGCTCGACTGCCGCGTGGAGTCGCCCTCGCCCAGCACCGCCGCGATCATCGCCGAACGCGGTCGGCTGAGCAGTGGCTGTCGCGAAAGCGTGACCGCCACGGACGGGCCTTCGCTCGAGTCGCTGCTGATGGCGGCCGCCAACGGCACCGCCGTCACCGAGCTGCGCGACGCGCTCGCCGCTCTGCCCAAGGCGGCGCTGCCCGTGCTCACGGTGGTCGGCGTCGAGAGCCTGCTCGTGCTCAGCCCACCCGACGCAGCGAACCGGCTGGTGGCGAGCCACCGCATCACACACGTCAGCATCGGCGACGGCGCCGAGCGTCAGCGCTACGACATGGCCACCGTGGCGAGCACCACGCCGCTGGCGCTTCCGGTCGACGTCTCGCTCGCCGACGGGCGCATCTACGTCAGCGACCACCGCCTGAGCACGCGCTACGGCACGCTCGCGCGCGACACCCTCGGCGCCGTGGTGATGCCGCAGGCCTCGCTGCCGCCGACGTCGATGGCGCTCGCCAGCGACATCGCCGACCTCGTACAAGGCGCACAGCGCGGCTGCGCCGCCATCGAGCCGATCGTGTGCGCCGCCGCGCGCCTCGACGCGGGCTGTCTCGGCGCCGCCTGCCAGAACGGCATCAGCGCGCTGGCGCGCTACCTCGACAGTGGCTTCGACGCGCTCTCGACCGGCGCCGACCTCACGCTCGGCGGCAGCGCCCCGCTGCTCGACGACGACAACAACGCCAGCGTCGACCGCCTCGGCGATGACGCACCGGGCGGCACGCCGGGCGGCTGGAACCACGCAACGCTGCAGATGGCGGGCGAGTCGGTGACGCCGCTGACGGCCGAGTTCACCGGCAAGCGCGACTAGCTCGCCAGCGACCCGGGCGCGCTAGTTCTTGATCGACACGCCGACGCGGAAATACGTGCCGGGATCGGACTCCGGCATCACCGCGGCGAACGGATCGGTGAAGGCGTAGCGGTCGGGCTGAAACGGCGCGCCCTCGAAAATCGCGAACAGGCCGAAGTGCCGCGTGATCGCCACCTCGACGATGGCCGAAAGGAAGAAACGCGCGCTGACAAAACGCGCCCGCGTCTCGGTGGTGGTGAGCCCCGTGCCGGCAGGCGGCCGGTTGCAGGCGGCCAGCTCGTCGGAGCGGACCTGCGCCGGACAGAGCCTGTCGCTGTAGATGTTGAAGTAGGCGCGCACGGTGGCGTGGATGAAGTGGGCCCAGGTCAGCGAGCCTGCCACGCCGAGGTCGCTGAAGAACGTCGAGCGCCCTTTGGATCCGCCGCCGCCGCCGATGTCGAACGTGGCGGCCGCGGAGAAGATCTTGTAGCGCGCGAAGCGCGCCTTGAGCCGCACGCCGACCTCGTTCATCGCGCCGAAGGTGCGGAAGCCGAGACCGCCGTCGAGCCGGAAGATCGACTTTTGCACCATGCCGATGCCGAAGCGCGCCTCGAAGAGGTAGGGGAAGCCCACCGACGCGTCGACCGCGAAGAGCAGCGGCTCCATGCCGCGCGCACTGTAGGACGCCAGGCCGCGCAGGCGCTCGCCGTGATCGCGCAGCTTGGCCTTCTTTCCGACGAGCTTCGACGGATCCTGCGGCGTCTCGTCGGCTGCCAGCTTGACGTCCATGTTGGCCAGCCCGCCCGCCTTGACCTCGACGCTCTCGACGTGTTCCTTGAAGCCCTTCTTGCGCACGGTCACCACGTGGGGTCCCGGCACGTAGCCGCGCCGGCGAAACGGCGTCTTGCCCTGCAGCTTGCCGTCGACGAAGACCAGCGCGCCCAGCTCGTTCGAAGTGACCTTGATCTCGCCCTCGCGCGGCTTGGATGGGATCAGCTTGAGCTCGAGCTTGATCGTCTTGAGCTCGCCCTTCTTGACCGACACCGTCTGCTTGGCCGAGGTGTAGCCGGCGAGCGTGCCTTCGACGACGTGGCTGCCCTCCTCGAGACCGGTGATGCGGATCGGCGATTTGCCTTTGAGCTTGCCGTCGATGATCACCGCCACGTCCTTTTCGGTGGCGATGACCTGGATCGTGCCGCTGGTCTTGGCGATGGTCGTCGCGTCGGCTTCGAGCGTCAGCGCGACCTTGCGCGTCTTGCCGAGCTCGACCTGCACCGTGATCTTGCTCGCCTTGTAGCCCGGCGCGCGCGCCTCGACGACGTGCTTGCCCGGCGTGACGTCGTTGATCGCGGCTGGCGAGGTGTCGACTTCCTTGCCGTCGACGAAGATCTTGGCGCCGACGATGTTGGCCGCCACCACCAGCGTGCCGCCCTTGGGCCCCGTGGCCTCGAGCTTGACCTCAAGGTCACGCGTCTCCTTGGCCTTGACGTCGATCCACTGGCGAAACGTGGTGTGCCCCGCCTTTTCGACCTCGACCAGGTAGCGGCCGGCCTGCAGCGTCACCTTGAGCGGCACCTGCCCGACGGCCTTGCCGTTGATCTTGATCGTGGCGCCGTCGGCGAGCTTGTTGCCGCTCGGCTTGATCGTGATGACGGCCGCGTTGGCGTCGTCGGCGCCCGCGCGCGCGGGCAGCGCGATCAACAGCGCCAGGGCCAAACCCCAGATCAGGCGTGTTGGCATGAAGGTCCTTCGTCCACCGGCACTTGGCCTTTGGCGCGCCGGTGACACGTTGGCTACCACGACATGAAAGCGTAGGCCAGCAATGCGCGCGCCGTCGTGACTGTCGTCACGCTCGCCTATCGCCGCGTTACGTGGCGCAGGTAGATGCTCGAGCCGCGGCGCTTGTCGACGACCTTGAAGCGGATCACGTTCTCGCCCGGCTTGAGCGCCACGCGGTGAGTGAAGCGGTAGGTCTTGTCGAGCGTCGCCGCGGCGCCGTTGACGAACACCTGCGAGCCCGGCATGGTCACGCCCTTGACCTCGATGGCAGCCGTCGAGACGCGCAAGCCGTCGCGCGGGAAGCGGATCTGCAGATCCGGCGTCGCGTTGTCATAGCGCACCGAGAGGCGCTGGGCCTTGCTGGCGTCGAGGATCTGGTTGCCAGCGCCGAGCGCCGAGACGTACCAGAGGTAGGATCCTTCGCCGAGCCTACCGGTGCGCAGCCGCGCCTGCGGGCGCCGCACGCGACGGTCGACGATGGCGCGACCGACGTTGGACTCGCGCATGATGCGCAGCCGATAGCGCGTCGCGCCGCGCGTTGGCGCCCAGCGAAACGTAAAGCGCGGCACGCGGTTCTGGTAGAAGACGACGGTGTCTTTGTCGCTGAGGTTGATCGTGTTGCGCGGCGTGCGCCACTTGATCACGCGGTACGACGTGTCGCGGATCATCAGCACGCGGCCCTTGGTCGCCTCGCCCACCGCGCCCTCGGGCGAGACGGGGCGGACGCGCCAATAGAGCACGCCGCGCGGGATGTTGGCGAGCGTCAGCGACTTGCGCGAGATGCGGTCCGAGAAGATCGGGTTTCGCATGTTGCCGTTGCGCGCCACCTCGACGAGCGCGTCCTTGCTGCCGTCGGGCCGATCCCAACGCAGCGTGACGGCCACGCGCGGCTTGGGCACGAACACGCGCAGCGTGCCCGCCTTGCGGATCAGCACGCCGCGGCGCCCGCTGGGCAGCTTGGCGATCACGCCGCCGGCGAGGCGCGCCGACTGTCCGCCTTCGAGCTCGACCTTGCCGTTCTTTCCGATCAGCGTGACGCTGCCGGCGCCGACGACGACGATGGCGCGCCCGCGCTCGCGCCGCACCCGCACGTCGAGGCGTCGGTGACGCACGCGCGTGCGCAACCGCACGCCCTCGACCACGAACGCCGAGCCGCGCGTGCCTGGCTTGCCCGTGCGGCGGATCTGCAATCCTCCGCCGGTGGTGGCGAGGCGCACCGAAGGCGCCGCGCCAGCCTTGAGCGGCGGCCCTTCCTCGACGCGCAGTCGCGCCGGCCCGCTGACGCTGGTGCCCTTGCCCTTCTCCGGGCCGACCACCACGCGCGCGCGGCGCAGCAAGCGCAGCTCGGTGCCGGGACGGATCTCGATCGTCTTGCCGCGGCCCACCGGACGGAAACGCTTCTCGCCGGGCTGACGCACCAGCACGCGCCCGCGACCTGTCGACTTGAGGTAGAAGACCAGCGGCGCGGCCTGGATCGCGTCGCTGGGCGAGGCGTCGCCCGGCCCCGTGTCGGGCTTGGTGGCCCTCGCGTCGGGCTTGCGCGGCGGGCCGAGCGTCATCGGCTTGCCGGCGACGATGGTGGTCGCGCCGCTCGGGCCCTCGACGGTGGCCTTGCCGTACTCGACGAGCACCCTCGGCGCCGCGCCCTTCTTGGCGGCAACGGTGGCCGTGGCCTGACGCGCGAGGCGAACCTTGCGCTTGCCGACACCGATGACGAGGTCTGCAGCCTCGATCTTCGAGGCCTTGCCGACGACGGTGCCCTGCGCCAGCTCGAGGGCGAGCTTCTTCTCCGGCGCGCTCGAACGCAGCGTCACCACGGAGTTGGGGCGGATCGTCAGCTTGCCGCCGTTGCGCAGCGCGAGGTGCGCCTCGCCGTCGTTGCCCGTCTCGAGCCGCGCCCCCACGCGCAGGTAGACGCCCGCCTTGGCGGCGACGAGCGCGCCCTTGGCGTCGAGCCGCACGCGCACGGTGCCCGCGGTGGAGGCGATGGACGCGACCCAGTCAGCAGGCGGCTGCTCGTTGCGACAGCTCGAGCAGCCGGCCAGCCACGACGCGCAGAGGGCCACCAGAGCCGTGGCTAGGCAAACGGCAGTGCGCCGCGCGGGCGCTGGGCTTGAGGCGCAATTCACAGGTGCGGGGAGCAGCCGCCCTGACGGCGAACGTGATACTGGATAAGCAGCGCGTTGATTATAAAACGTTTTGGCGAAAAACGCGCAATCGCAGCGGAAGAGCCCTCCGCGGCCGGCGAGCCCGGCGCTGCCTAACGCGGGACCAGCAGCGACGGCTCGTAGCCCGCCGGTGCCTCGTACCCCATCAGGAACAGCGCGGTGGCGGCGAGGTTGGCCAGCCCCGGCGACGGGATGTCAGCCAGCCGGTAGTCGATGTTGCCGCTGTAGTCGCAGACGTAGAGCGGTACGGGGTTGAGCGAGTGGCTGGTCTTGATCTTGATCGAGCCGTCCTCGAGACGCTGCGGCTCGCCCGTCTTCTTGTCGCGCTCGAACATGTCGTCGGAGTTTCCGTGATCGGCGGTGACCAGCGCGATGCCGCCGGCCTTCTCGACGGCGCGCAGCAAACGTCCGAGGCAGTGGTCGACGCACTCGACGCCGATGATCGCGGCGGTCATGTCGCCGGTGTGGCCGACCATGTCGCCGTTGGGGTAGTTGATGCGCGCGAAGTCCACCTCGGCGAGGGCCTCGATGGCGGCGTCGGTGATCTCGGCGGCCTTCATCCACGGCCGCTGTTCGAACGGCACGTCATCGGACGGGATGTTGATGTAGCGCTCGAGGGACTTGTCGAAGTAGCCGCTGCGGTTGCCGTTCCAGAAGTACGTCACGTGGCCGTACTTCTGCGTCTCCGAGCAGGCCAGCTGGCGCAGGCCGTTCTTGGCGAGATACTCGCCCATGGTGCGATCGATGTCGGGGGGCTCGACGAGGAAGGCCTTGGGCAGCGCCAGGTCGCCGTCGTACTGCATCATGCCGGCGTAGAGCACGTCGGGGCGAGCGCCGCGGTCGAAGTAGGCGAAGCTTTCGTCCTCGAAGGCGCGGCTGATCTCGATGGCGCGGTCGCCGCGGAAGTTGAAGAACACCACGCCGTCGCCGTCGCGGATCGGGCCTACGGGCTTGCCGTCGTCGCCGGCGATAACAAACGCCGGCAGGTACTGGTCGTTCTTCGACGGGTCTTCGGCGCGCGCCGTCTCGATGGCCGCGCGCGCGCTGGCGAAGGTGCGCCCTTCACCGCGCACGTGCGTCTTCCAGCCGAGCTCCACCATGCCCCAGTCCGCTTCGTAGCGGTCCATGGTCACGAGCATGCGCCCGCCGCCCGAGGCGATGCGGTAGTCGCGGTCGGCCTTGCCGCTGATCTCGCCGAGCACGGCTTCGATCTGATCGACGTAGGTCAGCGCCGACGTCGCGGGCACGTCGCGGCCGTCGAGCAGCACGTGCAGGCGCACGCGGCGCACGCCGTCGCTGTCGCAGCGGCGCACCAGCGCGACGAGCTGGTCGATGTGGCTGTGGACGTTGCCATCGCTGAGCAGGCCGATGAAGTGCATCGTGCGCTGCCCGTCGTTCGCTGGCCGCGGAGCGCCGACGCGGTCGATCATCGCGCGCCAGACCTTGCCCTCGAAGAGCTTGCCGCTGGCGATAGCGCGACCGCACAGCTTGGCGCCCTGATCGAAGACGCGGCCGGCGCCGATGGCGTTGTGGCCGACCTCGGAGTTGCCCATGTCGTCGTCGCTGGGCAGTCCGACGGCGGTGCCGTGCGCCTTGAGCTGCGTCGAGATGAACCGCTCGCCGAGCGCGTCGAGCACCGGCGTGCGCGCCAGAAACACGGCGTCGCCGTCGTCCCTGCGCCCGATGCCGACGCCGTCCATCACGACGATCATCACCGGGCGTTTGACCTCGCGGCCGTTGGGCTCGAGTTTCCAGTCGTTCATGTTTGCCTTCCAAGGCCAGGCGCAGCCTTCCTCATTTGCTCGCTCCCTTCGCGGCGGCGATGCCCTTCTTGTAGACCACCATCATGTGCGGATGGCCGTCGACGTCCGGATAGCCAAACCGCATCGGCACGCTGCGCCGCGGCTGCCTCTTGTAGACGCCGACCAGCGCCATGCTGTGCTTGTTCTTCGCGCGGTTCTTGAAGAACGCGCCATCGAAGCGCCCGAACGTGCGGTAGCGAAAGCCGGCGCGGCGCGCGTGCAGCGGTGACAGCCCGGTGCTGTCGGAGATCATGAACACGGCGTGCTTGATCAGGTAGTCGCGCACGTTGGAGAAGCCCGGCCGCCACAAGAGATACGTAGCCGCCTTGGTCATCGCCTTGATCTTGCCCTTGCGCTCGAGGTGGCGCGTCACCGGCGACTGCGCGTTGAAGCCGCTCTTGCCGAGCACGCCGTTGCTCAAGTTGGCGCCGAGGTGGCGATGCACCTGCACCTTGGCGTCGGGCGCGCCCGCGCGGCGAAAGCGCAGCTCGCCGTAGCGAAAGGCCGGCGAGAAGTCGGGGCGCGTCCAGCCCCCCGAGAGCTGGCGCGAGCGCTTGCCGTCGAGCTCCGTGATGCGCGCGTCGTCGACGTAGCGCACGGCGCCGTCCTCGCCGAGCTCGAAGTAGCGCAACGAGAGCGGCTCGTAGCCGTGCACGGCCAGCGCGACGAGGAAGAACGCCAGCTGCCCCGGGATCGCGCCGCGCTGCATCTTCATCAGGTTGACGCTGGTGCTGTCGTCGAGCGCCAACAGGCCGTCGATGGTCTCGCGCAGGATCTTGAGCGTGTCGTCGGCCATCTTGTTGGTGATGGCGAGCACGCGGCGCGGGTCGCCAACCTGCTCGAGCGACAATGACGTGATCTCGCGCGCGTCGGGATAGGTCAGCAGCGCCGAGAGCAAGTCGCCGCCGCCGAACGGATAGACGACCACGTCGGGCAGCCCTGCCGGCTGCAGCTTGGCGAGGAACGGCTTCATGTGTTTGATGTAGTTGTCGCGGTACTGCTGCATGCGCCGCTTGATGCGCGCGCAGTGACGCTTCCAGGTCGCCTGCCGCACCTTCGGCGGCAGCTCGCCATCGCCAGCGCAGGCTGCCAGCTTCATCAGCGCCTTGGCCTCGCGGATGAAGTCACGCCCGGCCAACTTCGCGGTCTTGGGCTTGGGCTGCGGCTTGGGCTTGGGCTGCGTCTTGGGCCGCGCCGACGCCATGTCCGGCTTGACCCGCGCCGCTGCATCGGGCGCACGCGCGGTGGACTTCTTGCTGCACCCGGCACAAACCAGCAGCGCCAGAGAGATCGTCTTGAGAGCGTTTTTCACCGCCGCGCATCATACGGCAGCGGCGCCTGGAAGGAACCCTTGACTAGTACTCGTAGCTCAGCGACCAGGCGAGGTTCGCGCCCGCGGGCAGCCCCTTGGCGCGGAAGGCGCCGTTGAAGCCGAAGGACGCGCCCAGCCCGGCCACGATGCGTCCATAGATCTCGATTCCGTACGACGTGAAGACCACCGGGCCCAAGCCGGTGGCGTTCTGGCCGGCGTCGCCGCTGAAGATCTCCGTGCCGTAGAGGCGCACGATCAGCCAGAAGCGGTCGACGAAGGTGTAGGGGATCTTGGTGCCGACCTCGAAGCGCCAGTTGAAGGCGTCGGGGAAGTCCTTCGGGTCGCCGAAGGCCTGCTCGCGCGGCGTGGTGCGCACGTGATAGCCCACGCGCCCGACGACGTAGTGGCTCAGTGGCCAGGTCTTGCCACGCCCGCCGAAGGCGTAGCCCGCCGCGAGCATGAATTCCACGTCGAACTCGCCGTCGCCGGTGGGCAAGACGGCGGCGACACCGGCGTCCGTCGGGTTGTCGGCGGTCGGCGCGGGATCGCCGGTGGGCAGACCGAAGGCGATGCCCGCCGAGAGCCTGATCGGTCCGGTGAGCAGCCCCGACCAGAACCCGAGCGTGATGTCGCCCAGGCCGAGCGTCGATCCCTGCAGGTCGAGCTTGGCGTGGCGCAGCAGGGTCGCGTTGACCGTCGCCGTCAGCCAGCGACTGATGATGCCCACCTCGCCGTAGAGCGCCAGCACGTTCTGCGTGAAGCGCTCGCTGACGCCGTCGAGGTCCACGTCGCGCAGCGAGAGGCTGCTGCCGTCGGCCGCGAAGAGGCTGCGCGCCGAGATGCGCGAGTAGTTGAGGTTGACGTAGAAGTGCCCGGCGTCGCGCGTCCAGGGGTTGGCCTGCGCGTCGCGCGCGCTCGACAGCGTGGCCACCAACAGCGCCGCCGCGACGAGCGCCGTGTGTCGTGCTCGCCGCGCCATCAGGGCACGTCCTTGAGCGGGGCGCGAGAGATCTCGATGCCGAACGGCACGCAGAAGACCCAAACGTAGCGCCGGCCGCCATCGCCGCCGGGCACCTTGTAGGTCTGCGCGCCGCTGACGGACGTCAGCGCGCCGAGGTCGAGGTCGCCCTTGCTGGCGTCGATGGCGCTGCCGATGCTGTCGCGCGAGGTGAGCACCACGACCGGCGTCGGCACCGCGCTGGTCTCGAAGTCGGCGCTGAAGCGAAGCTCGATCTCGCCGCCGGCCGTGCGAAACATCTCGACCGTGCCCTTGCCCACGTGCCCGGTGCGCCCCTCCCAGTTGCCGTCGGCGATCACCATCCCGGACGACGGCGGTGCGTCGGGCTGCGGCCCGTCACCAGAGGCGGTGTCGGGCGATGGCCCCTGCACGTCGCCGCCGCTGTCATCGGCGCGGCCGTCAGGCGTGGGCGTCGCCGTGTCGCTGCCAGGCGGCCGATCGGAGGTGAAGATCGCGCTGCAGCCGCTGCTCGAGAGCAGCACGCAGGCGAGGAGAGCCGAGCAGATGTGCATGTCTAAGTGCCGTCCTGATGTGTATGTCCGAAGCCTACGGGCAGACGCGCGCAGCGGTTACGCTCCGCACGCACACGCGCACGCTCGCTAGCTGCGCGACGCGTCCAGGATGCCCTGTTTGACCGCCCCGATGGGGTTGACCAGCTGAGGATAGTTGGTCGGGAGCTGCGAGTCGTCCGGCAGGGCGAACTCGCCGCCCTGCTGCATCGTGCCGCTCTCGCGGCAGTTGACGAGATCCATGTCGCTCAGCGTGACGCTCGGCTCGAGCACGAGTCGTCCCTGGGCGTCGAGGCGCGCCCCGCGCACGATGACGCAGGCGGTGACCCAGCCTTCGTTGCCGCCGAACACGCTCTCGCCATCGCACGCGTTGGGGTTGAAGCGCACCGCGACCGCGGACCGCGAGCCGACCCAGGCGCGCGTCGACGACGGCGCTGATGGTTGCACGACGGTGGCCCAATCGAAGAAGCGCACGTCGCCCGTGTCGACGATGGGCATCATGGTGCCCGTGCTCTGTCCGCTGCGGTTGACGCAAGGGACACGCGCTGCGAGGAAAAGGGCGCTCAAGGCGCTCTGGCTCACCGGCCCGATGGGCGGCGAGGTGTCGCCCGTGGTGTCGGGGCGGGTCGTGTCCGGCGGCAGCACATCGGGCCGCGGCGCGGCGTCGGCATCGGGCGACGGGCCGGCGTCAGCGTCACTGCTCGGCGCGTCGCCATCACCGCCGGCGTCACCGCCGTCGCCAGGCGTGCCGCCGAGCGCAGTGAACGCCGCCGCGAGCTGGGCGCTGCGACCCGCGCCATCGGTGACGACGAGCTCGTGGGTGCCCGCCGCGAGCACGCCGCCCGGGATCGTCGCGGTCAGCGCGTCCTTGCTCACGCGGCGTACGTCGACGAGCTCGACGCCGCCGAGTGTCGCGCGATAGGTGGCGCTGATCGTCGACTGCTCGCTGTCGTCGAAGTTGGCGCGCACGACGCTGACGAAGTTCTCGCCGACGATGCGCACTGCCATCGTCTTGGTCGCGTCACCCTCGGCGGGCTCGACGCCCTGCAGGCTGAACGGCGTCGCGCTGCTGCAGGCGCAAGGCAACAGCGCCAGCGCCAACGCCCAAATCGGCGCGCGATTCTTTCGTAAGACCGCCGACACAATCCGCACGAGTTGATCATAGCCGGCACGGCCTCGCTTGGCTAGGTTTCGTGCATTATTTCGGCGACCTGCCCGCGGCGCTAGCGCGACGCAGAGCGCTCTGCCGCCGGGAGCAAGATCTCGAAACTGTGGGGATCTCCCGCCACGCCGCTGAGGTCGCCGCCCTCGTCGCGAAGCACCAATGTCGCCACGGCCAGCGGCAACGCCTTGGCGTCGCCAGCCGCCGCGAGCAGCCCGGCGCTCGGTCGGCGCCGCCGCAGCCCCGCCGCCGTCACCGAGGCAGCGCTCTGCTCGCTGCCCGAGGCTGGCGGCGCCTCGCCGCGATAGAAGATGCGGATGCTGGTCAGCGCCACCGCGGGCGCACCGTCGCCTTCGTCGGCCGGCACCTCGAGCTTGTTGGCCACGAGGCTGATCTTGGATCCGGGGTCGGCGCGCTCGGCGACGAACAGCAATATGTCGAGCAAGGCGTTGTTGAGCTGGTCGGCGCGCACGAAGACCGTCATGTCTTCGCCGACATCGCTGTCGAGCGTCAGACCGCGGCGCTCGAGCATCGGCCCGGCGGAGATGACGGTATCGGCGAGGGCGAGATCGGCTTCGATCACGCGCGCGGGGGACTCGTCTGGCGCTGCGGCGCGCCGCAGGTTCTGCAGCATGTTGGAGACGCGGTTGGCCTGCTCGATGATCTCCTTTTGCAGCGCGCGCGCCTGGTGGCCCTCGTCGAGCGTGCTGTAGGCGCTGCTCGCGAGGCTCACGCAGCGGTCGAGCGGCTCGGACAGCTCGGAGACGATCGAGTTGATCAGCCGCGAGGTGGCGTTGAGCCGCTCGGAGTGCAGCAGCTGCCGCTGCGTGCGCGACAGCTCGCGCTCGCGCTGCTCGAGCGCCGCCCCCAACGCGTTGAGCCGATCGACGAGCACGCCGATGGCGCCCGTCGCGTTGGTCTCGACGCGCTTGCCGAGCTCGCCGCGCCCGATCGCCTCGACCTGCTCGGCCATCGCCTTGAGCGGCGCGCTGATGCGGCCACCCACCACCAGCGCGACGAGGATCGCCAGCGCCATGGTGATCGCCGAGATCAAGATCGCGCTCTTGATCAGCGGCGAGGCCGCCGCCCGCACCTGAGCCAGCGAGTAGCTCTGCAACACCGTGATGCCGGCCGGCGCGCGCGCGAACGAGACCAGGCGCCGGCCGCCGCCCCAGTCGAGCTGGCGCGTGCCGATGCGCGGCGCGTTGGCCGAGGACAGCTGCAGTCGCTCCAACAGCTGCGGCACTTTGCGCCGCTTGCGCACGTTGCCGCCGTCGACGTGGACCAGCAGCTCGCCGCGCGCGTCGACGATCGCGATCTCGGCGGCGCCGCTGTGTCCGCTCAGATCGAGCAGCGCGCGCGGCTGAACTTTCAGCACCAGCCGCGCGCCTGGCTCGCTGTGCACGATGCGAAGCCGCGCATCCGAAGCGCTGCTGACGTTGTGCACCGTGGTCTTCGCGCTCGCGGTGCCCGCCGGCGCGGGCTCGCGCCGCAGCGCCAGGATCGGCGGCGCGACCTTGGCGCCGAGCCGCGCCTGCGCCACCAGACCGCGCAGGCGGGCCTCGATGTTGCGGGCCAGCAGGTCCACCGTCTGCGCCGAGAGATCAGAGACGTAGAGCACCTTGTCGCGCTGATAGAGGCTCACCGCGTTGTAGGTGAGCGCGATGGCGACCAGCAGCGGCAGCGTCACCAGCGCCACGAGCAGGCGTATTCGGAGCGAGCGCACGGCTCAGTCTCGGAGGCAGCGGCGCGCGCCGTCAAGCGCGCGTTGGCGGCGACTCGCTGGCTAGGTGTATGATTTCAGCGTTGCTATCGGCCACGCTGACACGTCTTGCCGTCCCCCTGCTCGCCGTCGCGCTCGCTGGCTGCTCGTCGTGCGGCAACACCAAGAAGCCGCCGCCAGCCGGCAAGACCATCGCTACGCTGGCGGCCACGAGCGGTGAGGTGAGCCATCGGCCGGCGGCCTCGCTGACCTGGAGCGCGGCCAAGAAGCGCATGGCCCTGCGACACCGCGACGCGCTGCGTACGGGCAGCGGCTCGAGCGCCGACGTGCAGTTCGTCAAAGGCGGCACGCTCAAGATCGCGGCGCTGTCGCTGGTGGTGATCGAGGCGCCGAGCGACCCGAGCGCCAAAGCGCCGCTCATCGCGACGCTCAAGCGCGGCACGCTGCGCGGCGTGGCGCGGCCTGGCGCGCCGCTGCGCATCGTCGGCGCCGACGGCAAGCAGGTCGAGATCAAGGCCGACGGCGACAAGCCGGTGCCGTTTCGCGCGCGCGCCAGCGGCTCGGGCAAGATCGAGGTGGCCGTGCTCGGCGGCAAGGCCAAGGTCGCCTCGGGCGGCGTGACGGTGCCGCTCGTGAAGAACCAAGCGGTGGAGCTTTCGGGCGGCAAGCTGAGCCAGCCGATCCGCATCCCCGGCTATCCGTCGCTGACGACGCCAGCCATCGACGCCAAGGTGTCGTTGGCGCAGCCGCTCGAGCTCGAGTGGTCGGCGGTGGAGGGTGCGGCGCGCTACCACGTGCAGATCAGCACGGCGACGAGCTTCGACCCGATCGTGCTGGCGCGCCGGCCGCGCGCGAACAAGCTGAGCGTTCCGACGCGCAAGCTCGAGCCCAACACGCTCTACGTGTGGCGCGTCGCCGGGATCAGCACCACCGGCCACGAAGGCGAGTTCGGCTTCGCGCGGCGCTTCAGCACCCTCGCCGCGCGTGCCAGCGACGGCGGCGCGGCTAGCGACGCCGGCGGCAGCGACGACGGCGGGCTGCCCAGCCGTCTGCTCTTCCCGCCCGACAACGCCACGGTGCGCTTCATCGGCCGTCCCAAAGCGGTGAGCTTTCGCTGGGCGGGCAAGAAGCGCGGCCGCTACCTGCTGGTCATCGCGCTCAAGCCTGACCTCAAGACCGGCGTCGTAGGCAAGGCCAACATCGTTGGGCGCGAGACGATCATGCGCAACCTGCGCTTCGGCTCCTACTACTGGGGCGTGTATCGCGTGATCAAGCGTCGCCGCGGCGAGCCGCGGCTCGAGCCGATCTTCGCGCAGCCGCAGCGGCTGAAGATCTCGCGACGCAAGCCACCCGCCGTCGCTGTGCCAAAGACCATCAAGTGGAAGAAGTAATGCGCCCGCGCCTCGCGATGTTGATGCTCGCGGCGACCTCGAGCCTCGCCGCCTGTCCCAAGCAGCAGACCACGCCGCCGCCGAAGCCCCCCGCGAGCCGGCCGGTTGCCAAGGCCCCACCGCCGCCAGCGCCGGGCAAGGGCCGCATCGTGATCGACTGCACCCCGGCGGACGCCGAGGTCACGATCGACGGCGAGAACAAGGGCACGGTCAGCGAGCTGGGCAAGCACAGCGGCCTCGAGGTCGACCTCGGCGTGCGCCGCGTCGAGGTGCGCAAGCGCGGCTATCAGCCCTTCCGCATCGAGATAAAGGTCGGCGAGCGACCGGAGTATCTGCGCGTGCGTCTCAAGCGAGCGAGGCAGCGGTGAGGCTGCGGGCGATCGCCCTGGCAACGACGGTCATCGTCGGCGCTGGCGCGACGCTGCTGCTCGGGATGCGCCCTGCCCTCGCCGGCAGCGCGCGGCCGCGCGTGTTGCTTTTGCCGTTTCGCGGCGTGGGCGCGGGCAAGGCGCGGCGCGGGCTGTTTCGTGGCTTGCGTCGCAGCGGCGCGCTGATGGTCGACCTCGAGCACTACTTCAAGGCGGTCAAGCGCCTGCGCCTCGGGCCCAACAGCGTCGATGGCATGCGTCGCGGCTGCGCGCGCGTGCACTGCGAAGCGCTGGTGCGCGGGCGCGTGCGACGAGGCCGCTTCGGCGAGCGGCGCCTGCGCTACAAGCTCGAGCTGACGGTGGTCGACGCGGCTAGCGGCGAGCCGATCCGCGAGCAGGTTGTCATCACGCGCTCGCAGAAGCAGCTCGAGCGCGCCGCACGCCGCGCGGCTGCACCGATCATCGCGCTGATCCAGTCCCACCGCGCCGGCGCCACGAGCACACCGAAGCCAAAGCCGAACCCGAACCCGAATCCGAGCCCGAACCCGACGCCGAACCCGACGCCGAAACCGACGCCGAATCCGAGCCCGAACCCGAGCCCGAATCCGAGCCCGAATCCGAATCCGACGCCGAATCCGAATCCGAATCCGAATCCGAATCCGACGCCGAAGCCGAATCCCAAGCCGCTGGCCAAGCCGCGGCCGACGCCGACCGGCGGTGGCAAGGCCCATGTCGCCGTGGGCGGCACGCGGGCTATCAAAGCCAGGGTGCGCGTTCGTTCGGCGTCGCGCGGCGTCAAGCTCACGCCCGAGCGCATCGTGCTCGGTCGCACGCCGCGCGCCAGCATCGACGTGCCGCTGGCTGGAAGCGGCACGCCGCACGCGGTGGTCAACGTCGGCGCGGTCACGTCGATCAGGAGCGTCGGCCAGCGCGCCGTGATCGACTATCGCAGCCCGACCAACCGCGCCCCGCAGGTGCTGGTCATCATCGCCTGGCGCGAGGGCGGCGCACACGCGCGCGTCTATCGCGTGCCGCTGATCGCGCGCACGGTGATCCCGATCCGCACGCGCAGCCACACCACGGTCGTCGTCGCCATCGGACGCTATCTGTTCGGGCCGGCCGACACGGGGCGCAACGGGCGGGTGCGCATGCGCGTGTTGGTGCCGCCGGGCGTCACCGTCGCGCGCGTTCGCGCCACCGACAAGGTCGGCCTGACAACCCACAAGCGCATCCACATCGAGCCGCCTGCCTACGCCACCATCGCGCTGGTCGTACGACCGCTCGGCGACCGCCGCGTGCGCGTGCTCGCCGCCGACGCCAACGTCGAGGCGCCGCTGACCGCCGGCGTCAACACCGAGGGCGGCAGCGGCCGCGCCACCATCGCGCTCTCGCGCGGCCGCGACGGGCTGTGGGGCGGCGAGTGGCAAAGCCCCGCCGCGCCGCGCGCCGTGCGCTAC
>JAGQIK010000225.1 GCA_020431405.1 Myxococcales bacterium
GACGACGACGCGCTGCAGCGGCTGCTCGAGGCGGCGCGAAAGACGCCCTCGCAGCAGACCATCGAGCGCGCCGCCACCGCCGCCCGCGCGCTGCGCGTCGACCGCGCCTTCGCCGAACGCAAGCTGCGACGGCTCTCCAGCGCCATTCGCCGCGCGCGCCTCGACGCCGAGGACCGCGCCCGCTTCGACCGCATCACGAAGCGCATCCTGCGCGCGATCCTCGATGGCCGCTTCGTCTCGGCGAGCCACGAAATGCAGCGCGCGCTTCACAGGCTGCGCGCCCTTAGGTGATTATCTTCGCGTGGCGGGTTTTTGAATGCGTTCTAGCTCTCACGATACGGTAACGCGCGTCGTACAGCGCCCCGACGGCAGCGAGGTGCTGCGACTGCGGCGCGCCGTGCTGGCGGTGATCGCCGGCCCCGACACGGGCCTCGCGCTCGACATCGACCGGCCGCGCGTGGTCGTAGGCAGCGGCGACGATTGTGACCTCACGCTGCACGACCGCGCTGTCTCCAAGCAGCACCTCGCCATCGACGCCGTAGCCGACGGCTACCGCATCCGCGATCTCGACAGCACCAACGGCAGCTTCATCGCCGGGCTGCGCCTCGGCCAGGTGCTGGCGCGCACGGCGACCCAGATCTCGCTCGGCGAGACCGAGCTGTCGCTACGCCCGAGCGACGCCGAGGTGGAGCTGCCGCTCAGCGCGCGCCTCTCGCTAGGCAGCCTGCTCGGCGAGAGCGTCGAGATGCGCTATCTGTTCGCGCTGCTCGAGCGGCTTGCCCGCAGCGACACCACCGTGCTGCTCGAGGGCGAGTCGGGCACGGGCAAGGAGCTCGCCGCCGAGGCGCTGCACAGCGTGTCGCCGCGCGCCGAAGGGCCCTTCATCGTCGTCGACTGCGGCGCCATCCCCGAGAACCTCATCGAGAGCGAGCTCTTCGGCCACGAGCGCGGCGCGTTTACCGGCGCCGACCGCGCGCGCGTGGGCGCCTTCGAGGAAGCCAACGGCGGCACCGTGTTTCTCGACGAGATCGGCGAGCTGCCGCTGTCGCTGCAGCCCAAGCTGCTGCGCGTGCTCGAAGGGCGACAGATCAAGCGCGTGGGCGACACACGCTACCGCGCCGTGGACGTGCGCATCGTCGCGGCCACCAACCGCAAGCTCGACGGCGAGGTCGCGCAGGGCCGCTTTCGGCAGGACCTCTTCTACCGCCTCTCGGTGGCGCGCGTGCAGCTACCAGCGCTGCGCGATCGCCCCGACGACATCCGCCTGCTCGCGCATCACTTCGCGCAGCAGCACGTCGACGACTCGCACGCCCTCATCGATCGCGACGTCGAGAGCTTGCTGCTCGCATATCACTGGCCTGGCAACGTGCGCCAGCTGCGCAACGTCATCGAGCAGATGGCCATCATGCCGGAGGCCGCGGCGCGCGCGCTGCAGGGAGCGCCGCCGATCCCGACCCGCGGCGGCAGCGGCGGCGACGTGGCGCGCGAGCTCGAGCGCTCGCTGCCGCTGTCACTGCACGAAGGGCGTCGCCGCTGGCAGGAGCGCTTCGACCGCTTCTACCTGGCCGAGCAGCTCGCGCGCGCCGACGGCGTCGTCACGCACGCCGCCGAGGCGGCCGACATCCCACGGCAGACGTTCAACCGGCTGCTCAAGCGCTACGGGCTTCGCGACGACAGCTAGCAGCTAGGCTAGCACTTACCGCCGCAGTCGACGCAGACGCCTTTGGCGCCGTCGCAGAGCATGCCCTTGGGGCAGGTGTCGAGCTTGGGGTCGCAGGAAAGCGGCTTGGGCGGAATGATCGTGCCGCACGGGTCGTCGGCGGGCGTACCGCCCACCGAAAAGCGCGCGCTGAAGCCGTCGGCGCCGGCCTTGCTCGCGTCCTGGTCGAGCCCGGTGCCGCCGTCGTCGGTGACGTTGGTCGAGACCGTCAGGCGGTAGCTGCCGCCGGCTAGCTGGCAGCCTGACAGGTCCGCGCGTGCGCGCGTACGCGTCTCGGTGAGCCCTTGCAACGTCGCCTCTTCGGCACTGAGCAGGAACTTGGCGGGCACCACGCGGTCGCCGCCGGCCGACTCGTAGGTAAGCTGGATGTGCGAGCCGGCCGTCGGCGCAACGAGGCGCGAGAACATCACCTCGACCTGCGCTGGCGCGACGTTCTCGCTGGCGCCGTCGCGCGGCTCGGTCTGCACGACGCGCGGCGCGCGCTCGCCAGGCCGCAGGTCGAGCGGCAGCGCCACGATCTGATCGCCGCTGGCCAGAAAGCGCGTGGCCACCGCGACACCGCTGGCCACGAGCCGCTCGGCTTTGACGCCGCGCAGGTACATCGAGAAATCGCCATCGGTCTGCACGCCGGCGATCAGCCGCAGCTCGGGCCAGCTGAAGCTGCCGGTGGGGATGCGCTGCTTGACGACGAGCTCGTTTTCGCCGTCGCGGTCCACGTCGGCGGCGACGGCTTCGGCGCTGCCGACGTTGAAGCCGCCGGAGCGGTCGAGGACGATGTCGACGTTGTCGATGGCGCCGAAGAGGGTCTGCAGCGTGTTGCGCGCCGGCTCGTAGGCCAGCTGGGGCACCAGCCCGCGCCCGTCTGCGGCGCAACCGCTCAGCGCGGGCCAAGCCCAAAGCAACGACAGCACTGCGAGGCGGCGCATGCCATCAGTTTACTTCTTTGGCAGGCAGATCACCTTACCCGACTTGGGATCCTTGTAGGGGTCGCTGCCCGGAGGACACGGCCCGCTGGGCCCGGGGCCGCTGTCGAAGGTCGGCTTGCTGCCGGCGTCGGGGTAAGGCTTGCCGCCGCCGCCGCCGCTGCCCGCGTCGGGATAAGGCTTGCCGCCGCCGCCGCTGCCCGCGTCGGGATATGGCTTGCCGCCGCCTCCGCCGCTGCCCGCGTCTGGGTAGGGCTTGCCGCCGCCGCCGCTGCCTGCATCGGGGCTGGGCGGGCCGGCGCACACCGTTTGTCCCTGCTTGTCGGTGGTCACGCCGAAGGGGCAGCTGTCCGACCCGCCGCTGTCGCCGGCGCTCGCACCGTAGTCAGGGATCGGGCCGGTGTCGTATTGCGGCGCCACCGGCGCGCCGCTGTCGTCGTAGTAGCCGTAGCTGCCAGGATCGCCGCTGGAGGCCGATCCGCCGCAGCCGCCGCAGAGCAGCGCGGCGAGCAGCGCGGCGAGCGTCGTCGTCGTGCGCGCGTGCATCTACTTGCCCCCGCCGAAGCTGACGCAGTCCCACTTGCCGCTCTTGGGATTGTATTCGTACTTGAGACAGCTCCCACCGCCGCTGCCGCCGGAGCCACCGCTTCCGGCGCCGGGATCGCTCGGCGTCTTCTTACCCCCGTCGCTCGGCGGCGGGGCGCCCGGGTCGCTCGGCGTCTTCTTGCCCCCGTCGCTCGGCGGCGGGTCGCTCGGATCGCTCGGCGTGTTGCCCGGATCGCTCGGCGTGTCGTGCGGGTCGCTCGGCGTGTCGCCGCTGTCGCCCGGCTCGTCGGGCGCGCTCGGCGACGACGGCGGCGGCGGCGGCGGGTCTTCCTTCTTCTTGTCTTCCTCGCTCCAGGACGTCGTCCCGCCGGTGGAGCCTTTGCCCTCCGCGCCACGCTGTCCAGCCTCGGGCGTGCCGCCGGAGATATCCGGCTCGCAGGCGGTGACGAGGCACAGGGTGGCGGCGAGTGCGATGAGCTGGCTGGTGCGCTTCATTCGGTGGTTCCTCCTCGATGAGTCTCTGGGACCTTCGAGGAGCAACGGCCGTGCCGGGACCCGATCGTCGCGAAAGTCGGTGCGTTAGGCGGCTAATGGAACGGTAGCGTTCCGCCTCGCGGGCCACGCGGGAGGGACTGCAATTCCCTCTGGAACGCTGGCGTCCCGCTGGCGAGGGCTAGAGCCAGGCCTGCTCGCGATAGCTCGCCACCGTGCGCGCGACGCCGTCGGCGAAGGGCGTGCGGGCGACGAAGCCGAGCTCCTCGCGCGCGCGCGTCGTGTCGAAGGCGCCGTCTTCGCTCCACTGACGCAATCGGCCGCGCGTCAGCGGCGGCGCCTTGCCCACGGCCCGACCGATGACCTCGGCGGCGGCGGCCAGCGGGCCCGCGAGCGCTGCGGGCGCGCTGAGCGGCCACAGCGAGACGCCCAGCGCGTCCGCGATAGTCCGCGCCACCTCGCGCGTCGGCAGCGCGCGCGGACCGGCGGCGATGTAGACGCGTGTTTCGCTGCTCTGGCGGTGCGACGCGGAGATCAGCGCCTGCACCACGTCATCGATGTAGACCGGATGCAGCAGGCTGCGCCCACCGTCGATCAGCACGAAGCGGCGCGCGGCGATGGCACGAAAAAGGGCGAGCTTGTGCGCGTCGCCGGGGCCGTAGGTGAAGCTCGGCCGCACCACGGTGAGCGTCGGCTTGCGGCGTCCGTTGCCGTCGCCGTCGCCGTCGCCGTCGCCGAAGCGATCGAGCAGCGCGCGCTCGCCGGCGAGCTTGCTCTCGGCGTAGTCGCCGCGCGCACGGCACGGCGAGCGCTCGTCGAGATCGCGCCCTGGCCCCATCACGCCGGTCGACGAGACGTGCACGAAGTGCCGCGCGCCCGCGCGCTGCGCCTGCTCGGCGAGCAGCAACGGCCCCGCGGCGTTGACCGCGTCGAGCGCCTCGCGCGTCACGCCCCAGCGCCCGAGCAACCCCGCGCAGTGAAAGACCACGTCGCAGCCGTCGCAGAGCCGGCTGACGCTGGCAGCGTCGCGCACGTCGGCGCGCACCAGGTCGTCGGCCTCGCAGCGCGGTGCGTGCGCGAAGAACGCCGCGCGCACCCGAACGCCCTGCGCGCGCAGCGTCTCGCAGAGCCGCGCGCCGATGAAGCCCGACGCCCCCGTGACCAGCGCGCGCACGCGCTGCCCGCTCAGATCTCGGCGCCGGCGAGCGCCGCGATCTCGACGAAGGCCTCGCCGTCCCAGGCAAACAGCTTCGCCTCGACCACGCGCTCGGCGTCGATGCCAACCACCAGCTGCTGCACCGGATACAGCGGCCCACTGCCCCACGGATCGAGCGCCACGCGCCGGTCGGTGTCCGAGAAGTAAGCGCGCCCGTTGGGGTGCGAGTGGTAGATCACGCGCGGCGGCTCGGCGCTCTCTTCGAGGTCGCGGTCGAGCTCGAGCAGCTCCCTGCCCTCGATCACGTAGGCCGTCTCGGCGCTGCGATCATCGGCCGTCGGGTGCGCCTCGGGCGCGTAGGCGTTGTGCGCGCGTCGTACGCGCGTCACGGCGTCGCCGTCGCGCGGCCCGCTCAGCCAGCCGCAGCACTCGTCGGGGAACGTCTCGCGCGCGTGCCGGTAGACATCCTCGAGCAGCACCGGCGGGATCGTCAGCGCCGGGATCGTCAGCGCCCGCTGCCCCGCGCTCACCGCGACTTCATCGCAGCCGGCAACGCGACGTAGAACGTCGAGCCCTCGCCGATGCTGCTCTCGACCCAGATCACGCCACCGTGCGCCTCGACGACGTAGCGGCAGAGCGCCAGGCCGAGGCCGGTGGACATCTTGAGGCCCGCCTTGCGCGTCTCGACCTGACCGAACTTCTCGAAGATCTTGTCGTGATAGCCGTCGGGGATGCCCTCGCCCTTGTCGCGCACGCTGACCACCACCACCGGCGCTCTGATGCCGCGCCGCGAGCCCTCCTCGAGCAGCTCGCTCTTGATCGTCACCGGCGCGCCGTCGGGCGTAAACTTGAGCGCGTTGCCGACCAGATTGCCGAGCATGCGGCGCACCAGCTCGTGGTCGAGCCGCAGCACGGGCACCTCCTGCGAGAGCACCGTCGTCACCTGGATGCCCTTGCTGCGCGCCTGCGGCGCGAAGCGGCGCACCACCGCGCGGATGTGGTCGTTGAGCGACGCCGGCGTGCGGCGCAGCTTGGCGCGGCCCGCCTCGAAACGCGACACGTCGAGCAGGCTGTTGACCATCTCGAGGATGTCTTCGGTGCAGTGGATGCCGGTGTTGATCGACTCGAGCTTGTTCGGCTCGAGCGCCGAGAGCATCGCCACCTCTTGCAGCGTGAGCAGCACCGCCTGCACGGGGTTGCGCAGGTCGTGCACGATCATGCGGTTGAGGTCTTCGCGAAGGCGCTCGGCCTGCGCGATGCTGCGCGCGTTGGAGATCGAGCCCGAGACGGACTTGGCGAGCGTCTCGACGACGAGCCGATCGTCGTCGTCGAACGCGGCCGGGTCGCGGCTGTGGACCTGCAGCACGCCGATGACCTGCTCGCTGGCGGTCAGCGGCACGGCGAGGATGCTCTGCACCTCGTTGGAGATCGGCCGGCTGCCGCCGAACTGCGACGGATCGTCGAGGCGCACGGTCTGGCCATGCTTGGCCACCGTGCCGGCGATGCCGCCGCCGATGGGCTCGCGGTCGCCGCGCGCGATCTGCGACTTGGCGTCGGTGGCCACAGCGCGCACCACGACCTCGCGGTCCTCGACGAGAAACACCACCACGCCGTAGTAGCCGAAGCGGTCGTGCACCTGCTCGGCGACCACGCGCAGGATCTCGCCCAGATCGATGGTGCCGCTGGAGACGCGCGCGACCTCGTTGATCAGCAAGAGCTGCAGCCAGCGGCGGCGCTGGCTGTCGAAGAGGCGCGCGTTGTCGATGGCCTGAGCCAGAAAGCCGGCCAGGTTCTCGAGCAGGTCTTCGTCCTCGTCGGAAAAGCGCGACGGCGAGGTGCTCTCGAGACACAGCGCGCCGATGGCGCGGCCTTGCACCTTGAGCGGCACGCAGAGCGCCGACTTGATGCCTTTGACGATCTCTCGGTAGTGCGGATCCTTCGAGACGTCGGGGATGCGCATCGTCTGGCCGCTCTGGATCACGTGCCCGGAGATGCCTTCGCCGAGCTCGAGCGACATGTTGTCGATCTCGAAGCCCTCGACAAACGGCTCGCGTGCGGCGTGGCCGCCGTGCACCACGTGCTTGCCGGTGCGGTCGAGCAAGACGATGGTCGAGAAGCTCACGTCGAGCCCTTCGAGGATCGCGCGACACGCGAGCTCGATGACCTCGTCGCGGTTGAGCGTGCCGCTGATCAGTCGGCTGATCTCGTTGATCAGCCGCATCTGCCGCGAGCGCTCGCGCTCGTGCTCGAAGGCGCGCGCGGTCGAGACAGCCGGCGCCACCAGCGCTGCGACGATCTGCAGCAGGTGCAGGTCGGTCTCGTCGAGCGCCCCGGGGGTCACCATGTGCACGTCGATGACGCCGATGACCTCCTCGCGGTGGATCAGCGGCACGCACAACTGGCAACGCGAGCGCTCGAGCCCTTCGAGGCGCACGAAGTCCTGATCGCGCTCGCAGTCGGCCACCAGCCGCGACTCGCCGCTCTGCGCCACCATGCCGGGGATCCCGCAGCCCAGCGGCATGCGCCACGGTCCGTCGCGCTGCGGCTCGTGGATATCCTGCGGCAGCTCGACGCCGCTGGCGGCGCGCACGATCAGCGCGTCGCGCTCGACTAGGCTGATGCACGCGAACTCGTAGCCGAACCGGTGCCGCAGAAGCTGCACGACGCGCCAAAGCAGCGCGCCGACGCGCAGCGTCGAGAGGGCCTCGCGCGTCACGTCGGCGAGGAACTCCAGGTCACGCAGATGGCGTTCTTGGCTCTTCGCAGGTGCGGTCACGGTCAGCATTACGTTACTACAGATCCCGGCGACTATACGAAGAGCAAGTGACCGCTCGCGGACAGTCCCGTGGCGAGCTCTATGGCACGTAAATACAGGGCAACTTGGCGGCGATAGGCCTCGATCTGCTCGTGTGATGGATCCAGATCGGTCTTGTAGTCGACCACGTGCAAGACGCCTTCGTCGTCGAGGTAGACCAGGTCTGCGATGCCCTCGACGACCAGATCGCGCGAGGCCAGCGGCAGCGTGATCGGCGCTTCGGCGAGCCGGCGCGCGCTGCGTTGTGCGGCGCACATCAGCGGGTGCGCGAAGGTCGCTCGCGTCTGCAACACGGCGGGCTGCTGCTCGCCGGGCGGTATGCCGTGCAGGCGGCCGCAGATCGAGGCCACCTGCTCGAGGTGCTGCGGGTCGCTGGCGGCCAGCTCGGCGTCGGCGGTCTCGAGGATCTCGTGCACGAAGCTGCCCCACACCCGCGGGTCGACCAGCGCCGAGCGCGTGGCGACGAGATCCACTTCGGCGATCTCGACGTCGCGCGCGGCGGCCGTGGCGAGCAGCGTCTCGAGCGCGGGCGTGTGGGCGACGCGCGTCGCCGGCCACACGTCGCAGCGTTTGACCTCGGCGGTGCGCAGGGCGTCGGCACGCTCGGTGCTCCAGCGCTGGTAGCGCTCGGCGCTCGGCGCCGCGCCGGGCGTGCCCTCCTTGAGCAGCTCGAAGTGCGGCAACGGGCGCAGCGCCTGCGGCGCGTCGGCGCTGAGGAACGCCGCGTCCCACCACACCACCTCGTGGTCGCCTTGCTGCGGGCGGTGAAGTCCCGGCGTGACGGCGCCCGGCTCGTAGAGCCCGTCGCGCGCCGGCGGACACCCGGGTGCGTCGTGCGAGAGGTGCGTGCGGCTGCTGATCACTGGCGCCAACGGCGTGAGCCAGCCGCTCGCGTCGCGCAGGTCCGGCGGCGACGGCACCACCAGCAGGTCACGCGCGCGCGTGGTGGCGACGTAGAGCAAACGCAGCGACTCCGCCTCGGCGCGTCCTTGCTCGGCGTCCTCGCGCTCGAGCAGCTCGCGCGGACGGCAGCCGCACAGCTCGGCGGCGTAGAGGCGGATGCTGCGATCGGTGACGCTGTCCGGCGCGCGGCTGAGCAGCGGACGGCAGGCGGCGTCGGCGAGGATCACCACCGGAAACTCGAGCCCCTTGGCGGCGTGCACTGTCATCATGCGCACGCCGCCCTGCCCTTCTTCGGCCACCGGCGTGTCGCGGTCGGCGCCGAGCTCGGCCTGCGCGTCGAGGTACTGCACGAAGGCGCGAAACGACAGCGCCTCGCTCTGCTGAAACTGTCGCGCTAGCTGCTGCACGCGAAGCGCGCTGCGCACGGCGAGATCGCCGCCTCGGCGCATGGCGAAGCCGGTCAGACAGCGCGTCGCCGACAGCAGCCGCCCCACGGTGCTGGCGATGGGCCGCCGGTTGCGGCTCGGCGTCAGCTCGCCGAGCACGTCGAGCGCGCTTCGCACCACGCAGCCAGGGCCGCTGTCTCCGGGACGCAGCGGGTGAAAGTGGCCGACCTGCCGATAGAACAAGAGCAGCGTCTCGTCGTCGATGCCGAACAACGGGCCGCGCAGCGTGGCGTAGACGCTGAGCTGATCGTCGGGCCACTCGATGGCGCGCAGCGCCACGCGCAGCGCGTCGACCTCCTCGCGTCGAAAGAACGAGCGCCCGCCGACGACGACGTGGCCGATGCCGCGCCGCTCGAGGCCGCGACCATAGGCCTCCGTGAGATCCGTGTTGTAGGCGCGCAGCGCGCGAAAGAGCAGGCACACGTGGTGCGCGCGCACCGGCTCGGGCTCGGCGCCCGCGCGCGTGGTGACGCGCCAGCCGCTGCGCTTGATCAGCCACTCGACGAAAGCAGCCACGCGCTCGGGCTCGGCGGCGCGCAGATCGATCTGGCGCACGTTGCGCTCGCCCGCGGGCAGCGGAAGCACCACCAGCGGCGGCTGCTCGGCGAGCGGCCGCCGAAACGGCGCCAGCGGCACGTAGGCCGGCTGCGCGCGCGCGAGGTCGGCCTTGGGCAAAAGCGGCGCGAAGGCGGCGTTGATGCTCTGCTGGATCGCCGGCACCGAGCGAAAGCTCGTCGTCAGCTCGAGCAGCACAGCGGCGCCGCGGCCGGTGAGCTCGCGCTTGATCCGCTCGTAGAGCTCGACCTCGGCGCGCCGGAAGCGGTAGATGCTCTGCTTGGGATCGCCGACGACGAACAGCTTGCCCGGCGTGGGCGTGGCGTGCTCGAAGCCGGCGCCGAGATCGGCCACCGACGGATCGCTGTTGGCTATACCGAGCAGCACGTCCGCTTGCAGCGGATCGGTGTCCTGAAACTCGTCGACGAAGACGTGGCTGAAGCGCCGCTGCAGCTCGGCGCGCACGGCGGGCTGGTCGCGCAAAAGCGCGCGCGTGGCGAGCAGCAGGTCGCCGAAGTCGAGCCGGCCGCTGGAGAGCTTCTCGGTGCTGTACGCCTCGAGCAGCGGCTGCAGCGCGCGCTGTAGAAGCGGCGCCAGCTCGGCGCCGGCGTCGCGACAGAACGCCTCGACGCCCTCGCAGAGCTGCTCGTAGCGCGTGGAGAGATCGCCGAGCTTGCGCGCGTTGCGCAACGGCCAGCGCAGGTCGCCGAGGCGGCGGCGCAGCACGAACATCAGCGCCTCGCGGCCATCGAGGTCGTGCGGCTCGAGGCGCGAAAGCTCGTCGGCGCAGCCGAGCAACGCCGACGCCTTGTCGACGCGCTTGAGCAGCTTCTTGTCGATGGCCTCTCGCACCATGGCGGCGACCAACGCCACCTCGGGCTCGATGCCCGAGAGCGCCGCGGCGCGATCGAGCGGCGACAGCGCCCAGGGCCGGTCGAGCTCGCGGTGCTCGATCAAGCCGAGCGCCGCGCGGCGCAGATCGCGCAGCGGATCTTCGCGCGCGCCGCCACGCCTGCGCAGCACACGCGCCAGCGCCGCCGGCGGATCGTGCTGCACGCGATCGAACCAGCGCGAAAACACGCCGGCGAAAAAGCGCCCCTGCGAGACGTCGTCGCCGAGCACGTCGAAGTCCGGATCGATGCCGGCCTCGACCGGGTGCTCGCGCAGGATGTCGGCGCAGAAGCCGTGGATCGTCGAGATGTGGGCTTCTTCGAACTGCTCGACGGCGCGCGCCAAGCGCTCGAAGTAGGGCATCGTCTCGGCGAGCTCGAGCCCCGTGTAGCGGCCCTCGCGCCGCGAGAGCTCCGCGCGCTCTTCGGCGAGGCGCTGGCGTACGCGCAGCTTGAGCTCGCCAGCGGCCTTCTCGGTGAAGGTCACCACCGCCATCGACGACAGCTCGCCCCGCCCCGAGGTCAGCACGGCGAGGATGCGATCGACGAGCACGCGCGTCTTGCCCGTGCCGGCGGCGGCCTCGACTACCTGCGACTCGTCGAGCTGTTCGCGGATGCGGCGGCGCACCGCGTCGTCGACGAGCGCGCGCGGCGCGCTGGGCGTGACCGTCATCGGCGCACCTGTGCGAGGCCGCGCAGCCACGCCCGCAGCTTGCTGTCGCGCTCTTGGCGCGTCTTTTCGCGCGCTCGCTCGGCTACGTCGCGCCCGCAGATCATCAGGTACTCGCAGCGCTCGCAGGTCGCCGGCTCGCGCGGCACGGCCAAGAGGCGCCCCTCGCCGATCGAGTCATCGACCAACTCGAGCAGCTGCTGCGCCTCGCGACGCAACCGTTCGTCGACGTCGACGCTCAGCTCGCGATAGCCGCCGCGTTCGGTGCAGTAGTAGAGGCGCCCCTTCTGCACCTCGACGTCGGGCTCGAGCGCCTCGATGGCGAGGCCGTAGAGCACGCGCTGCAAGCTCGCGCCGCCGGCGAGCCCGCCCATCTTGCTCTCCGCCGGCGCGCGACCGGTCTTGAAGTCGGTGATGCGCACGGCGTTGCCCACGCCGCGCTCGACGAGGTCGATGGCGCCGCGCAGCTTGTAGCGGCCGAAGACGTTGGCGATCTCGTCGCGCGACGATGGATCCCGTGCGCGGTCAGCGCGCGCCGGCTGGCCGAAGCTGTACTCGAAACGTTCGGGCACCCACGGCGTGCGCGCCCCGGCCTCGGCCTCGCGCTCGAGCCAGCCGCGTAGCTCGCGCAGGAGCCCCTGCATCTGCTCGCGCCACAGCACGTCGACCGGCGGCGCGATCTCGGCGGCCACAGCCGCGGCGACACGCTCGAAGCAGCGCGCCAGCTCCTCGATGGCCACGGGCAGCGTCTGCTCGTCCACCGGCAAGAGCCCGCGCTCGCGCAGCACCGTGAGCAGCTCGTACTGCGCGCGATGGATGATGCGCCCGCGCGTCAGCTCGCTGAGCGTCGCCTCCTCCACGTCGCGCGCGCTGGTCAGGCGCGGCGATGCGCGCAGCCGCAGCACGCTGGAGAGATAGAACTGGTACGGACAGTCGGCGAACTTCTCGAGGGCGGTCACGCCGTAGGGGCGCGCGCCGAGCCGGCGCTCCTGCAGCTCGTCGCGCCCGGCGCCGGTCTGAATGAACAGCCCGTCCTCTTTGGAGAACGGCGCGCTGCTCTGCTTCCAGAAGGCGCGCAGCGCCTCGATGAGGTGGCGATGGCCGTGAAGATGCGCCAGGTAGCCGCCGAGATCGACGGTGGGATCTTCGCGACGCAGCCGCTGCGCGCGCGCCAGCGTGGCGAGGTCGAACTCCTGGTCGTCGATGGCGAGCTGCGGATCGCTCGGATAGGGGCGCTCGAGGCTGGCGCTGCCGGCTGCGGCCGCGTGCTGCACGAGGTGCTCGAAGCGCGGCAGCTCGCCACGCACGGCGCGCCACGCCTCGAGCAAGTAGAACGAGGGCACCCGTGGGCGGCCCTCTTCGAGATCGAGGCGCGGATAGGAGAGCACCACGCGCTCGTGCGCAGCGCCGACGGCGAGGCGCAGGTTGAGGCGCTCGGCGCGGCGGCGCTCCTCCGCGGTCGCGAGCGGCGGACGCGCTGCCTCGTTGGACGCGCGCTCGGCGCGCACGCGCTCGATGGCGCGGCGCGCGTCGTCACGCAGCACTGGGTCTTGCAACAGCTTGTCGGGGAAGCTTCGCTCGGCGAGCCCCACGACGAACACGCTGTGAAAGCGCATCCCGCGCACGTCGTCGGGGGTACCCACGAAGACGCGGCCGTAGCGGTGCGTTGGCGGCGTCTTGGGCAGCTCGGTGAGCCGGTCGCGCAGCACCTCGATAACGCGCGTGCGATCCACCGGCCCGGCGGCGGCGAGCGGGTTGAGCTCGCCGAGCACCTCGACGACGCGCGTCGGCCTCGACAGCGCCGCATGTGCGAGCGGCACGAGCTTGGCGATCCACTCGCCCCAAGTCGCGGCCTCGGGCAGCCCGTCGAGCTGCGCTAGCAGCGGCAGCGCGTGCTCTTCGAGGCTGTGCAAGCTGCCGAGGTCGCGCTTGATGCCGAGCGCGGGGCCGGAGCTGTCATCGTCGAGCTCGGCGAGGCGCAGCGACAGCTCGCCGCGCAGCCCACCGAGGCGCGTGCGCCAGCGCTCGAGGCTGTGGCCAACCACCGACGCGTCGCCGAGAAGGCGCTCCCAGCGCGCAGGCGTGATCACGGCGTCGTCACCGGCGGGCAGCTGCCCCAGCGAGAGATATTCGGCGAAGCGCGCCGCGGAGAGGCGCTCCAGCGCGCACTCGAGCAGCAGAAGGAACGCGCGTCCGGCGGGATCGGGCTGCAGCACGCCGGTGGCCGGATACATCGGAATCTCGACGCGACGCAGCGCGTTTTCGAGCAGCTCGACATAGGGCCGCGGCTTGCGCATCAGCACCGCGATGCGATCGGCGCGCACGCCCGCGCGCGCCAGCTCGAGGATGCGGCGCGCCACCTCGACGCACTCGAGCTCGGCCGACGGGGCAGAGAAGACGGCCCAGCCTTCGTCTTGGGAGGGGGCGTGATCCGTGTCCGCCGCAGCGTGGTCCGTGACCGTCGGACCGTGACCGTGGGGGGGCAGGCCGAGGGTCTCGGCGCCGAACAGGCGCGTCTGCAGGCGGCCCAGTGCTCCTTCGGCCTGCTCTGTCTCGCGCTTGGCGTGCAGGCCGAGCACGTCGAGCGCGGCCACCGTGCGCGTGTCGCCCGCGGCCACCGTCGCGCTGACCTCCGTGCCCGCCTCGATCACGGCGCGCAGCAACGCCACGGCGCTCGGATCGCCGATGGGCGCGTCGCAGATCAGCAGCGCGCGGCCGAGCACCGGGTGCGGAGCCGGCGTCTCGGCGGCCAACCGCATCAGCCCGGCGAGATCGACAAACCCCTTGTCGGCGAGAATCGCCTCGTAGGCGCGCAGCAGACGCGCGAGCTCGGGGCCCGCCGCACCGAGCGCCTCGAGATCGTCGGCGCGCACGTCGTGCCGCCGCAGCTCGTCGAGGGTGCGCGTCAGCGCGCGCGCGAAACCGGGCGTCTCGGCCGCGCGCGCGAAGTGCGAAAGACGCGGTCGCTCGTCGTGAAGCACCGCGCCGACCAGCGCGCGCAGCGAAAGCGGCGGCGCCACGCCGACGCGCTCGGCGGCCAGCCGGCGCCGCGCCAGCTGACGCGCCAGGAGCTCGGGCGTGAAGCGATAGACGTTGAACAGCGCCGGCGGCTCGCCCGCCAGCACCGCCGGGTGCAGAAGGTCGCTGGCCGCCTGCAGGTCGGCGACCAGCAGCCCCAGCGCGGCGAGCGGATCACGCGCGCGCTGCTCGGCGAGCCACGCACGCGCAGCCTCGCGCCGGCGCATCGCCGAGCCGCTAACGATGATCATTCGCCGCTTCGCGGCAAGGCCACAGGCCTCGGGCCACGGGCCACGGGGGCGCTACCCTCGCGTGATCGGCTCGTCGAGCACCGCCGACGCGCGCTCCTTGCGATCGGCGACCACGCGCGCGGCGACCTCGGCGTCGACGAGGCCGAGCATCTGCGCCGCGAGGTAGGCCGCGTTCTTCGAGCCATTGATCGCGACGGTGGCCACAGGGATACCGGTGGGCATCTGCACGGTGGAGAGCAAGGCGTCTGTGCCGAGCAGTGGACCCGAAGCGACCGGCACGCCGATGACGGGCTTGGTGGTGTGCGCCGCGACGGCGCCAGCGAGGTGCGCCGCCATGCCGGCGCCGGCGATGAACACCTGCACGCCGCGCTTCTCGGCGTCCTGGATGTACGACATCGTTTCGGCGGGCGTGCGATGCGCCGAGCGCACCACCAGCTCGTGCGGGATGTCGAGCTTGGCCAGGGTTTGCAGCGCGCCCTCGAAGACCGAGCGGTCGTTGGGGCTGCCGATCAGGATCGCGACTTTCGGCTCGGAGCTCACGTTCTGCCTCCCTATCTAGGTCGTGGCTAGCCGCTGAAGGCGGCGAGGCCGGTGAGGCGCTGGCCGATGATCAGCGTGTGGATGTCGTGGGTGCCCTCGTAGGTGTAGACCGACTCGAGGTTGTTCATGTGCCGCATGGGGCAGTAGTCGTCGACCACGCCGTTGGCGCCGAGGATGTCGCGCGCCGTACGCGCGCACTCGAGGGCGACCTTGACGTTGTTGCGCTTGCCCAGCGAGATCGCCGCCGGGTTGAGCTGCCCGTTGGCCTTCAGCTCGGCCATCCGAAACGCGAGCAGCTCGCCCTGCACGATGTCGGAGTACATGTTGACCAGCTTGCGCTGCACGAGCTGGTAGCCAGCGATGGGCCGATCGAACTGCACGCGCTCCTTGGCGTACTCGAGCGCCTCGAAGAAGCACGCCTTGGCCGCGCCGAGCGCGCCGAAGGCGATGCCGAAGCGCGCGTTGTTCAGACACGAGAGCGCCGCTTTGAGCCCGCGCGCCTCGGGCAGCCGGTTGTCCGCCGGAATGCGGCAGTCCTCGAAGTGAAGCTCGCTGGTCACCGAGGCGCGCAGCGAGAGCTTGCCCTCGATCTCGAGCGTCGAGAATCCATCGGTGCCACGCTCGACGACGAACGCGCCGATGTGCGGCTTCTCGGGCGTGCCCTCGCCTTCGACTTTGGCGAACACGACCGCCAGATGCGAGAGGTTGCCGTTGGTGATCCAGCGCTTGGTGCCGTTGAGCACGTAGCCGTCGCCGTCTTTGCGCGCCGTGGTGCGCATGCCCGACGGGTTGGAGCCGAAGTCGGGCTCGGTGAGCCCGAAGCAGCCGATCAGCTCGCCGCTGATGAGCCCCGGCAGCCAGCGCTCCTTCTGCGCGTCGCTGCCGAAGGTGTGGATCGGGTGGATCACCAGGCCGCTCTGCACCGAGGCGAAGCTGCGCACGCCCGAGTCGCCGCGCTCGAGCTCCTGCATGATCAGGCCGTAAGCGAGGTGGCTCACGCCGGCGCCGCCGTAGCCTTGGATGGTCGGCCCCAGCAGACCGAGCCCCGCGATCTCGGGGATCAGCTCGGTCGGGAACGTGCCCGCGCGGTAGTGCTTCTGGATGATCGGCATCACGCGGTCGCGTACGAAGGTGCGCACCGAGTCGCGCACCATGCGCTCCTCGTCGCCGAGCAGCGATTCGATCATCAGGAAGTCGTATTCACCGTACATGCTCATGCGCTCTCTCCACCGTGAGACGCCGACTGACTGGCGCGTGCGCGGCGCGCGATCATCGCCGCCGCCGCACCCGCTCCGAAGCCGTTGTCGATGTTGACCACCAGCACGCCCGGGCTGCACGACTGCAGCATCGCCATCAACGCGGCCTCGCCGCCGCGACCATAGCCGTATCCAACCGCGCTTGGAACACCGATCACGGGCACCGGCACGAGACCCTTGACCACCGTCGCGAGCGCGCCTTCCATGCCCGCCGCGACCACCAGCACCGGCAGATCCGCGGCGAGGATCCGCTCCAGCGGCTGCTGCAAACGATGGATGCCCGCGACCCCCACGTCGTAGAACGTCAGCGCGTCGACACCCATCTCGCGCGCCGTGACGCGTGCCTCCTCGGCGAGCGGCACGTCGGACGTGCCGGCCGCCAGCACGCCGATGGTCGCCACCACCGCGGGCGCCTCGCTGCCCGGCTGCCGCACCACCGCCGTGCGCCCGCCGCCAAAAAGCTCGGTCTCGAGCGGCGCCTCGGCCGCGCGCAGCGCCACCGCCAGCTCGTCGCCCTGCCCCGCCTGCAGGCGCGTCACGAGCACACGCCCGTTGGCGCGCGCCAACGCTTCGGCACAGCGCACCACCACCTCGAGCGACTTGCCCTCGGCTAGCACCGCCTCGGGAACACCGGCACGCGACGCGCGATCGACATCCAGGCGAGCGAGCCCCTCGATCTCGGAGATACGGCTCATCGCTTTAATTTCGGGGGGTTAATTTCGGACACGCGCGTACTATATCGCGCGCCCGCCCAGGATCAACGGCCTGGCAAGCTCACGGGCAGACGCCGAATTTGATCACTCCGAAGATCGCCGTCACGGACGTGTTGTTCGTCAACGTGAACGCGCAGGTGTTGCTCGGCCCCGTGCACGCCGCGCCGATCCACTCGCAGAACACGGCGCCCGTGGCGGTGAGCGTGATCGGCGTGCCCGCTGGCAACGTCAACGTGCAGGCGCTGCCGCAGCTGATGCCCGCCGGGATGCTCGACACGATCCCTGGGCCGCCCGTTCGCGCCACCGTGAGCGTCACCAGCTTCGGCGCGCTGTCTACCGAGCTGTCCGGCGTGGAGCCATCGGCGCTGCCGTCGACTGATGGCGAGCTTCCGTCGCCGCCGCTGCTCGCCGCGTCGGCGTCGCCGTCAGCAGTCCCCATCGCGTCGGTCGCCGGCGGTGCGTCCACCGTCGCGTCGACCGCGGCGGCGCTGCCGTCCGCAAACGACAGCGAGCCGTCGCTGCCGCCGCTGCCGCGATCGGGCGTCGATGTCGCGCCGTCACCAGCGCAGCTCGCCGTCAACAACGCAAACAGTACGAGCGCGATGCGAACCGACATGGCGCTAGCATAACAACCAGTACCTCGGCGAGGTACTAGCCGATCTGCAGGCAGCCGAAGACGATCTTGATCTTGCCGCCCTGCATCGCCGAGCAGGTGGCGGGGCAGAAGTTCACCAGCTTGGGGTTCTGGTTGTTGTCGTAATAGAACGAGCGGCTGTTGCCACAAGCCGCCTCGTTGTCGACGCGCGGGATCGGGATCGACTGGCCGTTGATCTCGTAGGTCACGCGGATCTGCGTCGGCTGAATCGTCTTGCCGTCGGGCGGCGTGGGCAGATTGTACGAGCACGGCGGCTTGGCGTTCTGCACCACGCTCTGCGCGAGCTTGTCGAAGATCGGCTTCCAGTCGGTAGAGCACACCGGGAACATCGATCCACCGGTGGCCTTGGAGAGGTCCTCGTAGACCTTGCCGTAGCGCGCGCCCGTCGGGCAGCCGCGCTTGGGATCGGAGCCGAACGCGGCGATGCTGTGGAAGATGTAGCCGTTGGGGAAACCCGGGTTCTGCAGCTTGGCCAGCTCGGCGTCGAACCAGCTCATGGGCTGCGAGCTGTTGTCGTCGGTGATCGCCACGAAGTTCACCGTCGCGCCGGGGCGCAGGAAGCTCTGGTACTGCGGGTAGAGGTTGATCAGCTTGATCAGCCCGTCGGTGCTGTTGACGTCTTGTTTGATGTGCCGGAAGCGCGGGCCGTCGGTGCAGTTGGGGCCGCCGAGCGGCTGCGGCACGCAGATGCCCTGCTTGATGATGATCAGGTCCTTGTACTCCTCGGCGACCAACACGACGTGGTAGTCGAGGTTCTTGCTGGCGATGTACTGGGCGAAGTTGTTCATGTTCTGCTGCACCCAGGCGGTCTCTTCGACCATGCTGCCCGACGTGTCGATGAACATGATGATGTCGACGCCGCCGCCGATGAGCTTGGCCTCGCCGGTCTGCTCGGCGCACACCGGCCACGGCGGCGGATCGGTGGGATTGGGCGTGGTCGGCGAGACGTCCCAGCCGCCGCCACCGCCGCTGTCGACGCCCGGCGGCGGCGGGTTGGTGGTTCCGGTCTCGGCGAAGGCCCCGAAGGACGCTTCGCCCTGACAGCCCGAGGCCGCCAAGAGCAAACAACCCGCGATCAACGAGAGCAGCAACGCTGCACGTCTATACATCTGCTTCCCCCCAGTCGGCTGACCGGGTGCAAGCCAGATGCCCGATCGTAGCGCCGACGCAACACCTGATCTCGACACCTTAGCACCACCCCCCGCGGCTAGTCGGCTTACCCGCCGGAGACCATTTCGAGCAGGCCCTCGACCGGAATCACCAGCCAGTCGGGCCGGTGGTCGAGCTCGTAGCCCACCTCGTAGAGCGCCTTCTCGATGACGAACAGCTCGAGCAGCGCGCGCGCCCCCGCCGCGTCGGACGGCACGGCGCGACAACCTTCGGCGCCATCGAAATAGCCGGCGAGAAACGCCTGCCGAACGGCTTCTCGCCAGCTCGCGAGCACCTCGCCAACGACGTCATCGCCGCCGCCCCGCGCTCGCCGCGCCGCCTGCGCCGCGTAGTCGATGGAACGAAGCACACCCGCGACGTCGCGCAGCGGGCTGTGCTTGCGGCGGCGCCAAGCCAACGGCCGCGCCACCTCGCCTTCGAAGTCGACGATCTGAAAGTCGTGGTCGACGAGCAGCACCTGACCGAGGTGAAGGTCGCCGTGATGACGGGTCGACCACAAGCCTTCGGCGTCGATGTCGAGCTCGCGCACTCGCGCGTGCAGCTGCTCGCGCGCGTCACACAGCGCGCGCGCGCGCGTCGCCACCTGCGGCGGCAGCCCCTGCAGCGCTTCGCCGAGCCGCGCCACGATCGCCTCCACGTCGTGATGCACCGTCTCGCGCCACCCCGCGACGTCTTCGGCGCTCGCACGGTGCGGCGCGAAGGCCTCCTCTTCGCTGTCGCGCGCGAACGCTTGGTGCAGCTGTCCGACGCGAAGCCCCAGCACGCGCATCAACGACGACGCCGCGCTCTGGGCCTCCTCGGCTTCGGCACGCAGCCGCGCGGCATCGGCGGGCGCCTTGGCCACCGCGGCGCGCGCCGCCGCCTCGAGCTGCTCGCCGAGCAGCGTCGTGAAGTGCCGCCAGCCATCGCCCTGGTTGGGCACGAACGCCGACAGCACCGCGAGCGTCACCGTCTCTTCGCGCTCGCCCTCCGCCAGCTGCAGCGTCGCCCACCCCGCGAGCCGCGGCGCGTTGGGATAGTGCGCCACCTCCGTCAGGAAGCGCCCCATCTCGACCTCGGGGCTCTCGCCGGCGTGAAGCTGCCGGTAGCCCTTGAGCATGCTGCGCTCGTCGATAACCACCGACGAGTGGCTCTGCTCGACACCCAGCGCGCGCACGCCGAGCCCCTCGATGGCGATCTCGCGCGTGGTGATCTCGCGCGCGCTCGGCGGCTCCTCGGCGACCAGCTGCCGGTACGCGCTGGTGGCGAGGAAGCGCAGCGCGAAGCCGTCGCGGCGTTCGTCGGCGCGCTCCTCGCCCATGGCGGCGACCATCGCGCGACAGAACCTCTCATCCGCAAACGCGTCGTACAGCACGCCCTCCTGCGGGCCGCGTCGAGCGCGGCAGACGATGCTGGCCTCGCTGCTCTGCTCGCCCCAGCCGAGCGCCAGCGGGATGAAGTAGAGCTGCGGCTCGCGCTCGGCGAGGTAGACGCGCGCCACCACCAACAGCCAGCCGGGCGCGTCGCCGAAGCGCTCGCAGCAGACGATGCCCACGCCCTGCATCTGCGCGTCCTTGGCGGCAAACCAGCGCTGCTTGGCGATGTAGCTCGGCAGCACATCGCGCGCGAGCACGTCGCGCTGGTCGTCGTCGAGCCCGAGCGCCTCGCCGCGCGCCAGCACCAGGCACGGCATCTCGGGCGCCGCGTAGTCGTGCTCCACGGCCGGTGCCTCGATCTGATGCGGCCACGCCAGCCGAAACCAGTAGAAGCCGTAGCGCGGCAGCGTGATGAAGTACGGCAGCTCGCCGATGGGCGGAAATGGCGTGCGCCCCATCATCTCCAGCGGAACGCGCCCGCTCCAGCGCCGCAGATCGAGCTCCACCGGCTGCGCCGAGTCGGCGAGGTTGGCCACGCACAGGATCGTCTCGTCGCCGTCGGGCACCGGCACCGAACGGATATAGGCCAGCACCTTGCGGTTGCGCGGGTAGAGAAACTCGATGATGCCGCGGCCGAACGACGGGTGCGACTTGCGCACGTTGATCAGGCGCCGCATCCAGTTGAGCAGCGACGACGGCGAGCGCTGCTGCGCCTCGACGTTGACCGCCTGGTAGCCGTAGACCGGATCCATGATCGCCGGCAGATAAAGACGTGCCGGATCGGCGCGCGAAAAGCCGCCGTTGCGATCGCTCGACCACTGCATCGGCGTGCGCACGCCGTTGCGATCGCCGAGGTAGATGTTGTCGCCCATGCCGAGCTCGTCGCCGTAATAAACGATCGGCGTGCCCGGCATCGACATCAGCAGCGAGTTGAGCAGCTCGACCTTGGCGCGGTCGTTGTCCATCAGCGGCGCCAGCCGGCGCCTGATGCCGACGTTGACGCGCATGCGCGGATCGCCGGCGTAGACCTTGTACATGTAGTCGCGCTCGCGATCGGTGACCATCTCGAGCGTCAGCTCGTCGTGGTTGCGCAGAAAGATCGCCCACTGGCAGCTCTCGGGGATCCTCGGCGTCTGGCGCATGATGTCGGTGATGGGGTGCCGATCGGCCTGCGCTACCGCCATGTAGATGCGCGGCATCAGCGGGAAGTGAAACGACATGTGGCACTCGTCGCCATCACCGAAGTACTCGCGCGCGTCCTCGGGCCACTGGTTCGCCTCGGCGAGCAGCATGCGCGCGTCGTAGCTCTGGTCGAGCGCAGCGCGCATGCGTTTGAGCACGTCGTGCGTCTCGGGCAGGTTCTCGTTGTTGGTGCCCTCGCGCACGCAGAGATACGGGATCGCGTCGAGGCGCAAGCCGTCGACACCCTTGTCGAGCCAGAAGCGCATCACGTCGATCACCGCCTCGACCACCTCGGGGTTGTTGTGGTCGAGGTCGGGCTGGTGCGAAAAGAAGCGGTGCCAGTAGTACTGCTCGGCGGCGGCGTCCCACTGCCAGTTGGACGACTCGGTGTCGGTGAAGATGATGCGCGTCTCGCTGAACTTGTCGTCGTCGTCGCTCCAGACATAGAACGCGCGCTCGGCCGAGTCGCGCGCCGCATGTCGCGCCGCCTGAAACCATGGGTGTTGATCGGAGGTGTGGTTGATGACCAGCTCGCTGATGACGCGCAAGCCACGGCGGTGCGCCGCCTCGAGAAACGTCTCGAAGTCGCGCAGCGTGCCGTACATCGGGTGGATGTCGCGGTAGTCGGCGATGTCGTAGCCGTCGTCGCGCAGCGGCGAGGGATAGAACGGCAGCAGCCAGATCGTGTCGACGCCCAGCTCCGCGATGTAGTCGAGGCGCTCGACGAGCCCGCGAAAATCGCCGATGCCGTCGTTGTTGCTGTCATAGAAGCAGCGAACGTGCAGCTGGTAGATGATCGCGTCTTTGAACCACAACGGGTCGTTTGCCGACACGGGCTGTCCTTTTCTAGCGTCGAGGCGACTACGATAGGAAAGATGATCGGGCGCTGTCGAGTCGTGCTACTGCACGGCCCAGGTTGTTTTCGAGCTGCGCGGCAGCCAGCTCGTCGAGCAACGGCGTACGAAGGGCAAAAGACCCGCCACCTAGGCCGATAGGAAGCCCGCCCACATGCGTTGTATCGCCGCGCTGACCGCCGTGCTGTGCTGCTTCGTGATCGCTTGCTCGGACGAGCGCCCCGCGCCGAGCGACTCGGCCGCGCCCCGTGACACCACCAGCGCCGTCGACGCGCACACCGCCGACGCGCGGCTCGCCGACGCGCCACCGGCGGGCGATGGCCTCGGCGGCCAGTGCGATCCGATGGACATCAGCGCGTGGCGAGGTGATCCGCCGACGCCCGAGTGCGCCAACAACCCGCCATCAGGCTATTACTATGGTCTCGGCGGCTGCACGCGCTTCACGCCGGGGCTGTGCTGCTCGGGCAGCGACTGCGCCGCGCTCTACGCCGACCGTGACGCCTGCCTCGCCGCCCGCAGCGGCTGCAGCGTGCAGTGCCAATCGACGGTGTTCTACGACGAGCGCACGTGCGGCTTCGCGCCCGACATCGGCTTCTGCATCCGCGACTACCAGCTCGACACCGCCAAGCGCGACGTGCCCGAGCTGCGCTGCGAGACGGGCTTTCCGCGCTGCGATCAGGGCTCGACGCCGTGCCGCTACTCGCAGCCCGCCTCGCTGGCCGGCTCGTGCGCGCCGCCGAGCATCCTCGCCTACAACAGCGTGATCTGCTCGTTGTCTCGCTACGCCACGCGCATCGAGCCGATACCGCTCGATTGATGGCCTACTGCAGGAACGTGGTGCGCCCGAGCTCGCGGATGGCGCCCCCACCGATCTGGCCTTCGATCAGCTCGTAGCCCATCAGCGCGAACACCCGGCCGCCGTAGAAGATCGGCCGCGCGTTGCCGTACCAGTCGGTGCACGAGGCGACGCAGTGGTCGTCGAGCGGCGAGCGCGCCAGCGCCGAGAGCTCGCCGATGGGCGACAACTTCAGCGTCTCGTCCACCGAGAGGAAAACGACCTGCGCCGAGCCGTAGAGCAGGTGGCTCCACGATCCGCCCGAGAAGCGCACCGGCAGCGCCAACGTGCCGCCGCTCCCGCGTTGACCGGGCATGAAGAAGAACCCGTGGCTGCGCGTCTCGCCCTGCGTGGCGCCGGGGCGATCGTGCGTGCTCTGCACGTAGGGCGCGCGCTGCGGGTCGTCGAGGCGCAGCGCGCTGAAACGCAGCCCCGCGTCGCCGCTGCCCACCACCAGCGCGTTGTTGCCCAGCGCTTCGATGCGCTCCACCGCGTGGCCGAGCGCGATCGTGGTCGGCTTGGAGGCCGCATCGGAGACGCGCACGGCGTGAACCTCGCGCGAGCTCGCGTTGCTGTAGTAGCCGCCCTCGCCGTAGAGCAGCCAGTCGCCGACGAAGCGGTTGTGGATCTCGTAGCCGTCGGCCGTTGGCAGCCGGCGGTATGCGCTCTGCGCGGCGAGCGACGGCGTGGCCGAGAGCTTCGACAGCGCTACGCGCAACAGCGAATAGCTGCTGGCGCTGTTGTACTCGGGCTGCCACATGGCGTCGCCGCCGCCGACATCGCGCACGAAGACGTTGAGGAAGCCGCCGGCTTCCTTGAACGAGAACTGGTCCACGGGCGCGCCCTGCACCGCCAACGCCTTGACGTCGCTGCCGTCGAGCGGCATGCGATACAGCATCGCGGTCGCGCCGCGCAACCTCGCCGGCCCGCGCGCGAAGTCACCCGAGATCCACAGGTACACCGCGTCGCGCGAAACATAGAACGTGCGCGCGTAGGGCCCCACGAGCGCGGTCGCCGAGCACGAAAGCGGCGTCTTGCTCACGTCGCAGCGCACCACCGTGTGCAGGGTCGGCGAGCTGGTCGGCTGCAGCGGACGCACCACGCGCTTCTTGTCGAGCATCGAGCGCCACGATGCGCTGCCGTACTGCTTGATCGACGGTAGCTCCGGCGTCTGCGCGCCATAGCCGTCGTAGTACGAGCTCATCATGTAGAACGGCATGTAGAAGACCAGCGTGTCGCCGATCAGGCGGCTGGCGTAGTTGCGCGACGAGTAGTAGTCGTTGCTCGACAGGAAGTGCGTCGCCTCGTGCTTGATCTTGCCGTCGGCGTCGATACGGAAGAGCCCCAGCTCGGTGGCGCTCTCGGTGTACGAGTAGCCGACCACGATGATGCGGTCGCCGCGGATCAACATCTCGTCGTACCAGGCCTGCCCCGACCCGGGCGCGTAGGCGTTGGTCTGAAACACCGGCGCCAGCGCGGGACGGCCAGCCTGCGTCAACCGCACGGTGAACAGTCGCCCGCGACGCAGGATCACGAGGTAGTCCTTGTAGGCCTTGACGATGTCACCCTCGTCGACGCCGACCTCTTGGTTGTTGGTGATCGATTGATCGTCGGGGTTGTTCGAAGGGGGGCTGGCGTTGGGCAGCGCAGCGCCGGAGTCGGCTGAAGCGTAGCCGCCGTTGCTGTTGTCGAAGTTGTCGTGGCACTTGCTGGCCGCGTCGTCGTAGGTCTGCTGAGCCTTCTGCAGGCTGGCGACCCAGCCATCGAAAGCCGTCGACGACTCGAACGTCGAGAGCGTGCCGCTGCCGCCACCGACCTCGGCGGCGGACGCTGTGCGCGCGCGCTCGAGACACTCGCTGAGGTTGGCCGGCCCGTCGCAGCCGCCGAGCGCGGCCGCCAGCAGCAGGGCAAACGAAGTGATACGAAGCGAGCGTTGCGCCATGTCGACCTCCGGGCAGGACCCGCAGGCATGACATTGCAGCCGCTGTGCCGCGAACGCGGCGGCGTGGATACGGCGGGTTAGGCCTGCGCGCGACCGGCGTCGGCTGTGCCACTGGCACAACTCACGACAAGCTTGCCGGCCACGCTCCGCAGGATCGCTCGCCGCGGGGCGGTCGTCCGCGGCGAGCTACGCGCTACGAGGCCTGCTCGAACTCCGCGTCGATGACGTTGTCGTCGCGCTTGGCTTCGCCCTGCGACTGGCCGCCACCGCCCGCGGTCGCGCCGCCGCCGTACACACCAGCGCCCGGCGCCGCCTGACGATAGAGCGCTTCGCTCGCACGATGCGCCGTCTGCTCGAGCGACTGCTTGGCCGCCTTCATACGCTCGACGTCATCGCTCTCGAGCGCCTTCTTGGCGTCGGCGATGGCGCTCGCGAGCGCCTCGCGGTCGGCAGCAGCCAGCTTGTCGCCGCTGTCGGTCACGAGCTTCTCGATCTGGTAGATCACCGAGTCGAGCTGGTTGCGCGTCTCGGCCGCCTCGCGCTTGGCCTTGTCCTCGCCCTCGTTCTTCGCCGCCTCGTCGACCATGCGCTCGATGTCGGCGTCCGACAGCCCGCTCGACGCGGTGATGGTGACCTTCTGCGACTTACCCGTCGCACGGTCCACCGCCGAGACGTTGACGATGCCGTTGGCGTCGATGTCGAAGGTGACCTCGATCTGCGGCACGCCGCGCGGTGCGGGCGGAATGCCGACCAGGTCGAACTGGCCGAGCATCTTGTTGTCCGCCGCCATCTCGCGCTCACCCTGGAAGACGCGGATCGTCACCGCGGACTGATTGTCCTCGGCCGTCGAGAAGGTCTGGCTCTTCTTGGTCGGGATCGTCGTGTTGCGCTCGATCAGGCGGGTGAACACGCCGCCCAGCGTCTCGATGCCCAGCGACAGCGGGGTCACGTCGAGCAGGAGCACATCCTTGACATCGCCCTGGAGAACGCCGGCCTGGATCGCGGCGCCGATGGCCACGACCTCGTCAGGGTTGACGCCCTTGTGCGGCTCCTTGCCGAAGAACTGCTTCACAACTTCCTGGACCTTGGGCATGCGGGTCATGCCGCCGACGAGTACGACCTCGTCGACCTCGCCCGCCTTGATGCCGGCATCCTTGAGCGCCGCCTTGCAGGGCTCGATCGTGCGCTGCACGAGATCCTCGACGAGGCTCTCGAACTTGGCGCGCGTCAGCTTCATCGTCAGGTGCTTCGGGCCGGTCTGGTCCGCGGTGATGAAGGGCAGGTTGATCTCGGTCTGCGACGAGGACGACAGCTCGATCTTGGCCTTCTCCGCAGCTTCCTTGAGGCGCTGCAGGGCCAGCTTGTCGTTCTTCAGGTCGATGCCCTGTTCCTTCTTGAACTCGGCCGCCAGATACTCGACGAGCCGCATGTCGAAGTCCTCGCCACCGAGGAAGGTATCGCCATTGGTCGACTTCACCTCGAACACGCCATCGCCGATCTCGAGGATCGAGATGTCGAACGTGCCGCCGCCGAGGTCGTAGACTGCGATCGTGCCGGCCTGCTTCTTCTCGAGGCCATAGGCAAGCGCGGCCGCGGTCGGCTCGTTGATGATGCGCAGCACTTCGAGGCCGGCGATCTTGCCGGCGTCCTTGGTCGCCTGGCGCTGGGCGTCGTTGAAATAGGCCGGAACGGTGATGACCGCCTTCTCGACCTTCTCGCCGAGGTAGCTTTCGGCGGTTTCCTTCATCTTCTGGAGGATCATCGCCGAGATCTGCGACGGCGACTGCTTCTTGCCGGTCGCCTCGACCCAGGCGTCGCCATTGTCCGCCTTGACGATCTTGTAGGGGACAAGCTTCTTGTCCTTCTCGGTCACCGGATCATCGTAGCGGCGGCCGATCAGGCGCTTGACCGCGAAGATGGTGTTTTCCGGATTGGTGACAGCCTGGCGCTTGGCCGGCTGGCCGACGAGGCGCTCGTCGCCGTCCGTGAAGGCGACGATCGACGGGGTGGTGCGCGCGCCCTCGGAATTCTCGATAACCTTGGCGTCCTTGCCATCCATGACGGCGACGCAGGAATTGGTCGTTCCCAGGTCGATACCGATTACTTTAGCCATTCTACTTCTCTCCGCTTAGCAGGCTGCCTGGACCCATGACGGCGTTCCGGACGGCAGCCCCTGTTCACTGGATTTCCGCGCGTTTTCCTGCCGCGCGGCGTTGCCGGGTATATAAGAAGGGTAAAATTGTCGTGCAAGCCGCCCGAACGGCCGATTTGCGCGCGAGCGGGCCAAAAAGCCGCCGCCATATGCCGCCTTGCCGCGCCATATCGCGGCAGAGCGCTGCGCGGCGTTCAGACCGGCTCCCATCCGTCTTGTCCGCCTGCCCGGAAGATAGTGTCGATCATCTTCTGGTTGCGGACCGATTCCTCGAGCCTGAAATAGTCGACACTTTCGCCCGCCGCGGCGCGTGCGAAAGCCTCCGCCTGGAGGCGGTACTGCCGGACATCCGGAAAGCGGAACACGGTCCCTTCGGTGTGCCCGCGATCGAACAGCGTCACCGTGTCGTCGCCGTAAATCCGGGCGTTGAACGGTGTTGCGACCTCGATGTAGCCCTCGTCTCCGTGGAACACCATCATCTGGCGCGCTGCCATCTGAGTCGACAGGTAGAAGCTCAGCTCGAATCCGCCGAAATCGGCCTTGATGCTCGAATAGATGTCCGTGCCGAACGTCTCGTCGCGATCGATGCGCGCCTGGACCCTCACAGGCTCCTGTCCGGTCACGAAACGCGTCGTCACCGTCGGATAGACGCCGATGTCGGGCAGCGCGCCGCCGCCGAGATCGACGCGGTTGCGCATGTTGTCCGGGTCGACATTGTAGTAGCTGAACGCACCCTGGACGTGGCGCAGCCGACCGACGGCGCCGTCCCGCAGGAGATCGCGCACCTTCAGCCATTGCGGGTGATAGGTGACCATGAATGCTTCCGACACGACCACGCCGTTGCGGTCGCGCGCCGCGATGACCGCGTCGATGTCGGCGGCCTTCAGCGCCAGCGGCTTTTCAACCAGAACATGTTTTCCGGCATCCGCCGCCTTCACCGCCCATTCGACATGCTGGGATGTCGGAAGCGGAATGTAGACGCCGTCGACGTCGGCTGAGGCCAGCAGGTCCTCATACGACCCGAATGCATGCGGCACGCCGAAGCGCGCGGCCAGCGCGCGGGCCTTATCGACGTCGCGGCTAGCGATGGCGGTGACAACGCCGTTCTCGGCGTCCTGCAACTGGGGAATGACCAGGTCGCGGCCGATCTTGGCGGTGGACAGGATTCCCCAGCGAAACATGGTCTTCTCCTCCTCGGATGCTTATCTATGC
>JAGQIK010000226.1 GCA_020431405.1 Myxococcales bacterium
CCGCCTCTGGACCACGGCCGGCGCCGACCTCGAAGCGCAGCTCTACGCGGGCCACCCGATCAAAAACTCCACGCTCGGCCTCTCGCTGCACTTCGCCGCGCGCTTCCTGGCGCGCTTCTACGTCGCGGGCCGCTATCGCTTCTCGCGCTTTTACGCCGAAGACACCTACAAAAACGGGCTGAGCGCCGAGTGGAACCAGCACGAGCTCTACCTCGCCGCCGGCGTGCGCCTCGGACCGCTGTGGCTGAGCGGTCACTACAGCGCCATCTCCGACGGCTCCGAGACCTACTCCACGACACACCAGTGGGCCGCCAGCGCCGATGTCGCCCTCGGCAGCGGCGGCCGCTTCGGTCACGTCGCGCTGCGCGCCGGCGCGAGCCACTACGACGACCTGACCGTGCTGCGCATCGCGCCGAGCTACCGGCTGCGCCTCTTCGGCCGCCTCGGCCTCGAAGCCGAGCTCGCGCTCTCGCAGGTCTCGAGCACCGACGGCGCCGGACACTTCCAGCTGCGTGGCGCATCCTTGGTTCGCTTCGCCACCGCCTCGCTGACGCTCGACGCGCGCTTCTCTTGGGGCTCGCTCTATCTCGGCGGCCGCTATGGCGACAGCGTGCGCCCGGCCAACCTCGCCCTGGGCGTCACCGCCAACAGCTACGACCTCGTCGGCCCGGGCCTGTGGGCCGGCGCCGACCTGCGCGTCGGCACGCGCGCGCGCCTGCGCCTCGGCTACGCGCTCTCCAAGCTGACCACACCGATCTCGCAAACCGGCCCCAGCGCCGACACCGACAGCACCTTGCAGATGTTTTCGCTCGGCATCGCCTGGTGACTCGAGCACCGACACACGAAAGGACCAGCCATGAACGCAACGGACCGCATCAAAGAGCTCGCTGTCAGCGACAGCGGCTTCCTCTTCGACCCCGCCAGCGGCGCGACCTTCTCGGTCAATCCGAGCGGGCGCGTGATCCTCGCCGAGCTCAAGCGCGGCGCCGACCGCACCGAGATCATCGCCGCCCTCGCCGAGCGCTTCGACATCGGCGAGCACGATCTGCACCGCGACGTCGATGGCTTCGTGCACCTGCTGCGCACGCACGCCCTGTTGCCGGAAGGGTTTTCGCTATGACCGGGCGCGAGATCCCGAAACGCCGTGACGCGCGCAGCGCCACCGTCGCCGTCACCGGCCTCAACGCCACCGACAACCCTGGCCCCGGAGTCGCCGTCATCCGCGCGCTGCGTGCAGACCCCGATTTTCGAGGACGCATCGTCGGCCTGGCCTACGACTCGCTCGACCCCGGCATCTACGCGCGCGACCTCTGCGACGACGTGTTCCTCGTGCCCTACCCCTCGCGCGGCAGCGAAGCGCTGCTCGGGCGCCTCGACTACATCGCTCGGCGCGTAGGCGCAATCGACGCGCTGATCCCGACGCTCGACGCCGAGCTCGCCGGCTTCATCGCGCTCGAGCCGCAGCTTCGCCGCCGCGGCGTGCACACGCTGCTGCCCTCGCGCGCGCAGCTCGACGCGCGCTCCAAGGTCAACCTCGCCGAGCTCGGCGCCGCCGCCGGCTTCGACGTGCCGCACACCTGCGTGCTCTCCTCGCCGCGCGATCTCTACACGCTGCACGAGCAGATCCCGTTCCCGCTCGTGATCAAAGGCCTCTATTACGGCGCCACCGTCGTACACGACGTGACGGCCGCTTTCGCCGCCTTCCACCGCATCGTCGCCGAGTGGGGCTATCCCGTCATCGCCCAGCAGCTCGTCGCCGGCGAAGAGCTCGACGTGCTCGCCGTCGGCAACGGCGATGGCGGCCTCGTCGGTGCCCTGCCGATGAAAAAGACCACGCTCACCGACAAGGGCAAGGGCTGGGCCGGTGTGACGGTGCGCGACCCGCACCTGCTCGAGCTCGCCGCGCGCTTCGTCGAGCACACCCAGTGGCGCGGCCCCTGCGAGGTCGAGGTGATGCGCACGCGCGACGGCCGCTACTACGTCATCGAGATCAACCCGCGCTTCCCGGCGTGGTGCTACCTCAGCGCCGGCGCCGGCATGAACCTGCCCTACGCCGTGCTGCGCCTGGCGCTCGGCGACGCCGTCGAGCCGCTGTGCAGCTACGAGGTCGGCACCATGTTCGTGCGCATCGCCCTCGACCAGATCGCCAGCCTCGAGCAGCTCAGCGCCATCACGCAACACGGCGAGCTTGCCGTCACTTCCGAAGAGAGGGTCGCATGAACGCTATCGCCCGCAAGGCCGACACCATCGTCAAGAAAGACATCTACGAGCGCCCGCTGCTGGTGCCACACCAGCTCGGCATGATGAACAAGATGGGCAGCGCGCAGGCGCGCGCCCCGCTCACCGAGATCGACGGCGTCGCCGTCGAGGAGCTCGTCGCCTGCTACGGCTCGCCGCTGTTCGTCTTCTCGGAGCGCGCGCTGGTGCGACGCTACCGCGAGCTGCGCGACGCGCTCACCCGCCGCTACCCCAAGGTGCGCATCGCCTGGTCCTACAAGACCAACTACCTCGACGGCATCTGCCGCGTCTTTCATCGCGAGGGCGCGTGGGCCGAGGTCGTCTCGGAGTTCGAGTACGACAAGGCGCTGCACCTCGGCGTGGCGCCCGAGCGCATCCACTTCAACGGCCCGCTCAAGGGCGAGAGCGCGCTCGAAAAGGCGCTGCCCGCCGGCTCCATCGTCCACATCGATCACTTCGACGAGCTTCGCCTCGCCGAGCGCGTAGCCGAGCGTCGCGGCTGTCGGCCCAAGGTCGCGCTGCGCATCAACCTGCAGGCCGGCGCGCTGCCGGCTTGGAGCCGCTTCGGATTCAACCTCGAGAGCGGCCAGGCCCGCGACGCGGTGATGCGCATCGTCACGGGCGGCAAGCTCGAGCTGACCGGCCTGCACTGTCACATCGGCACCTTCGTGCTCGACCCCGCCGGCTATCGCGTCGCCGCGCAGAAGCTCGCGCAGCTCGCCAACGAGATCCGCGCGCGCTTCGGCGTCGAGCTTTCGTTCATCGACGTCGGTGGCGGCTTCGCCTCGCAGAACACGCTCAAGGCGATGTACATGCCAGGCGAGCAAGCTTCGCCGAGCTTCGCCCAGTACGCCGAAGCCATCGCCGCGGGCCTCTCCGAGCTCGACGCGCCGCCGCGCCGCCAGCCGACGCTGGTCGTCGAGACCGGGCGCGCGCTCGTCGACGAAGCCGGTCACCTGATCACCACCGTGCAGGCCGAAAAGCGCCTCGCCGACGGCCGGCGCGCGATCGTCGCCGACGCCGGCGTCAACGTGCTCTTCACCGCCTTCTGGTACAAGCACGACGTGCTGCCGGCGCAGCCGAGCAGCGGCACGCCCGAGGCGACCGTCATCTACGGCCCGCTGTGCATGAACATCGACGTGATGCGCGACAGCGTGCTGCTGCCGCCGCTCGACGTCGGCGACCGGCTCGTCTTTCGCCACGTCGGCGCCTACAACGTGACGCAGTGGATGCAGTTCATCACCTACCGCCCGGCGGTGGTGATCATCGGGCGTGACGGCCGCCACGGCCTGCTTCGTCGCCGCGAAGACCTGCAGACGATCCTGGCGCAAGAGGAGGTGCCGGCGTGGCTGCGCTGAGCGTGCTCGACGAGGCGCTGCTGCGAAGCTACGCGCAGATCCTCTTCGCGCGTTCGCGCGTGGTGGGGCTTCTGCTGCTCGCCGCCACCGCCCTGTCGCCGCGCCTGTTCGCCGCCGCCTTGCTCGCCGGCCTGTGCGCCAACGTCACCGCCTTGGGCCTGGCGCTGCGCGAAGACCTCGTACGCTCGGGGCTGTTCGGCTACAACGCGCTGCTGGTGGCGCTCGGCTGGGCAGCGCTGCTCGAGCCCTCGCTGCTTTCCGTGGCGCTGCTGTGCGTCGCGGTGCTCGCTTCGGTGTTCATCACGGCCGCCGTGCACTCGGCGCTCGGCGCGATCTTCAACCTGCCGGCGCTAACCGTCCCCTTTCTCGTCGTCTTCCCGCTGCTGCTCGCCACCGCCAAGGCGCTAGGCGTTCCCGCCGCGCAGCTGGCCGCGTCGGCCTCGTCGCTGAGCACCGCTTCGCCGCTCGCCGCCCTGCTCCCCGCGCCGCTCGTGCTCTTTCTGCGCAGCCTCGGCGCGATCTTCTTTCTGCCGCGCGTCGAGGCCGGCCTGCTGGTGCTGCTCGCTATCGCGGTCAACAGCCGCATCAGCCTGCTGCTCGCGCTCGTCGGCTTCGCCGTGGCTCAGGTCATCTGCGCCGAGCTTTCCGTGGTCGCGCACCCGCTGCTGCCGTTGGTGCTCGGCTACAACTGCCTGCTCGTCGCGCAAGCGCTCGGCGGCGTGTGGTTCGTGCCGTCGCTCTCTTCGTTTGTCTTCGCCGGCCTCGGCGCGCTGGTCGCGGGCCTGCTCGGTCTCGGCCTGCTGCCCGCCGTCAGCGTCGGCGGCGTGCCGCTGCTCGTCGTGCCCTTCAACCTTGCCGTGTTCCTGCTGCTCTACGCCATGCGCCAACGCACGCGCGACCAGCACCCCAAGTCGGTGGACTTTCTGCTCGGCACCCCCGAGGAGAACCTCAGCTACTTCCGCACGCGCCTATCGCGCTTCGGCGCCTGCTACGCCGTGCGCTTACGCGCGCCGTTTCTCGGCCGCTGGGTCTGCACGCAAGGCGTCGACGGCGACCGCACGCACAAAGGCGCCTGGCGCCACGCCTTCGACTTCGAGGTGCGCGACGATGACGGCGCGCTTCATCGCGGCGACGGTCGCGCCCTCGAGGACTACTACTGCTACCGCCTGCCGGTGCTCTCGCCGGCCGACGGTACGGTGGTCAAGGTCGTCGACGGCGTACCCGACACGCCGCCCGGTCACGTCAACCTCGAGCAGAACTGGGGCAACGCCGTCGTGATCTACCACGCGCCGGGCCTCTACTCGCTGATCTGCCACTTCTCGCCGGGCACCCTCGAGGTCGCCGAAGGCCAGCCCGTACGCGCCGGTGATCGGCTCGGGCTATGCGGCAGCTCCGGCCGCGCGCCGCGCCCGCATATCCACTTCCAGCTGCAGGCCACGGCCCGCGTGGGTGCGCCGACGATCCACGCCGAGCTTCACGACGTGGTCGCCGAGGGCGACGCCGCCCCCGAGCTGCACAGCACGCTCGTGGCCAACGCCGGCGACGTGCTGCGCAACCTCGAGCCCGAGGAAGAGACCGAGCGCCTGTTGCGCTTCTGCTACGGCGAGGCGCAGAGCTTCGTGCTGCGGCGCGCCGCCGCCGCCGCCGCCATGCGCGAAGAGACCGTCACGCCCGACATCGATCTCTACGGCAACCTGCTGCTGCGCAGCGACTCGGGCGCCACGCTCTTCTACGACGCGCGCCCCGAGCGCGGCTTCACCGTCTACGACGCCCTCTCGGCGCGCCGCTCGGTGCTCGGCCTGATGCAGGTCGCCCTCGGCCGCGTACCCTTCGAAACGCGCGCCAACCTGCTCTGGCGCGACGTGATCCCGCTGCGCCGCCTCGCGCCGTGGTGGTCGCAGATCGCGCGCGACCTGCTAAGCCCATTCCGCAGCAAAGACGGCCTCGAGGTGCGCTATCGCGTCGAGCGCCGCGGCGCGCGCCTCGTCGTGCGCGGCGAGTCGCTGGCCCGGCGCGGCGAGCGCCCGCGCCTCGAGAGCACCGCCGTGCTGCGCGATGGCCTCGGTATCGAGTCGCTCGCCGTGACCTACGGCGGCGCCACGCTGCGTGCCGAGCGCGTCGAGCAGCGCCCCAGCAGCAAGAAGGATCGGGTTCATCTGAAGCAACACGCGGCCCCAGCAGGAACGGCCCCAGCAAGGACAACGCCATGAACAAGACCATCATCATCGCCATCACCACCTTCTTCTGCGCGAGCGCCACCGCCCGCGCCGACTCGGTCACGGGCGCCCTCGCGCGCTCGTATCGGCTCGAAGCGCGCGGCAAGCACGCCGCGGCCGCCCGCGCGCTGAGCAACGCCACGCCGACACGCCGGCTCGATCGCTACTTCGTGCTGCTGCGCCAGGGCTGGCTGCGCTACCGCGCGCGCGACTACAGCGGCGCGATCAGCGCCTATCGCTCTGCAGCCCGCGTGGCGCCGGACGCCGTCGAGCCGCTGCTCGGGCTGCTGCTGCCGCAGATGGCGGCCCGCCGCTGGCGCGACGCCCTCGGCACCGCGCGCGCCTGCCTACGCAAGGCGCCCGGCAACCGCATCGCCACGCGCCGCCGCGCCTACATCCTGTTCAACCTCGGCCGCTACCGCGCCGCCGCCCGCATCTACCGCTACGTGCTGCAACGTTACCCCTCGGACCTCGAGATGCAGCGCGGCCTCGCCTGGTCGCTGCTGCGCGACGGCCAGCGCGGCGCAGCCAAACGCGCCTTCGCTCGCCTCTTGCGCCTCAGCCCCAGCGACAGCTCGGCCAAGCGCGGCCTGAGGCTCGCCAGCCGCTAGCGCCAGCGGCTCGCTGCTCAGTCCATCAGCTCGAGCGTGTCACGTCGATAGACGGACCACCCGTCCACGCCCTCGGCGCGCGCGATGGCCTCGCTCGGACACGAGTAGAGCCCCACGTAACGCAGGCTGGCCGACCTTGCCAGCCGGTCGATGGCGTCCTCGCTCAGCGCGCAGCTGGCCAGGTCGAGCGTGTGCAGCCGCGGCATCCGCGCCAGCATGTCGACGCTGGCTTCGGTGAGGTTGTTGAAGGCCAGCCCCAGTGTCTCGATGGACTCGAGATCACCGAGCGGCTCGATGTCCTGATCGTCGAGCTCGCAGAAGCCGAGGCAGAGGGTTCGCAACCGGCCGAGCGCGGCGAGCTGCCGTACTCCGCCGCCGGTGACGCCAGCGCTGCCGTCGAGCCGCAGCTGCTCGAGGTCCGCCATGCACGCGAGCGCAGCGCAGGCGGCATCGGAGAGGCGACAGTGGCCAAGATCGACGCTGCGCAGACAGCGCGGCAGCTGTGCGACCCCAGCGTCGCCGATGGCGCTCGAAGGCACGTAGAGCCGCGCGAGCGCGAGGGTCGCGAGCGCCCGCGCGCCTTGCTCACCAAATCCCGCGCCAGGTAGGGCGAGGTCATCGATGGTCGCGTGACCGGCGAGCTGCCTCAGGTGCTCGTCGCCGATCGACGGACCGCACGACAGGTCGAGCTTGCGCAGTGGCAGCCGCGCCAGGCCGGCCATGCCCGCGCTGCTGAAGCCGCGCGCGAGCTCGTTGAAGAAGACCTCCTGCAGCGGTGCAGCGGAAAGACACGCGACACCGGCATCCGACAGCGGATGGTTGCGCAGGTCGATCTGCTCGAGCTCGTCGAGCGCACGCAGCACCTGCATCCCGCGATCGGTGACGGCGTCGCACGAAAACAGCGCGAGCCGTCGAAGGCGCGTGCAGGCGCGCAGCGGCGCGAGGCTGTCGTCGTCGAACTGCTCGCCGGCACGCAGCGCGACGTCCAGCGACCGCAGCGTCTGGTGTTTGTCTCCCACCGTCGCGAGCACGGCCCCCGTAAACAACCCGTCGGCGGCGAGCTCGCGCACGAAGCGCGCCGAGTCGTGCTCGAGCAGCGCTTGGACGTGCTCGTCGTGCCATGGCTTGGCCGACCAACCGAAGCTGCCGCAGCGCAGCGCGCGCCAAAACCCGAGCTGCCAACGCATCTGCGGCGCCGGCTCGACGTCGAGCGTGGGGCCGCCTAGCTCCCTAGCGTGTTCTTCGATCAACAGCCGCTCGGTCTCGCGCAGCGGCGGCGACTCGGGATCGTCGAGCAGCGCGTGCTGCGCTGCGATCAGCGCGCCCCGTGGATCACCGCGCGCCTGCAGCCAATCGCCGTAGACCAGGTACGCCTGCACGTCGTCTGGAGCCGCGATGATCTGCTGCTCCAGCTCGGGATTTCTAGCCGCGGCTACCAGCGAATCACGCCGAGCGTCACTGCGCGCCTCCTGCTTGCACTGTATTGCATTGCCCCGCGCGAGCGCGAGTCCGCTTCCGCTACGGCTCGCCTGCAGACGCCGTGTACAATAGACGAGTGCACCTGCTGTCCCGATGCGCGTTGGTCACGCTCGCGCTGCTGACCGCCTGCTCGTTCAACACCGGCGGCGTCGGCGCGAGCGACCTCGCGAGCGGCGACACGAGCGCTGGCGACACGGGCCTCGACGGGCCGCGCGTCGAGTCATCGACGCCCGACGGCGCGGCTGACGGCCCGCGTGATGGCCCGCGTGACGGGACGCCCAACGCCGAGCAGCCTGCGCTCGACGGGCGTCCACCCGACAGCGCCCCCATCGCCGACAGCACGGTCGACACGGTCTCACCCGATAGCACGGTCGACACCGTCGCTCCCGACGGCACCGTCGACACGGCGCCGCCGCAGGACAGCACCGTCGACACCACCTGCACGCCCGTGGCCGAGGTCTGCAACGACAAGTCGGACAACGACTGCGACGGGCTCGTCGACGAGGGCTTTGGCCACCTCTGCGCCGATCTCAGCTGCACCGGCAACGGTCGCATCAAGACCGTCAGCAACACCTGCATGGATGACTTCGGAAGCTCTGGCAGCAGCGACAAGCTCGAGATCTACTGCTGCGACCAGACGGCGCGCTTCTGTCTGAGCAAGGAATCGTGTCCGTGGCGCAACGGCTGCGTCTCCTCGACCGCGACGTGCAGCCGCTCCGGCCTCGCCACCGACGACATGGCCCACGTCACGTCGAACAGCGGCGGCTGCAGCAACTCGGAGTACAAGGGCCATCGCTGGTTCCGCTGCAGCCCCGCCAGCCAGGCCTACTACTAGTTGGTCGTGCGCTAGGCCGCGCGCGTGCGCGAGCGCAGCACTATCACCAGCAGCCCCGCCACCAACACCGCGCAGACGATGGCGATGGCGCCCGCCACGCCAGGGTTTCGCACCGGCGTCTGCATGTAGCTCGTGATGCGGCCGTAGTAGACCGAAAACTGCACCACGATCGCGAGCACCGAGGCCGTCATCGGGGCGCCCTTGGGCACGCGCTCGATGAACGTGCCGAACAGCACCGGCACGAAGGCCGCCGCGAAATAGGCGTAGACGCCGTTCTGCGCGAAGATCGCCACGCTCACGTCGGGATGCACCAGCTGGCGCCACGATAGATAGCCGCTCAGCGCGCCGAGCCCGGCGATCACCGCGCGGTTTATCACCACCTCCTTGGGCGACGACGCGTCGACGACGGCGCCGAGCTTGCGCCGCAGCGGGCGCAGGATGTCGGCCGTGATCGTCGCAGAGACGCTCTGGATCAGCGCCTCGAGCGTGGAGATGCCGGCGGCGATGAGCCCCAGCACGATCACCACCGCCAGCCCCACCGAGAACTGCTTGACCACGTAGGCGCTGACGATGCCGTCGGTCTTGAGCCGATGGCCGTCCACGGTGAGGTCGGGAAAGCGGATGCGCGCGTAGAGCCCGACGATGATCACCGCGAAGAAGATCAGCGAGACGATCACGCTCACGGCGATGTAGCGATTGACGTCTTTGTCGGACTTGAGAAACAGCGATTTCGTAATGATGTGCGGCTGGCAGACGATCGCCACGCCGATCACCAACTGGCAGGCGATGATCTCGAAGTAGTCGCGAAACAGAAAGCTCTTGGGGTTGGTCGGCGTGGCCAGCGCCGGATCGATGCTGCGCAGCTTCGCGAGAAAGCCGCTCAGCCCGTCGCCGAAGTGCTCGAAGCCGGACGTGATCATCGCCACCGCGACGATCAACATCAGCATCGCCTGCACGGCGTTGGTGTAGACCATCGAGTTGGCGCCGCCGAACATCATGTAGCCGAAGATGAAGGCCGTCACCGCGATCAGCACCCACAGCTCGCCGACGTTGAGCGCCTTGGAGACGACCTTGGTCAGCCCGACGCAGATCAGCACGATGAAGGTCACCAAGAGAAGCGCCAACACCGCGAAGAACAGCGCGTAGCGCGGGCTGTCGAAACGCTGGCCGATCCACTGCGCCATCGTCGTTGCTTTGATCGCCTGGCCGCGCTTGCGAAAGCCCTTGGTCAGCACGACAAACGAGACCAGCGCCGCGATGGGCAGCGCGATGCCGTACGAGATCACGCCCGAGACGCCGAACAGCGCGATGAGCCCCGGATTGATGATGAACGTCGCCGCGCTCATCATCGACGCCGCCAGCGAGAGGCCGACTACCAGCGGCGAGAAGGCCATGCTGCCCACCGCGTAGTCGTCCATGCTCTTGGTGCGCAGCGCGCCGCGCACGACCAGCGCCACGACGGCCGCCGAGTAGACAGCGAGCAGCACCGCCGTGGCGGTGACCATATTCGACGACGCGAGCTGCATCGGTCAGCGCGTCGTCGGCTGCGACGCCGGCTGAGACGTGGGCGATGCCTGCGACGCCGGCCGCGACGCCGGCACCGGCTGCGACGTGGGCGCGCGACGCGGCGGCGCGGGTGCCGGCACGGGCGCGGGCGCCTTGGCGATGGGCGGCGCCACCTGCGCCAGATAGGCCGTCACCGCGGCGTTGTACTCGTCGTGGCAGTCCATCTGCACCGTGTGGCCACAGCGCGCGAGCCCGACCAGCTTGGAGCCGCGGATCTTCTTCGCGCCGCTTCGCATCACCGTGCGCGTGAAGCCGCCGTGCATGAACGGGTTGGGGATCAGCCGGTCCTTCTCGCCATAGACGATCAACGTCGGCGCCACGATCTTCTTCGCGCTCTCGCGCACGAAGTCGTTTCGCGCCAGCCCGGTCACGCTCTTGACGTTGGCGTAGGCGTACTGCTCGAACTGCTTGGCCTTCTTGAGGCGCGTGCGCTCCTCGATCAGCCACTCGTAGTCGGGCTTCCAGCGATAGAAGTTGTTGCGCCGCACGCCGCCCCAGATCGCGTACTCGGGCGTGTCCTCGATGAGGCGCACGCTGAGCACCTTGGCGAACCACAGCTGCTCGCGCTTGGAGAACGTCTCGAAACCAGCCGGCGACGTCAGCACCACCGCGCGCGGCTCTCGCGGGTAGCGGATCGCGTAGGAGAGCGCCGTCTGCCCGCCCATCGAGTGGCCGATCAACACCGGCTTGCGGATACCCAGCTGCACCAGCAGCTCGCGCACCACGTCGGCCATCGCCTCCATGGTGTACGGAAACGACGCCGGCTTGTCCGACTTGCCGTAGCCCGGCAGGTCGAGCGCGATCACGCGATAGCCCTTGGCGGCGAAGGTGTCGAGCTGGTAGCGCCAGAACTTGAGGTACGAGCCGAGCCCGTGGATAAAGACCAGCGTCTGGCCGCCGCTCGGGTTGAGCTCGACGTAGACCACGCGCGGCGCGCGCTTCATCTTGTAGCGCTTCGCCACGGCCTTGGCGCGAATGCTCTTGTGCGGCCACGTCTTGCCGTCGAGCGAGCGATAGGGAAGCTGCGCGAACTCGAGCGCCGGCGCCGTGCGGTAGCGTTTGATGCAGCCGCCGCTGCCTAGCAGCAGCGCCAGCAGCAGCAGCAGCAGCAGGGCCATCGAGAGGGTCGGCAAACTGAGCGTGCGTTTCATCGTCGGCCCCCTTAGAACGCGTACCAAGTGAAGGTCGTGAACGCCGCCCAGGGATGGCCTTTGACCAGCTCGTTGCCGGCGAAGAAGCCGTCCTTGCTCTTGAGCATCACACCGCCGTGCAGGCCGATGGTCATCAGATAGCGCAGGTGATACTTCACCTCGGCGTTGAATTCGGCGCCGACGAAGCGGCCGCGCGAGATCGTCTCGCCGTTGACGTCGACATCGGCTGGCTTGGCCGAGGCCATCGCGAACGCCGCGCCGAGCTTGACGTTGAGCTTGTTGGGGATCACGTCCCAGGCGCCGGTGGCGATGGCCGTCACCAGCCCGTAGCCCTGGTTGGAGATGTCGGTGATCGCGCCGGTGTAGTTGTTCACCGTGCTGGTGAACGGAAACAGGATCAGGCAGCGATGGTTGAACCACACCGCGCCCGGCAGGCCGTAGTAGTTCATCGTGAACGGCCCGCTGTAGGTGTCGTCCTGCGGATTGTCGTCACCCGAGGCGTAGACCACCTCGAGGGTGATCACGTCGTTTCGCGTCTGGCCCCAGTTGTAGTTGGCCTCGAGGTCGGCGGCGAAGCCGAGCACCTTGACCTCTGGATTCTGCGAGTTCTGGCTCTGCGTGGTGAACTTGCCGAAGTTGAGCATGAAGAAGCCAGAGAAGGCCCAGTCGCTGGTGTTGAACTGCAGGTTGTGGTGGAAGTTGAAGCCGAGGTAGTTGACGTTGCCTTCGGGCTGGTCGATGCCGAGCTTGGCCGTACCGGTAAACGACGACAGCCCGCCCGACGCCGGCCCGCTGTTGAGCAGCCCCTCGAAGGCGAAGGCGCGCCCACGCGTGTCGTCCTGCAAGCGCCAGAACGAAAGCCCCAGCACGGTGCCGGGCATGATCGGGTAGGCCACGTCGAGCTGCAGCATCCAGGCGAATGAAAACGACGGGTCGTTTTGTGTCGCCTTGTCCGGCTGCGAGGCGCCGATGGGGATAAACGCCGCCTTGGCCAGAACGCCGAAGTAGCTGTTGTAGATCGTCGCCGCCGTGCCGTCGGTGCCGAGAAACATCAGCTTGTAGCCGGTGCGCACGATGTCGAACAGCGACGTGGTGTGCGGGTTGTAGATGCTGTCGTAGAGCGGCTGCGTGCCGAGCTGCAGGGCGAGCTTGTGCTCGTTCTTGGTCGGGAAGATCGCGGCGTAGACCGCCTTGGTTTGGATGTTGACCTGGTCGGCGTTGAGCCCGCCGCCCTGGTTCTGCTGCACGGCGTTTGCCGCCACGCCCCAGGTGAAGTCGACCTCGATCATCGCGCGAAAGGTGGCCCAGCCCGCGGTGAAGAACGGGCTGAACGAGATGACCGGGATCCAGCGCTGCTCGACGAGGTAGTTGTTGCCGTCGGCGATGCGCGTCGAGCTGCCGGCGGGCGCGCCGAAGGGGCCCAGCGACACACCGCGCAGGCCGGCTGGGTCCGGCAGCGCGTTGGCCGCCGAGGCGCGCACGAAGAAGTAGTTGATGAGGCTGAACTCGTAGAGCAGCGCGTCCTTGTCTCGGTTGCGCGACTCGTACCAGTCGTTGAAATTGACGCCGGGTACCGCCACCGCGCCGCGTGCCGCGGCGGGTGAGGCCGGCAGCGCGAGCGCCGCCGCGCCGGCGAGCAGGGCGAGCACGAGCGCGACGCCCGCTTTCGAGATTGACCGTTTCATAGTGGTGCCTCTCCAGACGGGCGCCGCGACGGCGGGTAACTAGCGCGAAAGCTACGGCGTGACGGTCACGTCATAGACCTGAACGGAGTTGCCGCTGAAGGCGTTGCCATTGAGGGTGACGCCAGAGGCGCCCACAGCGCCGTCGGCGCAGCGGTGACCGGTGGCCTGGCCCTCGAAGTAGAGCTCCATACGCAGCGTCTTGCCGTCGGCGCTGAGCATGGCGCGGCCTTCCTGCTTGAAGCCGGTGTAGGTGACCGTGACGTCGAAGCAGCTGCCGTCGCTCTTGACGTTTTCGATGGCGACGACGGTGGAGTCGAAGGTCAGCGTGGTCGAGACCGTGCCGTTGTCGCAGGTGCCGGTGTCGCCGGTGTTGGGCGCGCCGGTGAGCGTGCCGAGGTCCGACGTGGTCGAGAACTTGGGCCCCGACGTCGACTTGATCGTGACCTTGCTGTAGCACTGCGTGGCTTGGCCGAAGTTGGTGTTCTGATCGTAGCCGAGCGGGTGGCTGGGGATGTTGCTGCCGCTCATGGTCAGCGTCTTGCCCTCGAGGTAGGTCGTGATCGCGCTGACGCTGGTGTAGGGGTTGCTCGGCGCCGTGTCGCCGGTAGCCGTATCGCCGGTAGCCGTGTCGCCGGTGGCCGTGTCGCCGGTGGCCGTGTCACCGACGGCCATGTCGCCGACCTTCTGGTCGGGCCCGGTGTCCTTGTTGGTGGGCGTGCTGTCATCGGAGCAGCCCGCCACGAAGACGAGCAGCCCGAGGGCGGCGAGGCCAAAAGTGATTCGAGTAAGGGTGCTACGCATTCTCATTCCTCCTGCTGCCCCGCCCCTTCCGAGGCGGGCTTTGATGCTTCGAGTCGATTCCGAAGCTCGTGTTTGCGGACCTTGCCGTAGTCGTCGCGCGGGAGCGCGTCGATGAAGTGGATCGTTCGCGGTTGCTTGAAGCGCGCCAGCCGCTCGGCGAC